>CAZGUM010000049.1:14518-23524 GCA_964529085.1 uncultured Methylomonas sp. | reverse complement strand
ATTTGCCCGGAAGCGGCCAGGATGCCCAGCGCAATAGCCAGATCGAAGCGGCCGCCTTCCTTGGGTAAATCGGCGGGGGCCAGATTGATCGTGATACGCTGAAACGGAAATTCGAAGTGCGAATTGATGATCGCCCCGCGCACCCTATCCTTGCTTTCTTTAACCGCTGTCTCAGGCAAACCGACGATGTTTAGGGCCGGAAGCCCGCTACTGACATGCACTTCCACCGTCACTTGCGGGGCGTCTATGCCGGAGCGGCCCCGGCTGTAAACGACGGCCAGCGACATGGCGTTTTAGGCTTGCGGTATCCGTTGTTCCAGTTCCGCGACGCGTTTTTCCAGTTCTTCCAAACGGGCGCGGGTTTTCGCCAATACGGCTTTTTGCACTTCAAATTCTTCGCGGCTGACCAGGTCTAATTTTGAAAGGCCGCTTTGCAGCAAGGCGTGGACGTTTTTTTCCACGTCGTCTTTCAGGTTGGTCAAGCCGGGAGGGATGGCACCGGCGATACGCTCGGCAAGATTGTCTATGGCTTTGGGATCGAACATGATAATTACTCTTGGTCTATGAATGAATTGGGAACGGGTAAATGCTCACGGCATATTTTATCAGTATCCTCGCGATCCAACGGTTGCTCTGTCAGGCCGCATTGATAGTGATGCTGTTCTACCGAAAAATAATGGCAGGAACGGCACAAACCAAAACTCTTGGATTCATTGACTTTCTGCAACACACCCAGCGTGGTTTGCAGCGCCTGGCCGATGGTATCGAACTCCTGGCGGCTGACCTTGGATTCGGCCTGCTTAAAAATATCCAGCGGCTTTAACTCGTCGATTAGGCGCTTGCCGGCCTCGGTCAAGCCCAAATGCACCACCCTGCCGTCTAAAACGTCCGTGGTCTTATCCAGATAATGCTTACGCTCCAGAATCTGGATAGTCTGCGACACCGTGCCTTTGGTTAAGCCCAGATACTCGGCCACCGCTGCATGGGTATTACTGTATTTGTTGCACTTGGCCAGATATTCCAAGACCTGGCCGTGCACCGGTTGCAAGCCGATCGCCGCGTATTTTTTGCGTTCTTCCGAGCGCAGTAAGGCGCTGATCCGTTCGATCAACTTAAAGGTGTCTAATTCCTGCATTGGCCCGATTCTAACACATGCCGCGGCGCCTGGCTTGGCTTACAATCTCCGTCGTGACTTAGAAATTGGCTGGTCTAGTACCGCACTTTGCGCGCTCAGAAACTATCTTGTTAAATAAAATAGTGTTGTTGGGCTAAATACACTAATACCTTTACAGAACAAAGCTTTACGGCGTAGTGCGTTGACGCCGTTTCGGCAGTATAGCCTAGTTTTTGCCGTGATTCGATTAAAGCGCAAGGCGTGTTCGGCTGCGCTGAGTAAGGCGTTAAACATTCCGTGTTCCGGGGGCGGGTAAGCTATACTGAAGGCTATTTTTAGCGATTAGGTGAGGAGACGTTATGAAGAAAATATCCGTCAAAAATCCGGTGGTGGAGATCGACGGCGATGAAATGACCCGTATCATCTGGCATTTCATCAAAGACAAACTGATTCTGCCTTACCTGGAACTGCAAATCGACTACTACGACTTGGGTATCGAACAGCGCGACGCCACCGACGACCAAATCACCATCGACGCCGCCAACGCGATAAAAAAACATGGCGTCGGTATCAAATGCGCCACCATCACCCCGGACGAAGCTAGGGTGGAAGAGTTTGGCCTGAAAAAAATGTACAAGTCGCCGAACGGCACCATTCGTAACATCCTGGACGGCACCGTGTTCCGCGAACCCATCATCTGCAATAACGTGCCGCGCCTGGTGCCGAATTGGACTCAGCCGATCTGCATCGGTCGGCATGCGTTTGGCGACCAATACCGCGCCACCGACTTCGTGACTAAAGGCAAAGGTAAATTAAAAATCAGCTTTACCCCGGACGACGGTAGCGCCGAACAAGCTTTCGAGGTTTATCACTTTGAAGGCGATGGTGTCGCATTGGCGATGTACAACACCGACGAATCCATCGCCGGCTTCGCCCGCAGCTGTTTCAGCGTGGCGCTGGATCGCGGCTGGCCGCTGTATCTGTCGACTAAGAACACCATCCTGAAAAAATACGACGGCCGCTTCAAGGACATATTCGAAGAGATTTACCAAGCCGAATACAAAGATTTATACCAAGCCAAAGGTATCGTCTACGAACACAAACTGATAGACGACATGGTGGCATCGGCTTTGAAATGGAGCGGTGCCTTTGTCTGGGCGTGTAAAAACTACGACGGCGACGTGCAATCCGACACCGTGGCGCAAGGTTTTGGTTCGTTGGGTTTGATGACCTCAACCTTGGTCACGCCGGACGGCAAAATCATGGAAGCCGAGGCCGCGCACGGCACGGTTACCCGGCATTACCGCATGCATCAGCAAGGCAAGAAAACTTCGACCAATCCGATTGCCTCGATCTTCGCCTGGACCCGTGGCCTGGCGTTTCGCGGCAAACTGGACGGCAACGCCGAGCTGATCAATTTCTGCGAGACCTTGGAAAAAGTCTGCGTCGATACCGTCGAAGCCGGACAAATGACCAAGGATTTGGCATTGTGCATTTACGGCGACGATTTAAATGACTCGCATTATTTGACGACAGAGGATTTTCTGGAATCGTTGCGAGTTAATCTGGAGACGGCTTTGTACTCTGTCCGGTCTTGAGGAAGCACTGAGCAAGCCGATTCCCGTCGTGGTTCGAAAAGCTCGCCATGAAGGGGATCAGCTTGTTGTCAATTTTTTAAGGGCGCCGAGCCTTGAATTTCTGGAGTCCCGTTTTTGCCCATCAGTTTGGAGTGTAGTCTCATAAAAAGCCGGCGATTCCATGAGTCGCAGTTGGTGTTTGTCGAAATATCCTCCTACCGCTCTAAAAAATTACCCTGATGGCGCGCTATGCAGTGGTTGCGCAAACTTAGATCTGTTGCAGGTTGGCGTGGTGCGTTCAATTAATTTTAATCAAATCCTAATCTTTCGCTGGAACTAATCTAAAAATCAGTTTACCATTGCAAAAAAAGAAAAATATGTGTGATGGGCATCACAGTCTTTGCGCGTTTTATGTCGGAAATTCACTTGACAGGTGGTTTTGTTCTTTTGAATTGTTCAGTCATTTTACCCGATGGGAATATAAAGCAACGAGTACCGCTCCTCTTATGAAAGGCGCGTTATATCGATTGATCCCCAACGCGAAGCTTGGATTTTTCTGGGTTTTATATTTTTGGCATCCAATATCCTGGGTCATGATGGTACCGATTTAACCAGCTCTTTCGTTACTAAAACTTATTTTTAATCGTAAAAATTCAATCGATTTATGAAAAAAATCCTTTGTGTAGTTGGCACTCGCCCCGAAGCTATCAAAATGGCACCTGTGATTTTGGCCCTAAAAAACGAGCCTTGGGCGAACGTAAGGATACTGGCAACCGCGCAGCATCGGCACATGCTCGACCAAGTGTTGAGTTTCTTCAATATATCACCCGATATAGATTTGAATATTATGCGTCCGAATCAAGCGCTCACGACGTTAACCGCGCGTTTGTTGCTGGAGATGGACGAGGTGTTACTGAGCGAAAAACCCGATGTCGTGTTAGTGCAGGGTGATACCACAACGGTCATGTCGGTCGCGTTGGCCTGTTTTTATCACCGCATCGAAGTTGGGCATGTCGAGGCGGGATTGAGAACCTGGGATATGCAAAACCCGTTTCCCGAGGAGGCCAATCGAGTTATCGCCGGTCGCTTGGTGCGCTGGCACTTTGCACCGACAGAGAGTTCCAGGCAAAACCTTCTTCGCGAGGGTATTGCGGATCAGGATATTTATGTCACCGGCAATACCGTGATCGATGCGTTGCTGATGACTGCGGAGAATGACGTGGAGCTGGGGGTCGAACTGGATCCAAGCAAGCGCCTGGTGCTGATTACTTCGCATCGACGAGAGAATTTTGGCGAACCGTTCCGCAATATCTGTTTAGCCTTGCGGGCCTTGTCCGAAAATAATTCTGACGTGCAGTTCCTTTATCCGGTTCACCCCAATCCCAATGTGAAGGACGTCGCACATGACATTTTGGGTAATCGGCCGAACATATTTCTGTGCGAGCCGCTCGACTACGCGCCTTTTGTCACGGCGTTGAAACGTGCCTATTTGATAATCAGCGACTCCGGCGGTGTTCAGGAAGAAGCGCCCGCTTTGGGCAAGCCTGTGTTGGTGCTGCGCGACGAGACCGAACGCCCTGAAGCTGTCGAACAGGGCGTAGTAAAGCTGGTCGGCGCCAATTACGAAAGAATCGTCGCTGAAACGCAACGTTTACTCGACGATGACTCTGCCTATAGAGCTATGGCCCAAGGCATTTCACCTTATGGCGACGGTCATGGCGCGGCGCGGATCAGCAAAATTCTCAGGGAGTATTTCGAATTCACTGAGGCTGCGGCTGGCGAAGTGCTTGAAGAAGATCTGATCGAGGCATGACAGGCAATTAGCCGGATAAAACCAGTTACTTACGTTGCTAATAGATAAAAATTCATCAAAAAATCCGCGCCACACCTATGACTGTCATTTCCGCCAAGTTTTCCGGATTATCGAGCTCGATTCTAGCGAGGCTAGCTATGGGCTTGATTTTAATTTTTGCCGCAATCAGCTATGGAAGCCGGCATGAGCTTTGGCAGATCGGTATTTTCCCGCTGACGCTGCGGCCGGATATTTTGGGGTTGCGGGTTTATGAGCAGATTGCGACGTTTGCGGAATTTGTCTGGCCAAACGTTGCGCGGATATTGACCATTCAATTCAGTGCGGATTGGGTTGCAAATGTCTTCATTGCCGGTTTTTTGCTTATTTTGTTGTTGCTATTTTTTTACACTGTTCGACATTATCATTTCACATTAAATCGTTTATTCGGGCGTCAGCGACATCCCTATATCGATATCGATTCCGCGGATTGGCCGAACATTACGGTTTTTATTGCCGCCCATAATGAAGAAGCCGTGATCGCGGGTTGTCTGGAAGCCTTGCTGGAGGTGGATTATCCACAAGAAAGAATGCTGCTCATGCCGGTTAACGACCGATCCAGCGACCGTACACGGGAAATCATCGACGAATTCGTCGAGCGTTATCCCGATAGAATTCGGCCTTTTCACCGTACCAGCGGTAAGGCCGGTAAAGCCGCGGCCCTGAAGGATGCCACCGAACTAGTGGATACCGGCATTATCATCGTTTTCGACGCGGACTACGTACCCGCCAAAGGCCTGATCAAACACTTGGTGGCACCCTTCTTCGATCCTGAAGTAGGCGCGGTCATGGGCCGGGTTGTGCCGCAAAATGCCGGCGGCAATCTGCTGACGCGTTTGCTGGATTTAGAACGTTCCGCCGGTTATCAAGTCGATCAGCAAGCGCGTATGAACATGGGGCTGGTGCCGCAATATGGCGGGACTGTGGGCGGTATTCGTATCAAGGCCCTGGAAAGTTCGGGCGGCTGGCATGACGACGTGTTGGCGGAAGATACCGATCTCACTATTCGTTTCTTACTGAACAACTGGAAAACCGTCTATCAAAACCGCGCCGAATGCTACGAGGAAGTGCCCGAGGAATGGCCGGCCAGGGTCAGGCAGATAAAGCGCTGGGCCAAGGGGCATAACCAAGCCTTATATCGGCATTTCGGCAAGATTTTAGTCATGCGTGGCTTAAAGCCATTAGAAAAGCTCGATGCCTTGGCCTTGCTGGGCGTCTACGCAATGTCGCCACTGCTGGCGTTTGGTTGGGTTATCGGTATGGTTTTGTTTTATTGCAATCTCAGCCCTTTACCCGATCTGGCGCTTTGTTTGTTTGCCATGTCCGCCTTCAGCGTGCTCGGTAATTTTGCGGCTTTTTTTGAGATCGCCGCAGCCGTTTATCTCGACGGCAATCGCAAGCGTATCCGGCTGTTGCCGGTCACCGTTGTTGGCTTTCTGATCAGCATGTCTTCGATAACCATGGCAACTTTGGAGATGATGCTCGACTCGATAAGATTGAGTCCGCGCGAGCTGAAATGGGATAAAACGCCGCGTTACCGCAAAGTGGTGGTGAGCACATAGCCATGTGGACGACCTTACTCTTCACCTGCACGGTATGTATTTTTTTATTGCCTTTACTGCCGGCCATAATCGAACTGCGATTAAAGGAAGATATAGAACCGGTGGCCGTGGATCAGGCCAATGCCGGCAATATCGATTATTTTGCGGAAAGTTTTCTGGCATTCATCACGGATGCGATAAACGACTATCAATCGGGAAAGACCGAGCAATTTAGCCAGCAAAACTATTGCCTGTATCAGCAAGATGCCGTGTTTACAGCTAGCGCGGAGGAGTTAAAACGGGCGGGCACGGATCGTTTAGTGGTCGGTTTGGGTGATTTGCGGCTACCGCCGGACTTCAATTTTACCCAAGAGGTTTTCAGTAAAGGCAACATCAATTGTGGCGAGAAAGTGCGCTTGCGCTCCGCATTAGCAATCGGCGATCTGCAACTGGGAAAAAACAGCCAGTTATTGCGCTGGGCGCACGCGCGCAATATTTTTGTCGCCAGCGGTTGCGTTTTACTTGGGCGAGTTTCGGCGGAGGCGGACCTTAACTTGCAGCCGCATTGTGAGTTTGTGCGCGTCAATGCCAACCGTATTTACGTCATGCCCAAACATGGTGAGCCCGCTTACGAACAGCCTGTGCCGGTGGACGCGCCTAAGATCGAGGTTAACCAACTAAAAACCTATCTCGACAACGCTGGACGTGTGTTGTTGGACGGCAATATGGATTTTCCGGCGAACAGTGTTTGGCAAGGCGATATGGTGATTCGTGGCGATGCGGTAATACGCGAAGGTGCGGAAATTGCCGGTAGCCTGAAGGTGTATGGCGACATTCATATCGAGTCGGGCGTCACGATTACCGGCGCCATCGTTTGTAATAAAAAGCTGAGCGTTGCCAGCCGATGCGTTTTAAACGGCCCCTTGGTGGCGGAAAAACAAATAGAACTGGATAGCGGATGCCGGATTGGCAACCCATTGGCGTCAAGTTCAGTGACCGCACCCGTCATTCGGATTGCGATGGGGGTCACTGTGCACGGCACACTTTGGGCCAGGAATCGCGGAGAAGTGTTGGCCGCGCTTACCGACGGCAAACATAAGCGCAATTCGCGCATCAGTCGCCTTACCTAATTTTAGCCATGCGCTTAAGCCTGCTGATTATTCTTGGTATTTGTTATGGTCAGTCGCTAGCTGCCGAGCCTTTAAAGCTGGCCGGCTATCAGCAAGCGGACGGTGCGATCAGTATTTTTCAGAATGGCGATAACGTGGATCCGTATTTTGCCGGTAAGGCTTTGTTGGTTGCCCATGATGCCGGGCTGGATATTCGGGCGGCGGCTGCTTCCTGGATTGCTTGGGGGTTGCAGCATCAAAGAGCGGATGGCGGTTTTGATCGCTTCTGTCGCCGTGATGGTCTTTGGGTGGCTTGCGCCGCTGCGGATGCCGACGATTCGGCGACAGCGGTGTGGATAGAGTTGATAGCCAAACTGGCGCCCGGCGCGGGTCTGCCGACAGTTTGGCTGGAGAGCTTAAAACGCGCGCAGCAATTATTGGATAGCCTACGCGATCAGGATAGTCGTATCTATTTTATTTCGGCCAAGCAACCGGTCGGACTGCTGATGGACAATGTGGAAGTCTACACCGCGCTGTTAGCTTTGAGTCAGCTTAAACAAACTACCGGTGAACTGGAGCAGGCAAGTCTACTGGCAAAACAGGCGGATGTCTTGGCGAACACTATTGTTCAGGTGTTCTGGCAGCCTTGTTTACAAAGGTTGCGGGTGTCTACGCAGAGCCAGACCCGTCCGGGTTTTTATCCTGATCAAGTGGCGGAAATCTTTCCGATTTTGGCGGGGATCCGAATTCCCGGCCGCGATCAGGCCGGGTTTTTCAAACAATGGTTAAACGAGAACCGGGGCCAATGGTTTAAGCAGGCCAAAGTGGATTTCCCCTGGGGTTTGGTGGCGATCGCGGCGGACAAATTGGCTGAGCATGAAAGCGTAAATTGCTGGCTGACATTAGCGGCGCAGTTACGCCAAGGCAGTCATTGGAATGTGCTGGAAGAAGCGGTAATCGAGTCGCTCACCGCTAGTTCGGCTGCCAATCACTCCAAGCGGGGAACGTGTCCGATAACATTGGATAGCGCTGTCACCCCGTCAGGCACATTGCTACCTCCAGACAGATTAGTCGTTAGCCCGATAGATACTCGGGCCGTGGAATTACGCTGGAACATTACTGGTAAAGGCAATAAACCTTTCGGATACGAAATCTATCGGGACGGTAACTACATTGGCATGGCGCGCGAACCTGTTTATGTCGATAACAGTATTGCGGCGGGTAAGCGTTACGTTTACACCGCGAAAGCCTATGACGGAGCGGGGAATATATCGGCAAGTTCGGCGGCGGCCGCTATCGCTATAGAGGCGGGCAATTTCGTTACCGTGTATCTGGAAAGCGACGTAGGCCGGGCAAAAATTCGTTTTCGCTCGGAAGACAGTGTAAGCCAGGATGCTGTTGAATTGCCAATGGACGACGCTTGCCCGCGTTACCAATCGAAAACCTTGAGTTTGGGCAATGCCAAGAGTATTTCCGTGGCCATTTTGGAGGGTAACGGTGCCGTCGATGACAACCATGGGAAAAATTATCTGGTCGGATCGGGCCTATTTGCGATTGGTCGTGGCGGTGTCATAGGCAACACAAATCCTTGTTTGGACCGCATGCCACCGAGCGCGCCGGAAGCTTTAGCTCAAATCGGATTAAGGCGAGGCGCGGTTGATTTAGCCTGGAAAGCTGCCAGGGATAATGTGGCGGTGGCGCGTTACAAGGTTGTCCGGAATGGCGCGGAGATTGCCGATATTGGCGAAACACATTTTACCGACTCTTGCGTTGCACCGATAACGACCTACCAATATCGGATTCGCGCGGTCGACTC
>CAZGUM010000049.1:0-14418 GCA_964529085.1 uncultured Methylomonas sp. | reverse complement strand
ACTCTTGCGTTGCACCGATAACGACCTACCAATATCGGATTCGCGCGGTCGACTCCGCCGAAAACCAGTCGGCGAGCAGTATAGAGCTGATTGTCACTACGCCGGATTAGTGCTTATTCAGATCAGGATTTATATCCAATAACGACCGATTTACAGATTTAGGCTCATCTGCAAATTGGGTGAATTTCTAATGACGGAACAGATGCTCTGAGTCCTAGGGAAAATTATGTTTTTAATACGATGGACGATTTTACTAGCCATATTAGCATTGGCGTTATTCAAGGGATTCGGTGAGATTCCGAGTTTGTTTGAACAGCGCGAAGAAAAATTGACGCTGGCTTTATTGGTTCCCGATGATGCGAATCTGGACGATCCCAAACTGACTGCCTGGTTGGATGCAGCGCAAGAAGAAGGCATCAAACTCGATGTATTGACCGCTAGCCAGTTTATGCGGCCCTTTCCGTTCAGCTTAACGACATACGCCGGGTTGATTCTGCCCGACTCGATTCATGTCGCGATGAGCGAAACGCTGATCGACGGCGTTCACGATTATGTTGGCGCCGGCGGCAAATTGCTACTGGTTTTCGATGCCGGAACACTGTTATTCCCAAACCAAACCTACGCAAAAGACAAGTCGCTGTTTTCCGATCTGGCGGGCGTTGATTATGCGCTGTACGACGCGCTCCGCGATGACTCGATTAAACCGACGCAAGTGTTCGGTGAACAGTCGGTATTCTTGGCATTGCACAATCCGCCCGGCAGATTCTCCGCAAGTGCATCCAGCGCCGGGGCAATGATGAGTTTATCCAGCTATAAAAACGACAAACTTGAATACCCGCACTTCCTGACTCAGGGGCGCTATGCCGGAAAACCCTTGTTGTACGGCGAAGATCAAACAGTTATTGCCGGCATAAACGATTTCAATAGCGGCAAAGTCTTATTTGTTAATTTACCGCTGGGGTATTTGAAAAACAGAACCGACAGTGCGTTGTTACACGGTTTTTTGCGTTATTTTTCAGAGAGTATCGTTAATTTGCCAACGTTATCGGTGTCGCCAAACGGTCGCGGTGGACTGATAGTGAACTTGCATATCGATTCAAACGCGAATTTACCTGTTCTCGCGGCCTTAAAAAAGCAATCCAAGCTATTCGATTACGGTCCCTATTCGGTACATATTACAGCCGGTCCGGATGTTAACGTCGATGGCGATAAATTGGGCTTCAATATACAAGGCAATAAAGAAGCCGCGGAATGGCTTGGATTTTTTCAGCAGCGTGGCGATCAGATTGGTAGTCATGGCGGTTGGATTCATAACTATTTTGGTGAGTATGTCGCGGACACTAATCGTGAAGAATTTCTGCCATTTTTGGAAAAAAACAAACAGGCAATTGAAGCCGTTTCTCACGTCCGTATAACTGAGTATTCCGCGCCGATGGGCAACCATCCCAACTGGGTGACGCAGTGGTTGGATAGTCAAAAAATAAATAGTTATTATTTCACGGGCGATATTGGCTTAGGTCCAACAAAGCCTTATCGCGATGGCTCCAGGGGAAATCAAAATTCCTGGGCGTTTCCGGTATTATCCATGGGTAAATATGCCGCTTTCGAAGAAATGCATGCAGATGGCATTGAAGAGAAAAAGATCGATCAGTGGCTGAATGAAGTATCAAATTATGCTGCGGATGATAGAGTAATCAGGTTGATGTATTTTCATCCGCCGGGATTACTTCATTATCCTAAAGCTGCAGACGATTGGTTATTAAAGTCTTCCTTGCTCAATAAGCAAGGGCGATTTGCTTGGTATACCATGACCGATATTGCCAATTTCATGGAGCATAGAAATCAAACGGCATGGAATATTAAGCGTGTCGATAGTAAAGCCGTCATATTATTTGCGCAGCATCCGGAATCATTGTCACGCCTGACCTGGATGTTTCCAAAATCGGCTTATGAAAACGCCGAGATCCAATCTGGCAAAGCCAATATATCCATGGATGATAAATATATTGTTATCGAAGCTCAGGACGTAAAAAGTCTACAGGTTAAATTGTACATGAGGTCAATTACCCGGCTTTATTAAAGATGAGATTATTTGACTAGAGAAAATAGTTTAATTTTTTGCTTATGTGTGGGTTATTTTTAGATGTGAGTGGCTTAATTTTTAAAATAAGACGTCATGTATTTGCCTTATCCATGGATTTTTGGAATTACAATATTAATTTATGATTTTATTACTAACCCCTCGTTTGCGATGTGGAGTTCTGGCGCTTGTGGTATTCGGTTTTTTTTCACAAATAGTTAATGCTGAAGATGATAGTGCCTTTGAAAAGCATGGGTATGTGCAGTTCGATATTGGATATTCGCATTTAACCAATAATTTTCAAAACTGGTTTGACGAGTATCTGCGAGGATATGCCCAGTTAACACCCAGCGACGGTATCGGATGGGAGATCACAAACCAAAGCCATTTTGCGGAGCAGGGTATTTTAGGCTCCTTGGCCTATCGCCGTATTTTTAACGAGGATTGGTACGGTTCTGTCAGTGCTGCTACCAGTAGCGACGGATCGTTTTTGCCTAGATACCGTACAGATGCCACTTTATATAAAAAATGGCTGAGTAAACGAAATTTAGTGACTGGTGTGGGCTTTACGCATAATCAAAGCCGTTTGGAAAATCACGATCGCATTGTTTCGCTGGATATTCTTTATTATTTTGACGCACCGGTAATACTGGAGGTTGGAGGTAAGTTTGTGGAGAGTAATCCCGGGCGAGTGGAATCACAGCGAGGATTTGCAGCTATCACTTATGGATACAATAAAGACTATTACTTAACGCTTAAATATGATGGCGGAACGGAGGGTTGGCAAGCAGTCGGGGCTACGCAAACCATTAGTAATTTTTCAAGTCACGAGGCCACGGTAAATATCAGAAAATGGATTAATAACGATTTTGGATTTTCGTTAACCGCTAACTATTATTCAAACCCCAATTACAGTCGCGCGGGTTTGATTGCCGGCATATTTGTCGACTTTTAAGCATGATTGACAGAACTCAAGAAAGCTACAAGGACTTGGAGTTACTTAGCAAGCAGGGTGTTTTGGGTAAAGTTATTCCGGAGCATCGTGCGCTATTGCGCTCTTCATTCTCAAGCCTAAAATGGTTAACTATTGCTTTTTTTCCGATATTGTTCGATTACATCATTGTTAAGTCGGTATCGTTTGTCGGTCAGTTTTGGTTGATGCTGTTTAATTTCTGGTTTGAAAAAATAGAAATACCTGGGAAAGTTATGTTGGTGACAACGAAACTGGCAGGTTTTGAAATTGAATTGCCGGCCTTTTTTGTGCATTCCTCGGCGCCGGACGCTACTAATTGGTGGTTATTGGTTCTGATAGTCGTCGGTCTTGTTTCCTTGATTTATATACTGCCAAAGAGATTTTTGCCGTTATTTTATATTTTTGGGTTTATTTCTTTAGTTCTGTTGAGCTCTTTAATATATTTTGCGGTCATGCCGGCCAGGTTTTCGTATACCGCCTCCGGGTACTTAGATAATCTGTTAATGTCCGGGGTATGGCTGCTGCTGGTTATGCCGTGGGTGCATGGTCTTATTTATTATATATTCGATTTTTCGGTTCAGAAAAAAATATTCCTGACCGTTGCAACCTTGATATTTATTGTTGTAGCTCTGCCTTTTCAATTGATTACACAAACAATTCTTCTGCTTAAGTTTTCGGTGATTATATTGCCGGTTTTGTATGTGTTTTTTGGTTTGTTTTTATTGATTATTTGTTGTTTGTCTCTTTACGGGTGGGCGATGAGCTGGGAAAGAAATGCTCAATAAGTCAGTAGAGGGTACTTTGTGAGTCTAATAAATATTTTAGTTAGGCTGATGCTTAGGGGAGATGGATTGCGATTTTGATTATAAACAGAGCGGGCTCGTATTCAACGACTATTAACGCATCAATATTCTTAGGCATACAAAATTGGTTTGTAATAGTTAGATTTTCAACTTTTGATTTGCAATTAACTTTATCGATAAATTATGAAAATACCACTACCTTATAAAAAGACGGTTTGTGCATCAGCGGTGAGCTCGCTGCTGATAACAAGCTTTGTTGCCTTCGCTTCTCCTTTGTACGCTGCCGAGCTTGTCGTTAACGGTAGCTTTGAACAACCCGCTATTCCTTATTTCAGTTGGAAATATAGCCCTTCTATTCCAGGCTGGAAACTAGGTACGGGCAGTAAGGGTAATGTTATCGAAAGCCTGAATAACATCTCTGGTGCGCCGGCTCCTAATTTAGGTAATCAGTTTGTTGAGCTGGACGCCAATGGTTCAACTATTATTTATCAAGACATCCCGACCAAGCCAGGTGCCGTTTATCAACTTCGCTTTCACTATTCCGCGCGTCCTGGTGTGGTGGACAACCAGATGCAAATCAAATGGGGCGATACCATCGTCGGAAATTTGAAAGCTAGTGGATTTCTGAAATTCAACACCGAGTGGAAGGATTACACTTATTCGGTAACAGCCACCAGCACGACGACTCGTTTGAGCTTCAGTAATTTGGCTGAACGTAGCGACTCATTCGGTTCTTATCTCGACGGTGTTAGTGTGGTCGACGCCGGCTTGGCCGCGCAGCGGTCCACCAAGATTGCTCTACTTTTGCCGGATGTTGCCCAGGAGGATGCACTCACCTTGCCGGCGACTCAAGCCTGGCTTGATGCCATAAATGAGGAGGGCTATAAGATTGATGTGATTCGGGATAGCGAGTTCGCATCCGTGGCAAAGAACTATAAAGCGGTAATCCTGCCCGACTCCGTTCATCAGATAGCCAGCGCTCAGTTGCTCAACGACATTACCTATTATGTTAATGATCAAGGCGGCAGCGTATTGATTGCTTTTGACTTTGGTGCGTTGAATTCCCAAGGCTTATTCCCTGTTGCGGGTCCAAATCCGTTCAGCAGCTTGGTAGGTGTCGACTACAACTTGTATGGCGAGCTGTATGGCCAAACCGCCATTTCGCCGGTTGGCCTCGGTCCCATTTATGGTATGGAACGTACCTTGTGGCAGTTTCAAGTACCACCCGGTAAATATATGCCATGGCCGACAGGCACAGCTACAACATCCAGCTCAACCGCAAATGCTAGCATTGCCAGTGTGACCGCACCCGAGAACACACCGACTGCGTACCTGCCAACCGACCGCACTGATCCAGGCGGTTTGCGAAAGTTTGACGCCGGATATATCCATCGTATTCCATTTGGACACGAGCGCGGCATTACACTGGATCAAATCATTGCGGCTCAGCAGGAGAAAATTCCACACAGTGCGCTAATCGGCAGGAAGCCAAATCGTAGAGCTCAAAATCCCGTGCCCTATTCCCCCGACGATAGTCTGCAAGGCGTGTCGAGTTATCTGTATGGGTTCCTTACATATCCGACGTATGTAACCTGTAATTTGGGCCACACTTTCAGCGGGGGCGATATTGCCAATTTTGAAAGTAACTGCAGCAATACCGGACAAAGCTATACCGGTACTCCATTGTTGGTATCTGATAGATTCGGTCTGGTAGCCGGGTACGCATCGCGTGGAAACGGCAACGTAATGTTTGTTAACCTGCCGCTTAGCCGTTTGAAAACTCAAACCGATGGCTTGTTGATGCACGGTGCGATTCGCTATTTTGGTGATAACTTATTGCAACTTCCCAGATTATCGCCGGTACCAAATGGTATTCCAGGGATGACTGTCAACGTCCATGTCGACTCTCAAGATGCGCTGGCACCGATTCAGGAAATGCAAGCGGCGGGTATCTGGGATAGCGGACCGTTTTCAGTCCATTTCACCGGCGGTCCTGTCGTGGATTATTTGGAGTGTCAAACAGATAGCACAGGCCTGCCAATCAGATCGTTGCCGGTTAATGGGCAGCCCGCTACATGCGCTAATCTAATTGCCAATCCGCTCGGCGACGTCGTGTATCAAAAAGACAGCAGCGGCAATAAAATTGTCAAGCCGAATGCAGCTGTCGGGTTAAATATTCCCAATAATGCCCAAGCCAAAGCAACCATCAAATACTTTGCGTCGCAAGGCCATCAGGTGGGTGCTCACGGCGGGTGGTTGCACGATTATTATGGTTATAACGCTCATGACGATGTTTACGATATGTCAACGTTGCCCGGCACTTTGGTAAATCCTTCCAACCAAGCGTCATATCAGCCGTACTTGGAATTGAATAAATCTGCTGTGGACGCTGTCGTGAATCGCAAAACCACCGAGTACTCCGCACCGATGGGGAACAACCCAAAATGGGGTGTTAACTGGTTGGAGAAGAATGGGGTTTTGGGCGCTTATTATCTTGGCGATACCGGGATGGGGGCGACGCGTCACTGGCGCGAAGGCAATTTGCTGAATCAATCGATCTGGATGTTCCCGGTCACGCCGCTTGGTTTATACGCCACTTTTGAAGAATTTACCGAGTATGGTGTTAGCTCGGATGAAGTGACCAGTTGGCTGACCAAGCTCGTGGACTTTGAGGTGACCAACTATGCTAACCGTTTGGTGTATTTCCATCCGCCCGGTGCAGTGGATTACTTGCCGTCTTTGCAATCGATGATTGATCGCGCAAATAGCTACGCCAATAGCAGTTCCTATAACTTCAATTGGTATTCCATGACCGATATTGCGAAATTCATGACAAGTCGCAAGCAGGTCAGCTGGTCTATTACACCTTCGAATAACAGTCTGTTGTTCCAGGCTTCGCATCCCACTAGCTTGGTCGGTCAAACCTGGATTTTACCTAAAGACGAATACAACAAGCCCGTTGTTAAACCGACATACAACTACTTTTTCTTTGGTTTCCCAACTGAAACAGCCACCGTTTCGGAAGATAGTAATTCCTGGCTGGTTACCGTGAAATCCGGTACCTCCATAAGCTTTACGGTAACGACCAAATAAGTATTTAAGTAGGCTATACAAAGGGTTCTCTCCTCGAACTTGTCGAGGGGAGAACCTATTGCTTTAAGTGTATGCAGTTTTGCCGTGACGGATGGCAAGATATTGCCGTTATCAATGTCTTCTTTTCAGACAGTCAATTTTCTTCAAAGCCTCTTCCGCTCTATCCCTCCAGTAATCTGGTGAATGGAGTCCAATTCAACTCATGTCGCGTTAATAGTCCAAACAGCAATCCTTGCTACAATGCCGAGCAATTGAATGTTCTCGCTCAATGACCACAAGCTTTGAGAGGTTCTTCCGGAAGGCAATCCCTGATGACGGAGTCGGTTTGAAAGCCGGTTTGAAGCTGGAAGGCTAGTTCAGTTTTGGTCTAGTACTCAAGTTGCTGGCTTACTCGCGGAACGTGATGAAATCATTGCTACAATCCCAGCTAAGACAAACACTTAGTTCACAGGTACACAAATCATGCGCTTATTATTGGTAGAAGACGACGCCATCCTCGGGGATGGTTTGAAAGCCGGCTTGACGCTGGAAGGTTATGCGGTGGACTGGCTGACCGACGGCGCACAAGCCGACGAAGCCTTGAAATTGAACCATTACGACCTGATCGTGCTGGATCTGAATTTGCCGCGCATGGATGGCATGAGCGTGTTGAAAAACCTACGCCGACGTAAGGACAGCACGCCGGTGTTGGTACTGACCGCGCGCGACGGCGTGGCCGAGCGGGTGGCCGGCCTGGATACCGGCGCCGACGATTTTGTCACCAAACCCTTCGATCTGGCGGAAATTTGCGCGCGTCTGCGCGCACTCGCCCGCCGCCACGACGGCCACAGTTTGCCTTTGCTGGAACATAAAGGCGTTACCATCGATCCGGCCGCGCACCAGGTTTATTACAACGACAAGCCGGTGGAGCTGGCGCAAAAGGAGTTTGAAGTACTTAGCTATCTGATGGGGCACATCGGGCAGGTCATTTCTCGCGCTCGGCTGGAGGAGTCGTTATACGCCTGGGGCTCGGAAGTGGAAAGCAATGCGGTGGAAGTACATATCCACCATCTGCGGAAAAAACTGGATAGCAATCTGATCCGCACCATCCGCGGCGTCGGTTACATCATCGACGAAAACTAATGGCCAAGCGCTTTCGCCTGGCGCCGCGCTCGCTGAAAAAGCAGCTACTACTGTCTTTATTGTCCTCGCTGTTGTTGGTGTGGGGCGTTACCGCCTATATCAGTTACAAACAAACCCGCTATGAAATCGCGGAGTTGTTTAATGCCGAACTGGCCCAGTCGGCGCGCGTGGTGCATGCCTTTGTCGAGAACATGGTGCGGCAGCGGGCGTTGACCAAATTATGGGAGCACGACAAAGCCCCCGAGTTGTTCGACACGCCGATCCTCGGTCATAAATACGAACGCAAAATCGCCTTTCAGTTGCGCTCGGTAAAGGAAGGTCTGGTATTGCGCTCGGAAAGCGCGCCGGAATTTGCGTTGTCGCTGACTCGCAACGGCTACAGCGAAACCATGCTCGATGGTCAGCTTTGGCATGTGTTCAGTTTGAGCACCGAAAACGGCAATTATGTGATTCATGTCGGCCAGCGCGACGACATACGCCGGCAATTGGTGGAAGGCATTGCCGGTCAACAAGTGATTGGGTTTCTGATAGCGTTGCCGATCTTGGGTGTGATGATCTGGTGGATCGTCAGCCGCACCCTGTCGCCGGTTAACCAGGTCAAGGAACAACTGGCCAGCCGCGCCGCCGGCTATCTGCAACCGTTGTCGGTCGATAATCTGCCGGACGAAGTGCTGCCGGTGGTCACGCAAATCAACAGTCTGTTTGCGATGTTGGAACAGGCCTTCGCCAACGAACGTAATTTCACCTCAGATGCTTCCCACGAACTGCGCACTCCGCTGGCCGGCCTGTTGACGCAAATTCAGGTTGCGCAAAAAACTACCGATACCCGGATGCGTGACCAGGCCTTGCAAAAAGCCCAGCAAGCCGTCTCGCGGATGACGCATACGGTACAGCAATTGCTGACCTTGTCGCGGGTGCAGCACCAGCAGGCGGGCATCGCCAAACAGCCGGTCGATGTGAATCAGGCGTTGATTGAGGTGATTTCCGATCTGGACCACGCCGCCCGCGACAAGCGCATCGACATTGAATTGCAAGGCGAGCCGGGTTTGCTGATCGAGGCCAATCCTCAACTGTTTCAGGTGCTGATACGTAACCTGATCGATAACGCCATCAAATATTCCCCGGCGGAAGGCCGCATCAAAGCGATCTGCCGCCGCGAAAAAAAACGGCTCTATCTAACCGTGGAAGACAGCGGTCCCGGCGTCGCGGACGACGATTACCAGCGCATTACCCAGCGCTTTTACCGTTGCGTGGAAACCGCCAATAGCGTTGAGGGCAGCGGCTTGGGTTTGTCCATCGTACAGCGGATTGTGGCTTTGCACGCTGCCGAGATCGATTTTGCGAAGTCGGAGTTGGGTGGATTGAAAGCGATATTGAAGCTGGATTTGACCGATTTGCATCGGTAGTCCGGCTATACTGTCGAGACATCCGGGAGTTTTCCAGGCCCCGGCTTTATCAGGCTTATCCATCAGCACTCTTCGTATCGTCATCATGCTTAACCGAATCATCGTCAACTGGGTTTATGGTGGCTTCATGGCCGGGTTGCTATTGCTGGCGCTTATGCCCTTGCTGACAGCATCATGGCCAACAGCGTTAACGGCGACATTTGTTTTGTTGCCGGTTTATATGCTGCATCAGTACGAAGAGCATGACCATGACCGCTTCCGCCTGTTCTTCAATGCAACGATCGGCAAAGGCCGAGATGTACTCTCGCCAACCGCGGTATTTATCACCAATGTCCTTGGGGTTTGGGGTGTAATCTGCATGTCGTTGTACCTGGCGGCGGAGGTTAATGTCGGCTGGGCATTCATCGCGGTATATCTGGTGCTGGTCAATGCTTTCGTCCACCTTATCCATGCATTTGTTTTCCGTGGCTACAACCCCGGTCTCGGCACTGCGTTGGTGCTATTCATACCCGCCGGCGCGTATGCGCTACGGCAGGTGGAAAACGCGGGAGGAGGAACGCCGGTGTTTCAGGCAATAGGTCTGGTTATGGCGATTGCCATCCATGCGGCTATTTTGCTGCATGTGCGGCGCCGGTTGCGCGTCGGGCATTGATGCGGAATTTAGGTTAATCCGAAATAGCTCGCCAATACGGAGCAGTCCATAAGGGCCGCAAGCGTTATATTAATTCCGGTGTATCTCCCGCTTAATCGCTCATGGCCGCAATGAGATTCCACAACCGTAATCCCCTGTTCTGCTTTGCGCCGCAATATGGTCTAATCATGCCCCGTTTTATTTTCAAGTGATCGATCTCATGCCTAATTTCAAGGTTCGCATTTCGGGCGGTTGTTTGGCTGCGGCTCTGGTATTGTTCGGCTGCAACGAACAAACCTTCGAAGCGGTTTCTTCTGCCCAAGCCTTGCATGCCGATATCTTTAGTCCTATCGATGCGCAAGCGCTTTCCTTGCAGAACCTGGTTAGTTTCGACGTCTACGTCGACCGGGAAACGGTGCACTCGGCCTTCGTCGCGACGCCAGCCGGCAGCAAGCAGCCTTATATAGGCTATCTGCATTCGGAGGATGGCGGTCTGCATTGGTCGGCGCCCATTGCTTTAAGCGAGCAATTCAAGCAGCCGGTCGAGTCGAAAATCGGCAACGATATACAAATTGCCGCCGCCGGCGACAAATTGCTGGTGGTCTGGCAAACTACCGGCGAATTACCCGGCATGGGGCCGCTACTGACGGTTTATTCCAGCGATGCCGGCAAAACCTGGCAGCAAGGTGCCAAACCGACCGGCAGCGATGCCGATCAATCGCATCACGAACTATTGGCCGACGGCGAAGGCCGCTTTCATGCCGTGTGGCTGGACGACAGAGACGAAAACGGTTATCAAGGCGTGCGCTACGCTCGCAGCAGTGATGTCGGTAAGAGTTGGGAACTGGCGCAAACTATCGACGACTCCAGTTGCTCCTGCTGTTGGAACCGCTTGGCGGTGGGCGCCGACGGTAAGCTGAATGTGTTGTACCGTGACATGAAGCCGCGCGACATGGCACTGGCGCAATCCGCCGATGGCGGTGCCAGTTGGCAACGCTTGAGTACGGTTGGTGAGTTCAACTGGATTTTCGACGGCTGCCCGCATAATGGCGGCGGCTTGAGCGTTGCCGGCGACGGTGCCTTGCATAGTTTGGTGTGGACTGGCGCGGAAAATCAGGTGGGACTGTATCATATGCAATCCGCCGACAGCGGCAAAGGCTGGTCGCCGCCGCAACGGCTTGGTGAGGCGGGTGCGTTTCATGCGGATATTGCTTTCGGTGCCGGACGCCTGGTTGCGGTTTGGGATGCACTGGGTGCGGAAGGATCGAAAGTCTTTATCGCCGAATCAAGCGATAACGGCGGGCATTGGTCGACGGCCAAACCCTTGTCTTCCGCAGCAAGTTCGGCGACATTTCCGCGCGTTGTCGCCACGCCAGTCGGTTTGTTGGCGATGTGGCTGGAGCAGACCGTGGCCGGCAAACACTGGTCGGCGGCAGTTTTACAATGATTTTTATAATTTAAGAGGTGGTCATGCCCAAGTTAGACATAACAAAAATAATAAAACCCGGCTTGTTGGCTATTGCGTTGTGCAGCCCGGTTTCGGCATTTGCCCACGCCATTTTGGTGAAATCGCAACCGGCCAAGGACGAAACGGTCAAAGAGTCGCCCAAGCAAATCGATCTATGGTTTAACGACGCGGTGCGCAGCGAATACAAAGCCTTGGCGGTGATCGATAGCACCGGCAAACGCGTGGATAACCACGACGTTGCACAAAGCCTGACCAACGGTGCCAACATTTACGCCACGGTGCCGACGCTGGCGCCGGGTACTTACACCATTCGCTACCGGGTGGTTTCAGAGGATACGCATATCGTCACCGGTAAATTCGAATTTACCGTCAAACCCTAGTCTGCATTCTTCCATCGGCTCAATTCTATGAACATTCAGCGACTTCCCGTCTTTTTTATAGCCGGGCTCATGGCCTGCGTCTTGTTGCTAAGCGGTTGCGACAAACTCGGCTTCGGTACCAAACAATCCAACGCGTTGGGCAATCGCCCGGATTTGGATTGTATTATCGCCAACGATTTTTACGCGGTGCATTTCAGCGCCTATTTGCAGCCGGATAAGAACGATAAAAACCCGGATCCCAAAGCCGCTTTCGTGCCGTTTTGTCAGAAAATCCCCAGAGCCGGCAAAATGTTTTTCACCGCCGATTTGATAGATCGCGACATTCGCGCCACGCCGATTGGCATTAAGTTGGTGGAAGTGGAAAAAACCGGGCAGAAAGCGCCGGATGACGTGCGCGAAATTCGCACCGTCACCGAAATTCCAGCCAAACTCTATCCGAAAGGCGCGGTGGAAGCGCAAGCCGATGTCGACAAAAACGGCGATTACGTGCTGTACCTGTTGATCGGCGAAGCGATGGAAGACGACGATAAATTCCGTATTGCGCTGGAAGTGGGCGTCGATCCGAAAGGCGCGGAGTTGCCGCTAATCGCGATTGGCGGCGTCGTGGCCTTGGTATTGATCGTACTGGTATTTTTGATTTATCTGCACAAACGCAAAAAATCCGCGCAAACCCATGGCAATGGGGAACAGCCCTAATGAGAGCATTGCGGAAAAGGTATGGGCTGTTTGGCTTGGGTAACTATCTGCTGCTGGCCGGCTTGTTGTTGCAATCGGGCTGGGCCGTGGCGCACGCCCCCGGCCTTAGCTCGATAGATGTGGCCGTCAACTCGGATCAAGTCGTTGTCAAACTGACCTTTGCCCTGCAAGACATCGAAGCCTTTGCGCCGATGGACAGCGATCTGGATGCCGAAGTCAGCGCCGCCGAGCGCGAAGCCGCTAAACCGGAAATTGCCAAAATGCTGGCTGAGCAATTGCGGCTTAATATCG
The DNA here is from genome assembly GCA_964529085.1 of uncultured Methylomonas sp. Lineage (GTDB taxonomy): Bacteria > Pseudomonadota > Gammaproteobacteria > Methylococcales > Methylomonadaceae > Methylomonas. The sequence goes on along the minus strand of CAZGUM010000049.1, from coordinate 1,475 downwards.
ACGGTGTCGATGTGCAAGCAGCGGCGCCGGGAACGGTGAATTACGACGAGCAGAATAATGCCCATGTCGAGTTCGGCTTTAAACCCGTGCCGCTTAAGCAATTATTATTGCAATCCAAATTGCTGGCCTGGCTGCAGGATGGTCATCAGCAATATGTCACGGTGCGCGATGCCGCCGGCAAAACGTTGAGCGAGAAAATGCTAAACAGGGCCGACGACCAGTTGCTAATAGTCATGGCGCAGGCTGACGAGTCCGTAGCGCAAAACGATTCTCGGTTTTCGGCTTTTGCGGATTTTTTGAAGCTGGGTATCGAGCACATCCTTACCGGTTACGATCACTTGCTATTTTTGTTTGCGTTGTTGGCAGTGACCCATAGTTTCTGGCCGGCGATCAAGATTGTGACCTTCTTTACCATTGCCCATTCCATTACCCTGGCGTTTGCCGGGCTTAATATCATCGAATTGCCGAGCAGCTTCGTCGAGCCGGTGATAGCGCTGACTATCATTTACGTGGCGGTGGAAAACATCATTCGCGGCGATCACCCGAAAGGCCGGCAATGGCTGACCTTCGGCTTTGGCCTGATACATGGCTTCGGCTTTGCCAGCGTCCTGCGGGAAATGAATATTTCCAGCGGCGATACCGGTATCTTATTGCCCTTGCTGTCGTTTAATTTAGGTATAGAAACCGGCCAAATTGCGGTCGCGTCGGTGGTATTGCCCATCATCTGGTGGCTGAATAACAAACCGGCATTTGCCGAGAAATTCCTGAAAGGCTGCTCGGCAATGGTAGCGTTGATGGGGGCTTATTGGTTGTTGGAGCGGACAGTTTTGTAGGGTTGTAGCCCGGTTCTCGGTGCCGAAGCCTCTGTGGTCTTAGCCATCGTCCAGGCCGGCCCCGGCCAATAGTTTCCCGGTTCGATACAGCACATGTTCGACGTGACGCTCCGAAACCCGAAGTTCGGCTGCGATTTGGCGCCGACTCTTACCCTCCAGGCGCCGCAGATACAGTATCTGCCGGCTGGGCATCGGCAAGCGGTGTAACCAGTGGGCAACCGCTAACCATTGTTGCCGGCCGTACACCCAGCGCTCCGGTTGTGGACAAGGGCACGGCCATTCCGCATCCAAAGGCCCGCCGTCCCGCGCTTGCTGCCGGGTTTGGCCGCGCAAATAATCCAACGCCAGATTGCCTGCTACCCGATATAAAAATGCCCGGCAATTGCCGATGTGTTCCTGGGCCTGATATTCCGCGATATGCAAAAAAGTATCGTGCAACAAGTCGGCTGCCGCCTCGCTGCATTTCACTTGGCGTAACAGGAATTGCCGCAATTCAGTTTGATGCTGCAAAAAGGCGACGATCAGCGCTGGTTGGTCAGGGCTCATTGGCAAAATTCAAAAGGGTTTGCGCCGACCAATGCGAGGCTTGCGGCGCGGGTTTTAGGAGTTTTTTGTGCGTCTTGCGTCTCGCTGCCTCATCCC
>CAZGUM010000048.1:6124-23720 GCA_964529085.1 uncultured Methylomonas sp. | reverse complement strand
AATTTTCAAGGCCCTTAATGTTAGAATAACTAGCTATTTTAAATGAAAACGCCCGAACATTATGGATAAATTGACCTTCCGCCAAGCCGACGATTGGCATTTGCATGTCAGAACCGGCAGTATTTTAAAAATGGTGATCGGGCATACGGCCAAGCAGTTCGGGCGCGCGATTATCATGCCCAATCTGAAACCCCCGGTAACAACGGTGGAGCAGGCTTTACTTTACAGGCAGGAAATTTTGGCTGCATTGCCGCAAGGCTCGGCGTTTCAGCCTTTGATGGCCTTGTACCTCACGGCGAATACGTCAGTGGATGAAATCAAAAAAGTGGCCGATGCCGAGCATGTGCACGCTTTCAAATTGTATCCCGCCGGTGCGACTACCAATTCCGATGCCGGTGTAGCCGACATCGAAGCAGCTTATCCCTTGTTCGAAGCAATGGAAAAGTATCGGGTACCGTTGTTGATCCACGGCGAAGTCACGGATGCGGAATATGATATTTTTGACCGGGAAAAACTATTTATCGATAACAAGTTAAGCAAGCTTAGCCGGCAATTTCCGGCGCTACGCATCGTTGTCGAGCATCTGACGACCCAGGAAGCGGTGCAATTTGTCGAAGCTGCCGGCGCAAATGTCGCCGCGACTATTACTCCGCAGCATTTGCTCTACAACCGTAACGCGATTCTGGCTGGCGGTATTCGTCCGCACTATTATTGTTTGCCTATCCTGAAACGCGAACACCATCGTCAAACCTTATTAAAGGCGGCAACAAGCGGCAATCCCAAGTTTTTCCTCGGCACCGATAGCGCTCCACATTTAACGGGCATGAAAGAAAATAGCTGCGGTTGTGCCGGGTGTTATAGCGCGCATGCGGCCTTGGAGTTATATGCGGAGGCTTTCGAACAGGCCGGCGCGCTGGATAAACTGGAAGGGTTTGCCAGTTTTTACGGAGCGGATTTTTACGGCTTGCCGCGCAATTCCGCCAGCGTAACGTTAGAAAAACAACCTTGGATTGTTCCGGAGGCGTATGTCGGTGACGACATTGCGATCACGCCCTTGCGTGCCGGCGAGGAATTGCGTTGGCGCTTATTGGCTGCATAATGCCTCATGCTGGCCGGGACAATTCAATCCACGGAGCGGTTTTTTCAACCGTCACCGCCGGTTTTTGTTTTGACTTTCCTAGTTTGGGCCCGTGTCGTTTGCAATGTCGTTGGCATAAAAACCGCTTTAAGTCTTTATTGATAGAACTGCCGTCGACAAGTTTTGCAGAAAGCTTAGCTGTAAGTTATCCATATTCTCTCGAACAATGAACATACCCGATACTGTTATATATCGCTGGGGCATCATGCCGCTTTGGCTGCTGCTGACCGCAACCGTTTTTTTTCGTTCGCCGATTCCTATTGATGAAACCCGCTATTTGAGCGTGGCATGGGAAATGTGGCTGCGCGACGATTTTTTAGTACCGTATTTAAACGGCCAAACTTATAGTCACAAACCGCCCTTGTTGTTTTGGTTGATTCAAGCCGGTTGGGCTGTGTTCGGCGTCAACGCCTGGTGGCCAAGTTTGGTGGGGCCGTTTGCGGCATTGGCCAATTTGTTCCTGACGCGGAAACTGGCTGAAAAACTTTGGCCAGAGTCGGCGCTCGTGGCATTACTGGCGCCTTGGATACTGATTGCCACTTTGTTGTGGACCTTGTTTGCCTCTTCTACTATGTTCGATATTCTGCTGACAGCGTGGGTATTGCTGGGAATGTTGGGCTTACTGGAGGCTATGCGGGGTAAGGCGCGGAAAGGTTGGATAATGCTTGCCATGGCAATGGGCATGGGCATCCTGAGCAAAGGGCCGGTGGTTTTTCTGCATTTATTGCCTGTCGCTATTTTGGTTTTCGTCTGGAGGCAACGTCCGCTTAGTTATCCTCGCTGGTTCGGCTGTTTGTGTTTGGCGGTTTTGATGGGGGCGGCAATAGCGCTGATTTGGGCAGTTCCGGCGGCCATTGCCGGCGGCGAGGAATACGCCAATGCGATACTTTGGCATCAGACCGCCGATCGCACGGTAAGTACTAAAATTCATACCCGCTCGTTCTTCTGGTATCTGCCTTTTTTGCCGATGTTTTTGTTCCCCTGGTTGTTCTGGCCGCGTTTCTGGAACAGTCTGCGCGGTTGCCGGTTTTTTACCGACCATGGCCTGCGTTTTTGTCTAGTGTGGCTGGTGTCAACCTGCCTGATTTTTTCCTTGTTGCCCAGTAAGCAGATTCATTATCTGATTCCTATGTTGCCGGCATTTGCTTTGTTAGTGGCGCGCGTGTTGACGTTGTCGGAACAAAAACAGCGTATCGGCAGCGATTTGCTGGTGCCTGGCATGTTCGGCTTGGTAGGTGTATTTTTGGCCTTATTGCCCAAGGTGCCGGGGCTGGCCAAATTGAATTGGGTGCAAACCGTTCAGCCGTTTTGGGGGCTTAGCGTACTTGGAATCGCCTTTGTGTTAGCGATGTCTGTTTGGTATCGGCGTAAATTGTCGGTGTTGGCGGTCTCGACGGCTTTGGTGGCGGCGATTTTTGTCGGTTTTATCTTTTTCTTTAGGTATGCCGGTTTGGCATATGACCTACGACCGGCAGCAATACAAGTGCAGGGATTTAGCGAACAAAATGTACCTTATGCGTATGTTGGCAATTACCAGGGACAGTTAAATTTCTTGGGACGTTTAACTCGGCCGCTACCCGTTCTGCCAGCCGAACGGCTTGCCGACTGGGCAGGGCAGCATGCGGGAGGCTATCTGATTTCTTTGGAACGGGATAAGCCGGACGAAGCTGAAGCTGCTTATGTACAGCCGCATCGGGAGTATTGGCTGGTTTTTAGGCATGCAGAGCGGTTTGCGGAACTGAAGCCGCTGTAGACCTATTCCAATAAATTCGTTATCTACGCATAAGCGTTTGATACAATTCACAACTTTTTCAACTTTTACCGAACTATGAAGATTTCTGTAGTGGTGCCCGTGCATAACGAGACGGACAATGTCGAAACGCTGATAGCGGAAATTCATCAGGCTCTGAGCGGTCATGATGCTTACGAAATGATTTTTGTCGATGACGGCAGCACGGACGATACCGGTGCTAAATTGCAAAACGCCATGCAACAATACCCGGCACTGCGTGTATTACGGCACCAGCGTAGCTGCGGGCAAAGTCGGGCGGTTCATAGTGGGGTACTGGCTGCGCAATATCCTTGGATTGCGACCTTGGATGGAGACGGGCAGAACGATCCTGCGGATATTCCCAATCTGGTGGCGGCCTGGCAGCAACAAAACGATAGTCGTTTGTGGATGCTGGCCGGGTTTCGCCATCAGCGTAACGACACGGGGTGGCGGAAGTTTTCTTCAAAATTCGCCAATGCCATTCGTCAGGCCATTTTGCATGATGCCACACCCGATACCGGTTGCGGGCTGAAGCTTTTTCTGCGCGAGCGGTTTTTGGCTTTACCTTATTTCGATCATATCCATCGCTTCTTGCCAGCCTTGATGCAGATGGCGGGCGGAAACGTGATTTCCGTTAAGGTGAATCACCGGCCAAGAAACTTCGGGCAATCCAAATATGGGACGCTGGACCGCGCGTTGGTCGGTATCGTCGATCTGGTTGGCGTAGTTTGGCTGAAAAAGCGCCACAGTCTGCCTGTGGTCAGTGAAGTTGCGCGTGGTTGATAGTTGGCACCCATTGTGTTGTCTCGCGCCGTATTTTAGGAGTCGCTAACATGGAAAATGGCATAGTCTATTTTTTTACTCACTTAATCGATAAATGGCAGCACCATTTATCAAGCATGGATTCGAACGACATTATTTGGCTTAGTATCGGCTTGGTGGGGCAAACGCTATTCATGATGCGTTTTATTGTCCAATGGATACACAGCGAACGCCATCAGAAGAGTATCATTCCGGTCAGCTTTTGGTACTTTAGCCTGTCGGGCGGCGTCATTGTATTGGCGTACGGTATTCATCGTGTCGATCCAGTGATTATTTTGGGGCAAATGCCCGGCACTTTTGTTTATGCCAGAAACTTGATGTTAATTCGTCGAGAACATCGGGATGCGTTGACAGAAATTACCGACGAAGAGTTGGGAACCTAAGCGATTCAGCTATGGTTGCCGCATCGCCGGCTTTTGCGAAAGGATTTTTTCGACGTATTGAAAAGCGGCTAGGTTTTTCCCCTAAACTATGGGCTAGCAAATAGTGTTCTGGCGAGGTGCCCGATGAAGGTGTTTATATTGATGGCGATGGTTCTGGGTTGGCAGACAGCCAATGCGGAAGTATTCAAATGTATTGGTAAAGACGGTAAAACCGTTTATCAAGCCAGACGTTGCCAAACTAACGATAAAGCCGTTCAACTGGATATACATGCAAATGAAGCGCAAGAGGCGGCGGCTAAAGCCAGAATGGAAGCGCTACAGAACGAACAAGAAGCCGCCAAAGCGGCTAAGCAGGAGGCGGAGCGCCGCGATGCAATGCTGAAAAATCAAACCGAATCGACTAATGCGCTAAAGCAAAGCGCGATTGCTCAGCAGCAGCAAGTAGAAGCGGAACAGCGGCAGGCGGCTGCTTTGGAGAGGCAAGCGCAGCAAAACAACAACCGGGTATTCATAGTCGCCCCGCAGACCGGGATGCCGCTAGTACCACCGCCGCGGGTGATTTCACCGGGGGAGAATAACGATGTATTACGTTAGTGCTACAGGCGACTCATGCTCTGGTTAAAAGCGCTGCATTTGATTTTTATGGTCACCTGGTTTGCCGGGCTGTTTTATTTGCCTAGGTTATTTGTTTACCACGCGATGAGCGACGACCAAATAAGTAACGAGCGCTTCAAGGTGATGGAGCGCAAACTGTACTACGGCATCATGACGCCGGGTATGATTTGCACGTTTATCTTCGGAGGCTGGATGTTGGGCGATTATGCCTGGATGCTGTATTCCGGTAGCGGTTGGTTGCATCTTAAGTTGGCTTTGTTAGGTTTGTTGGTGATTTACCATTTGTGTTGCGCCAAATGGTTGCTCGATTTCAAATATGATCGCAATCGCCGTTCGCACGTCTATTTTCGCTGGATCAACGAGATTCCGGTGTTGTTTTTATTCGCAATTGTGGTGTTGGCGGTAGTTAAACCTTTTTAACTGGGCGCTAAGCCAATGCCGGCCGATTATTAAATTCTCCGTCCGTCACCATATCCGCCAAACGTTGCAAACGTTCCGGAGTGCCAATATCCATCCACAAGCCGGAAAATTTCTCGCCGCTAATTCGTTGTTGCTGTATTGCCCGGTTTAATACCGGTTTTAGTTTCAAGGGTGCGGCGGGGATATCGTAGAAAAGCTGGGGATGGTAAACACCGATGCCGCTGAAAGTGAGTTTATTCGGTTCTTGATCCGACAATAAACCCTTGGCGTTGATGGCGAAATCCCCTTCCGGATGATGCTGCGGGTTATTAATCATCACCAAGTGCGCCAGGTCGATTTCCCGTTTGCGTAAATCGGCTAGCGGATAGTTGCAAACAATATCGGCGTTAAGCACTAAAAACGGCTGGTCGCCCAGCAGGGGCAAGGCCTTGGCGATGCCGCCGGCGGTTTCCAGTGCGGTTTCGCCTTCGTCCGAATAAATAATGGACGCATTCCAGCGCGTGCCGTCGCCACAATAATATTTAATCTGGTCGCCCAGGTGGGCGATGTTGATAATTAGCTCGGTAAAACCAGCGGCCACCAAATTTTCAATATTGTATTCGATCAGCGCTTTACCGGCGGCTGTTAGCAGGGGTTTGGGGGTGTGGTCGGTCAATGGCCGCATTCTTTCGCCGCGTCCGGCGGCTAATATCATGGCTTTCATGTTAAGGCTCGGTAAACGGGAGAGACTTGTTGTTGCAGAAATTGGCTAACGTCGGCCAATTCCGGATAATGCTCGCAAACCGAGCCGATGTAGCTTAAGGTGCGAGGGATATCGGCCAGATAACCTGATTTGCCGTCGCGCAGATGTAGTCTGGCGAAGATACCAACTGCTTTCAAATGGCGCTGCATGCCCATCAGATCAAACCAGCGTTTGAATTGTGAGTATTCAGCCTCGAGTAGGCCGGCCGCGCGCAGGCGTTGATAATAGTTGTGAACCCAGCTATTTACCTGCGGTTCAGGCCAGGCTATGTAGCAGTCGCGCAGCAGCGAGACCAAATCGTAGCTGATCGGCCCTATCACCGCATCTTGAAAGTCGATTACGCCCGGCGCAGAGTGTTCCAGAAACATCAGATTGCGGGAGTGGTAGTCGCGGTGCACGCAGACTTGCGGCTGTTCAAGCGCTGAATCGATTAGGATTTGATTGAGTTTGAGCGAGATGGACTTGGGAATCGAGACGCCAACTAGTTTTTCCAAAAACCATTCGTAAAAAATGCCCAGTTCTCTGGTCAACAAAGCGCTATCGTAAGTCGGTAGCCCGCAGTTTTTAATGTCGATGCCAAGTTGTAATTTCAGTAGGCTATCTTGGGCTTGCTGATAGAGCGCGTCGGCATTGTTGGCTTGAAGTTGATCGAGAAAGCTTACCGAGCCTAAATCCTCCAGTAAGAGAAAACCTTGCCTAAGATTTTGCCGATAAATGTCGGGTACATGAATATCCGCGGCTTTTAGCAGCGCGGCAACCCGAACAAACGGCTCGATATTTTCCTTGTCCGGCGGTGCGTCCATTGCAATGTGGCAACCACCGCTGTGAGCCACTCTAAAATACCGCCTGAAACTAGCATCGCTGGATGCCGGCGTGAGTTGTTGAATATCAAGCGCGAGGTCGTTATTTAGCCAATCGACAAGCTCCGCCAGGCGGCGGTCTGAGCTGGAAACATACATTATTTATTAATTGCGGGGCAACCTAAGGTAAAATGGCGGGAAGCATTTTATTCGATTTCCATTCCGCTAAGTCAATTTAGCTGCATTCGCCAACACATGAATTATCGGTTTTATACAATTTCATCAGCATTACTGTTTTTTACGGGCGTTGCCTCTGCCGCCAATAATGCGGCCTGGAATTGTGAGCAAACCAAAAATGGCGAATGGACCTGCTTGAATCAAACCCCGGCCGGTACTGAGCCTGCGCAGCCGCAGGTTATTAAGCCTGCCGTACCGGCCGACTCCAAGCCAAAACAACCGGAAACTGTCGCTCAACCGCCGGCTCAAGCGACGCCTGCGCCGGTTCAGCAAGCCGCTAAGCCGCAACCCGAGCCTGAAAAAGTCAATGTCGTAGAAAAGGCGGTTGAGAAAGCGGCTGCCGAGCCGCAAAAGCTGCGGGTTAAAGTGACTGAAAATCAAAAACCCGTGCTGGAAAAAGTCGAACCCAAGACTGAAACGGCCAGTGCGTCGGGCAAGGTGCCGGGTTGGACCTGTAAAACCGGCGACGACAAGAGCGGTTGGAATTGTAATTTGGTTGGGGCGGATCCGAAAGGCGAAGCGCATGTCGTGGCTGATGGCGGTAGCAGTGATGTGGCAACTAATTCGTATTGGTTTACGCCGACCTTTGATCGCAGGCAGGAGCGTGATTTTCAAGCCCTGCGCGCCGAATTCGATCGGGATCCTTGGCAAAGCTGCGAAGTATGGGGCGGGAAAAAACACAAAATCAGGGCAACCTCTGCCGAAGTTCGCGATGCGGCTGTCACCGACATTAACGCCGACTTTTCGCAAGTATTCGATGGCGAGGTTTTGAACTTTGCCGGCAACGTCGACATGGTGCGTGCCGATCAACATTTGATCGCGGACAAGGCTAGTTATGATACTGTCGCTGAGACCTTGGATGCACAAGGCAGCGTGTTATACAGTGAAGATCAAATGGCGTTCTCCAGCGAGACCGCATCCTTGAGCCTCGGTAAGGACGAAGCGCGCCTGAGAAAAGCGCAATTTATCGTAGCCGAAGCGCCGTTTCGCGGTAATGCCGACGTGGTCTATCGCGACAGCAAAAGTTTGTCGCGTTACAACGATGCTGCCTTCACTAGCTGCGCGCCCGGCAATCAGGATTGGATCGTGCATGCGTCGCGGATGAAAATCAACCGGGAGAGCGGACAGGGTTCGGCGAAAAACGCCTGGTTGGAATTCAAAGGTGTGCCGGTACTTTACACGCCGTACATTTCCTTCCCTACCGATAATCGGCGTTTGTCCGGTTTGTTGGCGCCGACCTGGGGTAGTACGCAACGTAACGGTTTTGACGTTTCGGTACCGTTTTATTGGAATATCGCGCCCAACTTCGACGATATTGTCACGCCGCGTTACATGAGTAAGCGGGGCGAACAACTGCGTAATAAATTCCGCTATTTGACCGATATGTCCAGAGGAACATTTTCGGCCGAATATATGCCTAACGACCAATTGGTCAATAAGGCCCGCTACTCCGCCAGTTGGAAGGATCAGACCACCTTTCTGCCGGGTTTCAGTTCCTTGCTGGATTTGAATTACGTGTCCGACAAGACCTACTTCAACGATTTGAACAACGCATTGGGTTTTCAAAATACCAGCTATTTGCCAAGCACTGCGCTAATCGGTTACGGCGGGTCGGTTGCCGGAACCGGCGTGAACATGTCTGTCGGCGCCTATCATTACCAATCGGTGGATAAAACCATCACCGATGCAATGTTGCCGTACGATATGCTGCCTAGGGTTACTTTGAATTTCGCTCATGCCTTCGACAGCATGCCGATTACTTTGGGGATGAATAACGAGTTTACTCACTTCTACCACAACACCTTGGTCAACGGTCAGCGCTTCAATATCGCGCCGTCGCTGAGTTTGCCGCTGGAGAGCAGCGCGGGTTATTTCATTCCTAGAATTACCGGTCAATATACCCAGTACCAGCTGAGCAATCAAACCTCGGCCGGTCAGCCGAGCACTATCAGCCGTACCTTGCCGATATTTTCGGTTAATAGCGGCATGATGTTCGAGAAAGATGTGAGTTTTGGCGGTTCGTCGTATTTGCACACTTTGGAGCCGCAGGCGTTCTATCTATACATTCCGCGTAAGGATCAAAGCAATATCCCCATTTTCGATACGGCACTGTTCGATACCAACTTCTACAGTTTGTTCCGCGAGAACCGCTTTTCCGGCTCCGACCGGATTCAGGATGCCAATCAGGTTACTTTGGCGGCTACATCGCGCTTCATCGATTCGAATACCGGCCTGGAGCCGTTGAAATTGAGTGTCGGGCAGATTCTTTATTTTCAAGATAGAACGGTGGATTTGTACGATAAAAACGATCCCACGCTGCATCCGTACACGGCGCCACAAACAAGCAATACCTCCAACCTGATAGGCGAGCTTAGTGGTCAATTTAGTAAAAATCTATCCTATATGACCGGCACCCAATGGGATCCCGAAACCAACGGTTTTGCCAGAGGCCAAGTGGCTTTGAAATATCGCAGACAACCCAATGAAATCCTTAACCTTGGCTACCGTTATCGCCGTAATCCGTTGGATAGTCTACAAACCATTTCCCAAACCGATGTGTCGTTCCGCTTGCCGTTATTCGGTGAATGGTATGGTTTTGGACGCTGGCAGTATTCGCTAAATTTCGACAAAACCACGGAGAGTTTTATCGGTCTGGAAAAGGAAAACTGCTGTTGGCGCTTCCGTATTCTGGGACGTCGATTTATTAATGGTGCCAACACTATTGCCTTTGTCGATCCGACAACCAAGCCCGAAACCGCGTTTTTCGTGCAACTGGAGTTGAAAGGCCTCAGCAGTTTCGGCGACAACGTCGATACTTTCCTGCAAACCAACCTGAACGGCTACCGCAAAGCCAGCTATTTTGAGTAAGCGAAGCATGATAAAAAAAGGGATATTAATTTTCTGTTTGCTGTTGAGCGGCTATGCCGGCCCGATTCAGGCGCAGTTGTTGGATCGGATAGTTGCCGTGGTGGAAGAGGATGTGATTTTGGAGCGCGAGCTGAACAACGAAGTTGCGGCTATTACCAACAAGCTGAGAAGCAGCAATGTGATGATTCCGCCTGAATTCGTGTTGCGCAAACAGGTTCTGGAACGGATGGTAGTCGACAAATTACAGCGGCAATTGGCGGCTAAATCGGGAGTTCAGGTCAGCGATGAAATGCTGAGCGCGTCGGTAAGCGACATTGCCAGTCGCAACGGTATGTCGGTAGAGGCCTTTCGCAGCGAATTAGCCAAGCAAGGTATGGATTACAAAAGCTTTGAGGATAATCTGCGCAACGAAATCATCATCAATCAGTTGCGCGGGCGGGAAATAGGTTCGCGGGTCAAGGTGACAGATGCCGAGGTGCTGCATTATATGGAGACCCAGAGCAAAGCCGGTCAAAGCAACTCCCAATACCATTTGGGGCATATTTTGATCGCCGTGCCGGAGGGCGCTTCGGCCGCCGCAATCCAAAAAGCCAAGGACAAGGCAGATCAAGTCATCGCGGATCTGCGCGGCGGCAAGGATTTTAAGCAAGTGGCTGTCGGCGTGTCCGATGACGACAATGCATTGAAGGGCGGCGACCTGGGTTGGCGCAGCATTGGTCAAATTCCATCGCTGTTTACCGAAGTCGTTACGACAATGAATCAAGGCGACGTGTCGGAAGCGATTCGCAGCCCCAGCGGTTTTCATATCATTAAGATGCTGGAAACCGAGGGTGCCGGTCAGCATATCGTTACCAAAACCAAGGTCAGGCATATTCTGATCAAGACCAACGAACTGGTTGACGACGCCGAAGCCCAAAAACGCTTATTGGCGCTGAGAGAGCGGATCAACGACGGCGACGACTTTGCCAATCTGGCCCGCGCCCATTCCGACGACAAAGGTTCCGCGATCAACGGCGGTTCGCTGGATTGGGTAGGGCCGGGCGCCTTGGTGCCGCCGTTCGAGGAGGCGATGAACAAACTGGCGATTAACGAGATCAGTCAGCCGGTGCAAACCCAATTCGGTTGGCACATGATCCAGGTGTTGGGCCGCGAAAACCAGGATAACAGCGAACAATTCAAAAAAGACAAGATTCGCGAGGAAATCCGCAAGCGTAAAATCGAGGAAGAAACCGAATTATGGTTGCGGCGTTTACGCGACGAGGCATTCGTAGAAATCGATCTGGACAGACTGTAAGGGATTATGAGCGCTTTCTCTGTCGAAAGTCGTAAGGAAGACAAGTTCAAACGACGCTTGCAGCGGATAGTCGCCGAGGAAGATCTGGCGATGCAGCGCGACTTGATCCAGCGTGCCGCCGCCGAACTGGATATCGATCTGCTGACTTGCGCCGCGGCCTTGGTTTATTTAAGTCAACCAAATTTGTATCCGGTGCGCAAGCAACAGCCCAAGTTGTTGCTTCCTTTGCCGCATAGCCGCAATCCGCATGCAAGCTATAAAATGGTGCGCTATCGTTTGGCCGTCGGCAGTCAACATCAGGTCAGCCGCGAGGATATTCAAGCGGTTTTGATCGAAGAGTCGGGCGTAGACAGGAAGCGTATCGGTAGGATCGATATTCGCGATACGCATACGCTGGTGGAGTTGCCGGATGGAATGCCGGCGGATATTTTTCAAGTGTTGACGGAAGCGGCGATAGGGCCGCATCGGCTCAATATCAAACGCGTCAAGCCGAATAAATTCAGGCAACTGCGCAATGCCAGTCAAGAGGAAGATAACCGATAGCTTGGGAAGAGCTATTGGCCGCACTTTCATTGCCTTTATCCGGGTACCTCAAGCTACGGCTGCTATTTGGAATTGCTATAAAAGGGAATTATTCCTAATTGGTGGTGGGAGGCGTTGAACTTAGAATGGCGGGTCTCCAATACAGCGAACCAAACGTAGCTTATGAAATTGATCTATCCGAAGTCACTTTACGTCATCCCCATGGCGCTTACGATGAGCCAGGCTTTTGGCGCGGAGCAGACAGCCCCCGACGAACTCTCTGAAGTCGAAGTGATTGAAACCACGCCATTGGACGGGGTAGGTAAAACCAAGGACAAAATTCCCGCGCCAGTGCAAACGGCTACCGATAAAGACATTAGCAAAACCAATGCGATCAACATTACTGATTTTATGAGTCGGTCATTGGGTAGCGTTTATGTCAACGACACGCAAGGCAACGGTTTTCAGCCGGATATCAATTACCGTGGCTTCACGGCTTCGCCTTTGTCGGGAACGCCGCAAGGTATTTCCGTATATATGGATGGGGTAAGACTCAATCAACCGTTTGGTGACGTGGTGAGTTGGGATTTGATTCCCAGGTCGGCTATTAAATCGATGACCATGATGCCGGGTTCAAACCCTTTATTTGGTAGAAATACCTTGGGCGGTGCTCTGTCACTGGAAACCAAGGATGGAAAGAGTAATCCCGGCACCTCTATTCAGGGCTTGGGTGGTGCATATGGTCGCAATGCCTACGAGTTTGAACATGGCGGCTACAGTAAAGAGCAGGGCCTGAACTGGTTTGTCACCGGCAACTACTATCAGGATCAAGGCTGGCGGCAGTATTCGCCGTCCAATGTTCGGCAAATCTTCGGCAAAGTTGGCTGGGAAGGTGAAAAAACCGATCTTAAATTGACCACGGCTTATAACGATAACAGCTTAATCGGTAATGGCTTGCAGACGGTTGATGGTTTAAAACAGGATTACACCAGTGTTTATACCACGCCGGATATCACTGAAAACCGGTCGCTGTTTTTAAACCTGGAAGGGAAATATCAAGTTAACAGCAAAGTTGTGTTGGCTGGAAATACTTATTACCGGAATATTAAAACCGGCAGCGTGAATGGGGATATCAATCAGGATGCTTTCGGCGGAACTGTTTATCAGTTTGGTCTTGGTGGGGACAGGAGCATTAGAGATCCTAGTTTGGATCCGGCATTTCCGAGCAATAGATGTATCACTCAAGCAGCGGCAACTACAGCCGGCGGCGGTCCTAGTGGCGAACCCAGTGAAAAATGTACTGGGATTATTACTCAAAGTACCACCCAGCAACAAAACTGGGGCGCGCAAGGCCAAGCGATTTTCGATGATAAATTGTTTGGTTTGGATAATCAGTTCTTATTTGGTGGGGCCTACGACCAAAGTGTGATTGGCTATAACCAGTTCGGGCAATATGGTTATTTGAACCCTAACGGTAGCGTGACGGCGGTAAGCGGTGCGTCGGCAACTGCAACCAATAACGGCTTGTATTTCAATGACGCGGGTGATGGCGGCGCTCAAGTTGATAATCGCGTTTCGCTTGGTGGCGATACTATCACTTGGAGTTTTTTTACCGAAGATACCTTTAGCCCCGCCAAAAATCTGCATATTACGGCTTCAGGTCGATATAACTACACCTCGGTCAGTAATAAAGATGCTTTGAGCAATCAACATTATCTCAACCATGAATTGGGCGCTGATAATTATGATCCAGGTGTGATTGATCCGAGCGCATCCCTGTCTGGCAAGCATGTCTTCGACCGATTCAATCCAGCGGTTGGTTTGACGTATAACCCCTATGAGGCTATTGGTTTCTACGCAGGCTATAACGAAGGCACTCGCGCGCCAACCACTATTGAGTTGGGTTGTGCCAATCCCAACCAGCCTTGCAGAATGCCAAACTCCATGGCGGGCGATCCCAGTTTGAAACAGGTTATTACCCAAAATTGGGAAGCCGGATTTAGGGGACTACTGCCGGGCAAGGTAAATTGGAGTCTTGGATATTTTAATATTATCAATACCAACGATATTCAATTTGTCGCCGCGCCGGATACCATAGCCAATGGGTATGGCTATTTTAGAAACTTTGGTAAAACACAACGTCAGGGGATTGAAGCCAGCCTAGATCGTAAGGTTGAAGACTGGAGTATCGGTGCAAATTACACGTATTTGGATGCGACTTATCAGTCCACCGAGATACTCAACAGCCAATACAATCAGGCGGGAAGTGATCCGGGGGCTGATGGTAGTACGATTACCGTGAATCCAGGCAATCGTATTCCATTGGTGCCCAAGCATACTTTTAAAACCTATATTGATTACCAGCTCAGCAAAGAATGGGGAACCAATTTGAATATTATCGGTTTCTCTCAATCCTTTGTTAGAGGTAACGAAAACAATGCTCAACAAGCAAACGGCACGATTCCCGGTTATGTTGTCGTCAATTATGGGGTGCGCTATGCGCCTGAGTTTGTTAAAGGCTTGCTGGTGTTCGGTCAGGTCAATAATATCCTTGACGAACATTACTATACGGCGGGCCAATTCGGCGCGGCCGGGATTGCCAATGGCCAATATCAAAATTCGCCAAGCGGCACGACATTCTATGGCCCCGGAGCACCAAGAACTTGGTGGTTGGGGATGAAATATAGTTTTTGATATTCAGTGTGTTTTAAGGAGTTTCTCTTGCCCATGGATGGGTTTTCCTGCCATATATATCGCCAGTGCCAAGCAAATTGTCGGCAATGAATAATATTTAAGCCCTGTGCTTAAGCGGACGGGTTAAAATAGCCAGTCACGCCGTTTCGCGGCAAGCTTCGTTCATTGCCATAGTGACTATGACCATTCAATATATCAACCGCCCCGACCAACTCGATAGCCTTTGTCAACTCATTAGTCAGGAGCCATGGATAGCTCTGGATACCGAATTTCTCCGCGAAAAAACCTACTACCCAAAATTTTGTTTGTTGCAAATCGCCGCGCCGGGATGGGTGGCCTGTGTCGATCCGTTGGCCATTACCGACTTATCCGTATTGTTCGAGGCGATTTACAATCCCAATATTGTCAAAGTGCTGCATTCTTGCCGCCAGGACTTGGAAATTTTTTATCAGATTACCGGCAAAATTCCGGCCCCGATTTTCGATACCCAGATTGCCGCGCCGTTGTTGGGGTTTCAAGAAAATCCCGGCTATGCAATGTTGGTGTCCAGCTTTCTGAACGTGAATTTAAGCAAGGCGCATACCCGTACCGATTGGTCGGAGCGTCCCTTAAGTGAGGATCAAATTCAATATGCCGCCGATGACGTGATTTATCTGTGCAAGATCTACAAAATCATGTGCGAGCAGCTGGATAAATTGGGCCGCCTGAATTGGTTGGAGAGCGATTTTGCGTTGCTGAACGATCCGGAACTGTATCAGCTGTCGCCGGAAAATGCCTGGCTGAAAATTCGCGGCAAAAATAAGTTGACCGGCAAGCAATTGTCTATCATGCAAAGTCTGACCGAATGGCGCGAGCGTACCGCGCAGCAGGAAAACAAGCCGCGTAGCTGGCTGTTGCAGGACGACTTACTGTTGGAACTAGGCAAATTGCAGCCGCTTTCGTTGCCCGAATTAGCCAAGATTCGCAATATCAACGACCGCACCGTTAATCGTTACGGCAAAGTCATCTGCGAATTGATCGACAGCGCCCGGCAGCGCCCGCCCAAACCCTTGGCGGAAAAAGATCAAGCCGCCAAAAAGACCCAGCAGCACGAGGCGATACTCGACGTGTTGAGCGCGGTGGTCAGAATCCGCGCCGAGGAAAATTCTTTAAATCCGATCATTCTGGCTACCCGCAAGGATCTCGAACAACTATTGTTCGGCGATGAAGACTGCGTGTTGTTGCATGGCTGGCGCTACAACATGGCCGGGCGCGAACTGCAAGGTCTGTTGCGGGGCGACTATACCTTGAGTTTGAAACCGGACGGCGTAGTGATCAGCGAGGCCTAGGCTGCGCTGATTTGTCGCCGACTTACATATCCCATTATTTCGAGACGGCGAAGCGTTGGGCGAATATGTCTGCGGTTAGCGGCCGGGCAAACAGATAGCCTTGACCGTAATCGCAGCCGATTGCGCACAGTAAATCCCTCTGCTGTTCGGTTTCCACGCCTTCGGCGATTACTTTCAAACCCAGTTTATGCGCCATCACGATGATGGCCTCGCACAGCACAAAATCGTTGGAATCGACCGACAGGTTGCGCACGAACGATTGGTCTATCTTCAGGTAGTCGATGTCGAATTTTTTCAGGTAGGACAATGCGGAATAGCCGGTGCCGAAGTCGTCGATCGCTACCTGCATGCCGGTGTCGCGAAATGCCATCAGATGATTGTGTACGGCAAGGTTGGCGTCCAATAACAGGCCTTCCGTAATCTCCACGACAATACTTTGGCCGGATAGTCCTAGCCGGTTGAGAAATGCGAACCAATCGTTAGGGGTGTGTTCCGGGCTTTGAAACTGCACCGGCGATTTGTTAACGCTGATTTGAAAGTCGGAATGAATGTCGGTTCGCCAGGTTTGAACTTGCCGGGCCGCGGTTTCAAATACCCAGTCGCCAATTTCTCGGATCAGGCCGGTTTCTTCCGCCAGCGGAATGAACTCGCCCGGACTGATTAGTCCCCGTTGCGGATGCCGCCAGCGTAACAAGGCTTCCGCTTTATGTACCGCGCCGCTGTGCAAATCGACGATAGGTTGATAACAGAGTAAAAATTGATCTAGGGCCAGTGCGATGCGCAAGTCGCCAAGCAATGCAGCCCGCGCCTCCAGGGCGTCCTGCAAAGCTTTGGTAAAGAAGCGGTAGTTGTTGCGGCCTTGGTTTTTGGCGGCATACATGGCTTGATCGGCGTTCTTCAGCAATTGGCTCAAGTCGGTGCTGTCGTTTGGATAAAACGTGATGCCTATGCTGGCTGAGACGTAGGAGAGCTCCTCGTTCAGACAATACGGCGCGCTGATTTTTTGCAAAAGATTTTTCGCTATCGGTTCGGTTCTTTCAATACAGTCCAGCTCGCTCAAGATGATGGTGAATTCGTCCCCGCCCAGGCGCGCCACGGTATCCGATTCGCGTACGCAGGTTTGCAGCCGCTCGGCCGTCTCCTTGAGCAAGTTGTCGCCCATGTCGTGGCCTAGCGTATCGTTGATTTCCTTAAAACGGTCTAAGTCGATGAACAAGATGGCGAATAACTGACCCATTCGGTGAGCCTTTTTGATTTCCTGTTCCAACCTGTCGCGGAACATACGGCGGTTAGGCAGGCTGGTCAGCGGATCGAAGTTGGCCTGCCGCCAGATTTGTTCTTCGGATTGCTTGCGTTGAGTAATGTCGGAGAACAAGGCCACGCGGCGTTGCGGTTTGCCATCGCTGTTGTAAATCGTATTGATCGCCAATTCTTCGATAAACAGGCGGCCGTCTTTACTCAGATTTTTGACTTCTCCGCGCCAGGCCCCGGTAGTGCTCAGTGTTGTCCATAGCTCTTGGTAAAAGGCCGCATCGTGCTCGCCGGAGCTGAGAATGCGCGGATTTTTACCGATGACTTCTTCCGCCGTATAGCCGGTCATGGCGGTAAAAGCCGGGTTGACGCTGAGGATGGTATTTTCGTTGTCCACTACCACCATCGCTTCACTGCTGTTGTCGTAAACCAGGGCCGCCAGTCTCAGGTTTTCTTCGGTTTTGCGCAACTCGCTGATGTCGCGAGCGAAGCCTACCGTACCCAACAGTTGGCCTTGTTCGTCCATCACCGGCGCTTTGTAGGTTTCGAACCACTTTCGGACGCCGCGATCCAAAATTTCTTCCTCAACGATCAGTTTATCCCGCGAATTAAGCACGCGCCGGTCGTCGGCCTGATAGCTCGCCGCCAGTTCCGGAGCGGCGATGTCGAAATCGTTTTTGCCGACCAGCGCTTCCGGATTTTCCGCGGAAA
>CAZGUM010000048.1:0-6024 GCA_964529085.1 uncultured Methylomonas sp. | reverse complement strand
GCGGCGATGTCGAAATCGTTTTTGCCGACCAGCGCTTCCGGATTTTCCGCGGAAAATACGTTGGCAAACTCCTGGTTGACCGCCAGCAGTCGGCTTTCGGTATCTTTTAACCAAATGGCGTGCGGAATGTTATCCAGCAGTGCGCGCTGATAGTATTCTTTTCTTTGCAATGCCTGTTCCGCGCGGTACTGACTGCTGACATCGCGAAAACTCCATACGCGGCCGACAATCTTGTCGGCGATATTTTGCGGTTTCGAATAGCGCTCAAATATTCGGCCGTCGATGAATTCGATCAGGTCGTAACTTTCTTGTTCGGGTCGATGGTAGAGCTCCTGAACTTTATCGAAAAACTCGCCGGGATTTTTCAGCTGTTTCACCGCTAAATTCAAAAGCTTGGTATCGTCATGAATTTCTCCAACCGCAGCTTGGGGTAACTTCCACAATTCGAAAAAACGTTGATTGAACGTAATGATTTGACCTTGCAGGCTTACGACCAGAATGCCGTCGGCGGTGGCTTCCAGCGTCGCCTTTAACAACGAAACGGATTGGGCTAATACATCTTCGCGGGCCTTACTCGTGGTAATGTCTTCGTAGATGCCTAAAACCCCGATAATTTCGTAATCGGAATTTCGCAAGGGTATTTTCGATGTGCGCAGCCAAATGGTATTGCCGTCCGGCGTGGTTTGGGGTTCTTCAAAACCCAGCTTGCTCTTGCCTGAAGCCATAACCTCGCGGTCATCCGCTTGGTAGATTGAAGCCTGTTGTTGCCAATTGAGTTGAGTATCGTCTTTCCCGACCAAGTCGCGGGAGCTGAGTTGTCCGGCATCGGCGGCAAATAGCGCGTTGCAGCCTAAATACCGTGAATCTTTGTCCTTCCAGAATACCCGTATCGGTAATGTTTCCAGGATGGTTTGTAATAATAAGTTGGATTCGATCAGGGCCTTTTCAGACTTGAGTTGTTCTGATATATCGAACAGGATTTTCAAGTGGCTGCCGACGTAAGAATTGCCCAAGGATACCGAACCGGCCCGCACGGTGCGTATTTCGCCATTTTTACAACAAATGTTGCCTTCCAGGGTTTCAAACTCTTGCTGGTTATCGGCTTTATGTTCTAAGGCTTGCCAGTTGTGCGTGATCATTTGCCGGTAGGCCGGGTCGGGGTAGGCTTTTTGCCACCACTCCTCCAATGTTGGAATATCGGCCAAGCTGTAGCCAAAGGCCTTATGAAAAGCGGGATTGATCTGGGTGATCTTGCCTTGGGAGTCGTAAACGGCTTGCGGCACCGGCGATGCGTCGATGATCGCTTTCAGTCGGCGTTCGCTTTCCAGTAGGCCCAATGCAACCTGACGATTTTTATGCAGCGTTAATGCCAGTATGACCCCGCTGGAAGACAGTACCGCCATGTAAAGCCAGAAATTAAACAGATCGCTTTGTTCCAGATCGTATGCGAAGCGGCCGGTATGATAAGCGGCGCCGTGTAGTGCTTGGAAGGCAGTGATCGCCAGGACCAGCGCGACGCCATGACGGCCGAAGCGCATCGCGCCCCAGAACACAAAGAAAAAAGTCCAATAAGTATGCGGCGTAAAGGTTAGCTGCGGTAAGAACCAATCGGAGAAAAGCACTTGGCCGCTGAGGATGGTAAAGCACAGGAAGAGCAATGCTTCCGGCAAACGGCTTTTTCGGAACCAACTGTTGGGCCAGTGTTGCCAAATCAGGAACAGGGGGGTGGTGAAGATAATACCGAATACATCCGCCATCCACCAATGCAAGACGGCTTCCGCTAAGTCTTCGGAATTAATGAAGCCCGCAAGCCATAGTGCCGAAGGACCGAGACTGGCGCTGATAGCGGAACAAACGATGCCTACCAATGCTAACTGGAGAAAATGTTCGGGTTGTCTTAAGTCGGCGGAAAAGCGCGGATTACGCTTTAGAAGCCAGGCGGCGCAGACCGATTCCAAGGTATTGCCGGTAGAGATACCTAAGGATAGCCAGAAGGAATCGTCCACCATTAGGCCGGCGGCAAAGGCACCGATGAATATGCCCGGCCAGTAATGCAATCCTCTTTGCAGTAGCGCTGCCAGCCCCAATCCTCCGGAAAACCAGATCAAAGTGACATTGCCGGATGCCGCGAAATAAGCCAGGACGACTTTGGCAAGCAGCCCGTAAATCAGAGCCAAGCCTAAAATAGCCGGCAGATCCAACCAGCGATAACGAGAAAATGGCATCAAACTAACCGGTATATTTGCGGAACTGAGCGTATTAGAGCGCGGGAATTATTCCGGCGGCAAGCAAACTTTCGTAAGCCTTATACGCCGCCACTCCGGATAAAATCAGAAAAAACAGGCCGCTGGCTTTGTGCAGCAGCGATAACGGGATTTTTTGCAATACGGTGCGGCCGGCCAGAACGCCAAGAGCAGAGGTAAATGCCAAGGCTAGTGTCGATCCCAGCCAAACCGATAGCGGTTGAGCGGTACTACTAAAGGCAACCACCGCCAGTTGGGTTTTATCGCCAAATTCGGCAACGGTAATTAATAGAAAGGTCGTAAAAAAAATGCCGTGACCGCTTTTTTCCTCCACTTCCCCGTCATCTTCGGCATCGTCACGGTTGAGTAGGGCATGTAAACCGAATGCGGCGAATAACACGGCGACGGTGGCGGCAACGACGTAGTCCGGCAGCCATTGGGCGATAGCCGCGCCAAAAACCACGGCTAAGGTATTCAGCAGGGCAAAGGCGGCAATCGCCCCCAATAGCACCGGAGCCGGCCTGTGCCGGGAAGCCAGCGTCATGCAAACCAATTGACTTTTGTCGCCTATTTCCGCGGCAGCTATCAGTGCAAAGCTGGTTCCGCCGGTGGTTAGGAGTTCGGTGAAATTGAAAGCGCTGAATTGGCTGACTAATTGCGAAAGGTATTCCATTCTATATTTACAGTCGTATGCGGAGAGTGATGTATAACTAGCCAGGAAGGCCTGCCGGCCTTCCTGGCTGGGAGCGAGTTTAAGTGATCACCTTGTCCAGAATCATCATGACGATGAAACCGATCATCAACGAAAACGTTGCAACGCGGGAGCGGCCCTTAGAGTGGGTTTCCGGGATGATCTCTTCGCTGATCACAAACAGCATAGCGCCGGCGGCAAAACCCATCGCTATCGGCAGCACCGACGAAAACACCGTGACCATGGTGATCCCGAGCAATCCGCCAACCGGCTCGACTAAACCCGTGAGTGTCGCCAGCGCAACGGCTTTCCACTTGTTATACCCCAAACCGACTAGCGGTAATGCCACCGCCAGGCCTTCCGGCAGGTTTTGCAAGGCAATGGCAATCGACAATACCAAGCCGTTTTTCATGTCGCCGGAACCGAAACTGACCCCGACCGACATGCCTTCCGGGAAGTTGTGAATGGTGATGGCGATAATGAACAGCGAGATTTTTTGCAGTGAATCCAGGGAATGATCGCTAACTGTGTCAAAATGCAAATGCGGCAGACGGCTGTCGGCATAATGCAAAAACAGCGCGCCGATCAGCATGCCGGCCGAAACGACCCATAAGCCTTTACCCGGCCAAACCTGTTCGCCGAAATCGATGCCGGGCACTAATAAGGAAAATGCCGTGGCCGCCAACATGACGCCGGCGGCGGCTCCCAGCAAGCTATTGAACAGACGGTCGGAAATGTTTTTAAAAAATAAAGCGGGGAGGGCGCCAACCCCGGTGGCCAGGCCCGCTAAAACGCTGGCCAGAAAGCCAATCACCACGACCTTGTCGAAAATGAGGTAAAGACTGCCGAAAACCAGGATTTGCGACAGCAGAAACAGGCCGATAAATACGCCCCAGCGCTGCAACAAAGGCAAAGTCATAACGTGCAGGTACTTGGGATGGGCCTGGAGACGAAGATAGTAATCTTCGAGTGTCTTTTGGATGTTTTGCATGTTTTTACCTGATGGGTCGTGTGGCTAAAGCTGAGATTATACTTAAATCGACAAGATAGCCGACCTTTGCCGACGACGAACTGGTGCAAGGGTACCGTAAGCGGCGTCGCTGTGCTGATTTAGGCTAGGAAAATGTGGTCCTATGCGCAACAGCATTTGAATTTATTCGCGCTGGATACGGTTGTGCCGCCGCCGTGTTTCGATTTAAAGTTTGCGCTAGTAACCGGCAGCCGGATTATCGGTGGCGGATCAGGCTAAGGCCGATCCGATAATAATGACTTATCAGGAGTTTAAACACATGAAATTTTCAACGAGTTTTTGCGTTCTCGGCCCCGTATTATTGTTGACAGCCTGCGCTCAGGGACAGCAACCCTACACCGGCCAGACTTTTGCGTTGGGTGGGTCGCAAGTCGGTGCGGCTCAACAGGCGCCGTATTACGGTGCCGGTGCGGCGAGCCAGGCAGCGGGTACCGGCGCCAGTGTCGAGCAGGGATTGATTAATATTTTGGTAGGCCAATTGGGTATCAGTCCGCAACAGGCCTTGGGAGGGGTCGGCTCGATTTTTTCCGTGGCGCAGCAACGTATGAGTCCCGGTGATTTTTCGCAATTGAGTACTAGCGTGCCGGGGATGGATCAATATCTGGGTTCCGTGCCGCAACAGGTTGCCGCATCCGGCTCGTCATCCTTATTGGGTGCGGCGGGCAATATGATGGGCGGCCAATACGGCAGCTTGGCGGCGCTTGCCGGATCGTTTCAAACGCTGGGTATGAATCCGTCCATGGTTAGCCAGTTTGTGCCGGTGGTGTTGCAATACGTGCAGAATCAAAGCGGCGCCAGCGCAATGAATTTGCTGCAAAATGCACTGTATTGATGCTGTTGCCGGCCTATGCAACGGAACCGGGCTGCGCTTGGGCTGGCCCGCTTACGGTTTTAATCGGCCCGATAGACGGTTTGTGCAAGGAACTGTCTGTTAAGAATGCTGCCCAAAGCTTTACAATTCTCCGTTTTTTGTTTTCAGGTTGAAAAATGACTGCTGCCTTACCTATACATGATTACGCCTTGCTCGATGACGCCGAATGCGATGCCCGCATCGTTGCCGCCAAAGCCAAGCTGGGCAAGCGCTGTATCGTACTTGGCCACCATTATCAGCGCGACGAGGTGTTCAAGCACGCCGATATATTCGGCGATTCATTGAAATTATCGCGGGAGGCCGCGCAATCCGAAGCCGAATACATCGTATTTTGCGGGGTACATTTCATGGCCGAGGTCGCCGATATTCTGTCACGCCCCGAGCAAATCGCCATATTGCCGGACATGGCCGCCGGATGCTCGATGGCGGATATGGCGAATAAGGTCAAGGTTCAGCAGTGCTGGGACGAATTGGCGAAGATCATAGATGTCGAAAATGCGGTGACTCCTGTGACTTACATCAATTCGGCGGCCGATTTAAAGGCATTCTGCGGTCAGCACGACGGCATCGTTTGTACTTCTTCGAATGCCGAAAAAATTCTGAATTGGAGTTTTGCCAAACGCGAGAAAGTATTGTTTTTCCCGGATCAGCATTTGGGCCGGAATACCGGCTATCGGATGGGCATCCCGCTGGAACACATGGTGACCTGGGACTTCAACAAGCCGCAGGGCGGCTTGACCGAGCAGCAAATTCGCGATGCCAAGATCATTTTATGGAAAGGCTATTGTTCCGTGCATCAAGCGTTTCAGCCGGAGCAAATCGACGCGTTTAAGGAGAAGCATCCGGAAACCATCGTGATTTCGCATCCGGAAGCCTGCTTCGAAGTCTGTGAAAAGTCCGATTTCATCGGCTCCACCGAAATGATATTAAAAATCGTCCGCGAAGCCGAGGCCAACACCCGCTGGCTGGTCGCGACCGAGTTGAATCTGGTCAACCGCTTGAATCAAGAATGCAAAGCCCAAGGCAAAAGTGTGCATTTCATGGCGCCGACCCTAAGTATGTGTTCGACCATGTTCCGCACCGACCCGCAACACCTGGCTTGGGTGCTGGAAAATCTGGCGGCGGGGCACGTCGTCAATCAGGTTTCCGTGCCGGCCGAGCAGGCGGCGCTGGCAAGGAAGACTTTGGA
>CAZGUM010000047.1:0-23880 GCA_964529085.1 uncultured Methylomonas sp. | reverse complement strand
GTTTCTTTTGGTGACTTTTCTTTGGCCAAACAAAGAAAAGTTACTCGGCTGTCGGTCCGAGCACCGACATACAAATCAGCCGTCGCGCCAGCGACACAACTACAAGCCAATGACCAACTACCAAGAAATCCTAAAATTCTGGTTCGAAGAAACACCCTCCAAACTCTGGTGGTCAACCAATCTAGAATTCGATAAAACCATCACCCACCGATTCGAATCCACACTGCAACAAGCCATAACAGGCGAATTGTTCGCTTGGCGGCAAGAACCCGAAGGCCGCCTCGCCGAAGTCATCGTCATCGACCAATTTTCCAGAAACATCTACCGCAACTCACCTTTGGCATTTGCTTACGATCCGCTGGCGTTAGTGTTAGCGCAGGAAGCGATAGCAGTGGGTGCTGACCTAAGCTTGTCATCTATCGAGCGCAGTTTCCTGTATTTACCGTTCATGCATAGCGAGTCCAAAATCATCCACGCATGGGCGGAAAAGCTCTACCGCGAAAATGGCTTGCCGGATAACTACCAATTCGAGTTAAAGCACAAGGCCATTGTCGATCGCTTCGGCCGTTACCCGCACCGCAACCAAATTCTGGGTCGTACTTCAACGGTCGAAGAGCTTGAATTTTTAAAACAACCGGGTTCCAGTTTCTGAAGACAAGATCCGAAACACCACTATCCGCGCTCCAGAATCACCGGCGCCAAACTACCGTCACAATAAA
Organism: uncultured Methylomonas sp.; assembly: GCA_964529085.1. GTDB lineage: Bacteria > Pseudomonadota > Gammaproteobacteria > Methylococcales > Methylomonadaceae > Methylomonas. The sequence continues at coordinate 23,161 of CAZGUM010000047.1, read as the reverse complement.
TACAGTAGCCGTTGCGCCCATTATGTTTAACCTCGTACAAGGCCGCATCGGCCTTGTGTAACAAGCTCGCCAAGTCGTTGCCATCCTGCGGGTACTGCACCACGCCCACGCTCGCGCCGACGTAATCGCTTTGCATAAAACCCAACTCTATTTCTTGGCCCAGGCTATCGATCAGACGAATCAGAAACTGATGTAAGGCTTGTTCGCCGGGCTGCCGGCGTAAACAAATTAGAAATTCGTCGCCACCTAAACGGGCCAGGAGATCGATACCGCGTACCAGGGTTTTCATGCGCTGAGCTATTTCCACCAATACCTTGTCGCCGGCCAGATGGCCCCAGACATCGTTAATCTGTTTGAAACGGTCCAGGTCGAGCAATACGAGCGTGACATTGTCGTTGCCGCGGGCGGCATACGTCAGATTCAGGCGGGCTTCCAGGCCGCGGCGATTTAGTAATTGAGTGAGTAAGTCGTGATGTGATTGAAAACGCGCTTCGTCTTCTTGCTGTTTCCGGTCGCTGACGTCGATGAATAAACATTCCGCAACCACGGTATGCTCCGGGTGCGGATGGCGGGAAATCAGGAGATGTACCCAGTCTTGCTTGTCGGCGACGCGGCGCTGCAAACGTAGGTCTTGCGATTGCGGTATATTGCTGTTCAGGGCTTGCGTCAGTAGGCAGCGAAATTGATCCGGCTCGGAAAACAGCTCTGTTTCCCAATTGGCGAGCAGGGAAAACACGCTTTGGACTTGATCGCGCCAATCGTCGAACAAGTCGCTGACGGCCGGGTTGGCAATCAGGCAGCGGCCATATTGATCGAGTAGGGCGATGCCTGTGGATGCTTGAGTAAAAATAGCTTCGTATTGTTGTTCCAAGGCTTGGATGTGTAACCGTAAACTGCGCTCTTTACGCATCGATTGTGCGCTGGCCGCCAACAGCGCGTTGATATTGTCCGTCAGCGCGGCCAGTTCGTCGCGATGCTGGTTGCCCATCAATCTTAAACGCTGCTCGCTGCCGGGCACAATAGTGGCGAGTTGGCTGGAAAGCTTTAACAGGGGTTTGCTGATCATGCGGCTGATGATCAACCAAAATAGCATGGTGGGAAACAACACAATGCCGCCCAAGGCTATGGCCATTTTTTTGGCGCTGGCGGCTGCGCGTTTGCTGATTTCCGGCGGATGCAGCGCGACTTCCAAGGTGCCGACTACTTCGGTACTGTCGAACGGCGATTTAAGTGAACGCTTAATCAAGGGTTGCGCCGGATAACTTAGGTAGGTGCTGCGCTTTACATCCAGGCCGTTATCGTTGAACAGATGTACGGAAGCCACAAAACTCCCGCGTAACACGCCGCGTACCACGTCGTCGGCGATCTGGGCATCGCCGGCATAAACGGCAATTGCCGCTGAATATTCCATTGCATCGACCAGTTCGCTGGCTTGTTTTCTGGCGTCGTGTTCTGCGTCGTCGAAAGTCAGCTTGTAAACGCCCAGTACGATTAATGTGCTGAGCAACAGCATACCCAAAAACACCAGCAAGGATAGGCGGGTTTTCAGGCTATGGGCGACTTCATTTTGCATTAGGTCGGATTGTCGATGGGGAAAACGCCTGAGCTAGAACACAAAATCCAGTGTTGCCGAAAACATATTCGAGAATTCCTGAGGTTGGGGTATGCCGGATTGGTCGGTACGCCATAGGCCGATGCCGTCGCGGTTTCTGACGTGTACCAGATCGTATTGTAGTTTCAGAGCCAGATTGTTGTAAAAATCCCAACGTCCGCCCACGGAAAACGTTTCCTGGTTGGAATAGCTTTCCGCGAATGGCCGCTCGGCCGCAGCCTGCAGGGCTGGGTCCGGAAGCGGACTTGGCGTGGCGGGGCGGCCATTCGAAGGCCAAAGCGTACTATAGCCGATAAAGGGAGTAATCGAGCCTATCCGGTACCCGACCGAGGCGTAAGCCATATAAACGTCGGTAATAAAGCCATTGCCGTGTAACAGACGGCCGAACTCCAACTGGGCGCGCCAAGGATCGCCATCGTAGGCCAAACCGGCCGACAGAAAATGGTTTTGGGTACCGCGTAAGGTGTAGCGGTTACTCAGACTAGCGGCATCAGGATAGATAAAGGCCGGAAGTTGTTCGATATTGCTTTGTAACTCTTGCAAACCCGGATGGTTGGATTGCAGTTGGGTGCCGACGTAAGACAATTGCGCATGCCAGTCTCGCCAACGCAGATTGACGTTGCCGCCCCATAGCGGCGCGATCTGGATCTTGTAATTGGGGGTGCTGGGATAAAATGGCGAGGCTTCTCCGGCGAAGGCTTTGAAACTGAGATTAACCTCATCCAAGTCGAAAGTGTAGGTCACATCGCCACCGTTAAAATGAAACAGCGGTAAGCGGCCGTAGAATTCGATGGGTGGGCGTACCCAGAGATAGCTGTAGCCGATATTGCGCTGATCCGACACCAAGCCCATGTCCAAGCCCACCCGTCCGGCGCGAATCTGCCAGTTGATGTTGGGCCGATAACTGATAAATGCCCATTGCAGGCTTTCTTCGATAGTTTGCGCGGGCCGGTCTTTCAATACGGCTTGTACCGTAGCGGACCAGCGGGAGTTGATGATCGCGTCGATCTGCATGCCCAGCCGGCTGTCGGTAGACAGTGGCTGGGTACTGCTGCTGATGCCTTCCTGATCGGCGATGTCCCGGGTCAAGGCATTGTGAGATTGGTCGCTGGTGGCCAGGCCCAAGGTGCCGAAACCGCTGATGCGCAGCCGCGCTTCGTCGCTGAGATCGATATTCCATTCTGCCTCGCCGACCGAGGCTGCCAGAAGTCCGCAGGCGGCAAATAGAGTGGTGATGGTTTTCATCGGCTGAACTCCTGCTTGCTATTCGATATAAAACAACACCCGGACCGCCGGGGTGACCTTGTCGTCTTCCACGTAACCGATCGCATCGCGGTTTTGCGAGACTGCCTGTATTACACTGAGGCTGTCCGGCAGCATGCGCGGCGGCGTGGCGCGTCCGCTGAACATCAAGCGCGCCCAATAGGCATTGATTTGCGCCAACGGTCGTTCGGTTAGGGTTTCGTAAAAGCGTTCGCGTAGCGGCGAGCCGCCTTGATGATCCAGCGGCAGCGGGATGTGGTTGTTGGGTAGGCTTAGCAGGCGTCCCATGTAAATATCGACGACCTGTTTAGGCGAAATATCGGTGAAACTGCTATCCGGGTGCACGATGACCGCAATGCGTGATTGGGCCGCACCGGTGTGTAACCAGAGAGTCGCCAACAGCAGCAGAGATAGCGCGACGATGCGGATTATCACAATCAGCCCTGGAAGTTGAGATCTGAAAGGAAGAGATGGGCCGATTCTACCATCCAACATACTCAGCCCGTATTGGGCTAATAGGCCATGTCGCCGGGCTATTGTCCAATTATGTCGGTGACTAGGCAGTTTTATAATAGAAAAATCGACTAGATAAAATTACGGTAGGTTTAAGTGGATATTGCCCGATAGTCGTGAATGGTGTTAGCGTGATTTGAAATTTACCGTTGTCGAACAAAAAAGGCCGGTTGCCCGGCCTTTTGTCTTGCTTGTCGGGTCTTAGCCCAGTAGGCCCTGTAACAAACCGTTCAGCTTGTGGACGAAAGCCGACGGATCGTCAAGCTGGCCGCCTTCACTCAGAATGGCTTGGTCGAACAGGATGTGGCTGATGTCCGCGAAACGGGTGTCGTCCTGCTCGTTTTTCAAGGCCTTAACGATGGCGTGGTCAGGGTTGATCTCGAAGATCGGCTTGCTGCCGCCCATGCCCATCATGTTCATGGATTGGCCGGCTTCCTTCATGATTCGCTCCATGTTCAAGCTCATGTCGTAAGCGCCGGTGACCAAACAGGCAGGGGAGTCGGTCAGACGGTGGCTGACTTTCACTTCGCTGACTTTGTCTTTCAACACGTCTTGGATCTGCTTGATTACCGACTCGAAATCCTTGTTGATCTCTTCCTGATGCTGTTTCTCTTCTTCGGTATCGAATTTGTCCAGATCCAGTTCGCCTTTGGCAATGGATTGCAGATGCTTATCGTCGAAGTCGGTCAGGCTGGAGACCAGCCATTCGTCGATGCGGTCGGACAGCAGCAGCACCTCGATACCTTTTTTACGGAAGATTTCCAGATGCGGGCTGTTTTTCGCGGCGGCAAAGCTGTCGGCGGTGACGAAATAGATTTTATCCTGACCTTCCTTCATCCGGCTGACATAGTCCGCCAGCGAAACGTTTTGGGTTTTGTCGTCGGTATGAGTCGAAGAGAATCGCAACAACTTGGCAACCCGGTCCTTGTTCTTGTGATCTTCGATTGGGCCTTCCTTGATGACGTTACCGAATTGTTCCCAGAATTTTTGGTACTTCTCGGCGTCGTTCTCGGCCAGATCTTCCAGCATGCCCAATACTTTTTTCACCGCACCGGTTTTGATGGCGCTGATTTGCTTGCTTTGCTGCAAAATCTCGCGGGAGACGTTCAGCGGCAAGCTGTCAGCATCGATCACGCCGCGCACGAAGCGCAGGAAGCGCGGCATCAATTGTTCGGCATCGTCGGTGATGAAGACTTTTTTGATGTACAACTTCACGCCGTGTTTGGCGTCGCGGTCCCACATATCGAACGGCGCGCGGCTGGGTACGTACAGCAGCAAGCTATATTCGTTGGTGCCTTCGACGCGGCTATGCACGTGGGTTAACGGATCCTGGAAGTCGTGTGAGACGTGTTTGTAAAACTCGGCATATTCTTCTTCGGAAATCGAGTCTTTCGATTGCGTCCACAAGGCCGAAGCGCTGTTGACGGTTTCGTCTTCGACGCGGGCCGGCGCAGTTTCGTTGCCTTCCTCGTCTTTCTCGGCCGGAATTTCCTTGCTCATCACGATGGGCAGGGAAATATGGTCGGAGAATTTTTTGATGATGGAGCGCAGTTTCCAGCTGTTTAAAAATTCCTCTTCGCCTTCTTTCAGATGCAGGACGATTTCGGTGCCGCGCGTGGCTTTATCGACCGACTCGATGGTGTAATCGCCTTCGCCGGCTGATTCCCAACGTACCGCTTCGGAGGCCGGCGCGCCGGCTTTACGAGTGATCAGCGTGACTTTATCGGCGACGATGAAGGCCGAATAAAAGCCGACGCCGAATTGGCCGATCAGTTCGCTGTCCTTGGCCTGGTCGCCGGTCAAGCGTTCGAAGAATTGCTTGGTGCCTGATTTGGCGATGGTGCCGATATGGTCTTGCACCTCGGCGCGGGTCATGCCGATGCCGTTATCGCTGATGGTGATGGTCTTTTTGGTTTCGTCGAAATCAATGCGGATTTTTAATTCGCTGTCGCCTTCGTACAAGCTGTCGTTGGCCAAGGCTTCGAAACGCAGCTTGTCGGCGGCGTCGGAGCCGTTGGAGATCAACTCGCGCAAAAAGATTTCCTTATTGCTGTACAAGGAGTGAATCATCAAGTGCAGCAAATGCTTTACTTCGGTTTGAAAACCTAGGGTTTGTTTGTTTGCCTCAACAGTCATGTCTATACTCATTTAGTTGTAAAGTGGACTCGGGCGAGTTGGGGATGGTAATTTTGTTTTTCAAGCCCACCTGATCCACGGATTTTTTTGGAGTCGATTTCTTGATTGTTTTAATGGCATTCCGCAACTAATGAATTTCAGTTTAACCGGCAAAAATATTCTGATTGTCGAGGACAATCCCGTGTTCCGTAAAGCCATGCGCGACATGTTGTATAACTTGCGCGCCGACACCGTGGTTGAGGCGGACAACGGTATCGCCGCGATTAATGCGATGAGCAAAAGTACTTTCGATATAGTGTTGTGCGATTACAACTTAGGAATGGGTAAAAACGGTCAGCAGGTGTTGGAGGAAGCGAGGCACCGCAAGCTGATTGACTATCGTTGCGTATTTATCTTGATCAGTGCCGAGCAAACCACCAGTGCGGTATTGGGCGTAATGGACAGCAAACCCGATGAGTATTTGACCAAACCCTTCAATGCGCAGCAGCTAATGAGCCGGTTGACGCGCAATTTTGCCCGCAAGGAATTCATGGCCGGTATCGACAAGGCGCTTGCCGGCGGCGATTTGCCCAAGGCGATTCAGTTATGCGATGCATTGTTGTTGTCGGCGGACAAGAAAATGCAGCTGCATTTACTGAAAGTTCGGGCCGAGTTGGCCATTTCGGCGGGCGATTTCGAGAAAGCCAGACAAATCTACCACGAGGTGTTGCTGCATCGCGAATTACCCTGGGCGCGGTTAGGTTTGGGAGTGATCGATTTTCAAAACAATAACATAGAACAAGCGATTGCCGGTTTTCAAAGCCTGGTGGCCGATAATCCGATGCTGATGGAGAGCTACGACTGGCTAGGCAAGGCTTATGAGGCCCTGGATCAATATAACGATGTCGAGAGCGTGTTGCAGCAGGCGTTGCAATTGTCGCCGCAATCGATACTCAGGCAAAAGAAATTGGCGGAGACCGCCGATAAAAACGGCAATCTGGAAACCGCCGAAAAAGCTTATAAATCGGTGGTAAAGCTGGGCAAGCATTCCGTGCATCGTTCTTGTAGCGATTTTTCCGGGCTTGCGAAGCTGTATGCAAAAACCAATGCCGCCGACGAAGCCTTAAAAACACTGGAAGAAATGCGTAAAGAGTATGCCAATCATCCCGAGGCGGAGTTGCGGGCTTCTACTGTAGAGGCCGAGGTGTACAAAACCCTGGGGAATGAGGAGTTGTCGCAAAAGGCTTTGCAAAATGCCTTGGAAATAAGCGGGCGCCTTGGCAATAAAGTGCCCAGGGATCTGCAGTTGGAAGTAGTCAAAAACTGTTTTTTGAGCGACCAACACGGCAAAGCCGAAGAAATACTTTACGATCTGATCCATGCGCATATCGACGATGAACAGTTTTTAAACGATCTGCGCCGCATGCAAAGCGGTATTGGCATGGATAATCACTCGGAAATCCTGATTCAGAAAACCAAACAATCCTTGATTGCCACCAACAATAAGGGCGTGGCGTTGTATAAACAGGGTAAATTCCAGGAGGCTTTGGATTTGTTCGAACGGGCGATTCTTACCATGCCGGATAATAAAACCATCATAGTGAACATGCTCAAGATCATGATTCACGATTTGAAGGTGAACGAGTCTTGCGAAGAAAAAAATCACCGCATCAAGGCCTTATTCAGGAAGGCCAAACAAATCGGCGTCGATCAACATAAGTTGGGGATTTTACAGGTGGAGTATGCGAAATTGAGGCAATCTCAAGCGGTTAAATCCTAGGATCATGGCGACGAACACTAACAACAATGGCTTGTTTCCCACGATTCTCGCTTCGACGGTTCACGATATCAAAAACTCTTTGGGCACCTTGCTTGAGCTGATTCGGCAAGCGGCGGTCAGGCAAAACGGTCAATCCGATAGTTTGGACGAATTGGAGTTCGAGGCCGCGCGGATCAATCATAGCCTGATGCAGTTGTTGGTGATGTATAAGGTCGATTCGCAAAAGTTCAGCTTAGTGATCGAGGAATGCGCGGTTAGTGATATCGTCAATGAGGCGCTCGATCAGCAGGCGCGTTTGTCCCGCTTGCACAATATCGATCTGCAACTGGACTGCGCGGAAGATTTGGTTTGCTATTGCGATTACGCCATCGTCAGCAATGCCTTGGCCGCCGTGTTGAATAACGCTTTGCGTTACACAAAAAAAGCGGTTTTGATTTCGGCGCTCGAAGCGGACGGTTATCTGATCGTATCGATCGAAGACGATGGTCAGGGTTACCCCGATTACTTTTTAGATGCTGATTTAAACAATCCGGCGGAGTTGGATTGGGTCTCGGGAAATACCGGCCTGGGCTTGTATTTTGTCTCGGAGATGGCGCGTTTGCATAAAAATGCCGGGAAAGCCGGTTATGTGCGGGTGGACAATCGCAGTCGTTTGGGAGGGGCTAGGTTCAGGCTATTTTTACCCTGAAATTTGCTGTTTGACTGGACACTGAACGATGGTACTAAGGTACAATGCCCAAGAATTAGCTCAGCGTTTTTCGCCGGGCGGGCGAATAAGAAATTAAAAATACTTTAAACATGAGCATCTTAGTAACGGGCGGGGCCGGATTCATCGGTAGCAATTTTGTGTTGGATTGGCTGGCGCGGAGCGATGAACCGGTGATCAATCTGGACAAATTGACCTATGCAGGTAATTTGGAGAATCTTGCCAGTCTGCAGGACGATGTCCGGCACGTCTTCGTAAAAGGCGACATCGGCGATTACGATTTGGTGTTGAGTTTGTTGGAAAAACACCAAATTCGGGCTGTGATTAATTTTGCGGCTGAATCGCACGTCGATCGCTCCATTCATGGGCCCGAGGATTTTATTCAAACCAATATCCTGGGAAGTTTCCGCTTGTTGGAAGCTGTGCGTCAGTATTGGAACAATTTGGCGCAACACGCCAAACAGAGTTTTCGTCTATTGCATGTGTCTACCGATGAAGTCTATGGTTCCTTGGACAAGAGCGATGCGCCATTCTCGGAAACCAATCAATATCAGCCCAATAGTCCCTATTCGGCCAGCAAGGCCGCCAGCGATCATTTGGTGCGTGCATACCACCACACCTATGGCCTGCCGGTCCTGACCACGAATTGCTCCAACAATTACGGCCCGTATCATTTTCCGGAAAAGCTGATACCGCTTTGTATCCAAAATGCCTTGTCCGGTAAGCCCTTGCCGATTTATGGCGACGGTCAACAAATCCGCGACTGGCTATACGTCAAAGATCATTGCAGTGCAATTCGCCGAGTGCTGGAAGCCGGCAATGTCGGCGAGGTGTATAACGTCGGCGGCTGGAATGAAAAAGCCAATCTGGACGTGGTCAACATCCTGTGCGGTATCCTCGACCAACTACAAGCACGCGCGGACGGTAAGTCTTATGCCGAGCAGATTACCTACGTTACCGATAGGCCGGGTCACGACCGGCGTTATGCCATCGATGCCGGCAAGTTGGAACGTGAGCTCGGTTGGAAACCGGCGGAAACTTTCGAGACCGGTATTCGCAAAACCGTACAATGGTATTTGGATAACCAAGCGTGGGTCGGCAACGTATTGTCCGGAGACTACCAGTCCTGGCTGGATAAAAACTATGCGGGGCGTACTGCATGATATATGTATCCGGCGCCTGTTTGCCGCGCTCGGCCGCGAGTTGCGGGTAATTGCATGAAGGTTTTACTCTTCGGTAAAAATGGTCAGCTTGGTTGGGAATTGCAACGGAGCTTGGCACCCTTGGGTGAGTTGATCGCGCTTGATAGATTCGATCAAGATTATTGCGGCGACTTAAGCAATCCAAGCGGAATTGCCGAAACTGTCCGCGCGGTGGGGCCGGATGTCATCGTTAACGCCGCTGCCTATACGGCCGTTGATAGAGCGGAGACCGAGACCGAACTGGCAAATACTGTGAATGCTTTGGCGCCCGCCGCTCTGGCTGAAGAAGCCAAACGTTGCGGGGCTTGGCTGGTACATTATTCCACCGATTACGTATTCGACGGCAGCGGGGATAAACCCTGGCGGGAAGACGATCCGGTTGGTCCGCTGAGTGTTTACGGTCAAACCAAACTGGCCGGCGAACAGGCCATCCAAGCCGGCACGAGCCGGTATTTGATTTTCCGTACCAGTTGGGTGTACGCCGCCAGAGGTAATAATTTTGCAAAGACCATGCTGCGGCTGGCGCAAGAGCGTCAGCAGTTATCGGTCATTAACGACCAGATCGGCACGCCTACCGGAGCAGAATTGCTGGCGGATATCACAGCGCATTCGATTCGAACGGCACTGAAATCACCGGAGGTATCAGGTATTTATCATCTGACTGCCGGTGGCGAAACCAGTTGGTACGACTATGCTCATTTCGTCTTTGATTTCGCTAGACAGGCCGGCATAGAGCTAAAAACAGACAAGCAGGCGGTCGCGGCCATTCCCACTAGCGCCTACCAAACTCCGGCGCGTCGGCCGTTAAACTCCCGTTTGGATACCGAAAAATTGAAAACCGTGTTCGATTTACAGCTGCCCGATTGGCAACTGGGTGTCGAACGAATGCTGTCAGAACTATACGGAACGCGAGGATGAACCAGCGCAAAGGCATAATCCTGGCAGGAGGCTCCGGCACTCGGCTTTATCCGGTGACCAAAGCGGTGTCCAAGCAATTGCTGCCGATTTACGATAAGCCGATGATTTATTATCCACTCAGTACTTTATTGCTGGCCGGAATTCGCGACATTTTGATTATTTCCACGCCGCAAGATACACCACTGTTTCAGCATTTGCTGGGCGACGGCAGCGATTGGGGAATCAACTTGCAATATGCAGTGCAGCCTAGTCCCGACGGACTGGCGCAGGCTTTTATTATAGGTAAGGATTTTATCGGCGAGCGGCCAAGCGCCTTGGTGTTGGGCGATAATATTTTTTACGGTCATGATCTACATGTGCAGCTCAGAAACGCCACCGCGCAACAATCCGGTGCTACTGTGTTCGCTTACCATGTGCAGGATCCAGAGCGTTACGGCGTTGTCAGTTTCGACGGGCAGGGCAGAGCGACATCCTTGGAAGAAAAGCCGCTACAGCCGAAAAGCAATTATGCGGTGACCGGCTTGTATTTTTACGATAATCAAGTCGTGGATATTGCTGCTAATTTAAAACCGTCGCCGCGCGGAGAGTTGGAAATCACCGATGTGAATAGAGTTTATCTGGACCGGCAACAACTGAGCGTGGAAATTATGGGGCGCGGTTATGCGTGGTTGGATACCGGCACTCACGCCAGTTTAATTGAAGCCAGCAATTTCATTGAAACCATCGAAACTCGCCAAGGCTTGAAAATCGCTTGTCCGGAAGAAATTGCTTGGCGTAGTAATTGGATTGGCGACGAGCAAATCGAAAAACTGGCGAAACCGTTGGCGAAAAACGGCTATGGACAATATCTTCTTGCGTTGTTGAATAAACAGGTTTTTTAAGCCTAAATGCTTAAAGGGGATTCCATATAACACTAAAAATCTCCGTCCCTAATTGAGAGACAGTTGAGGAGGGCATTTTTAGAGAATTCCTTAATACATTTGGGGCAAGTTATAGCAAAGATGCGTTTAAGTAAGGAGCGAACCCAGTTAACCGTTAAAACAATATACTGCTTAGCAAAAACTGATGCTGCTGTGTACTTGTTTGGTTCCCGATTGCATAGCCGCCAGGCGAAAGGCGCTAATGTCGATCTATTTATAAGAGTCCGAAATGCCAAGACGCCAGTACTTTATAAAGTGGCTGCGCGAATTCTGGAATATTCTCGAGAATCTCTAACGATTCAACCAAAACCAAACGACTGTTCATCCGAATCTTCGTTAATAGGTAATGGTTGAGTTTGTCCGTCAATCATTAGGTAAATCAATGCAGGCTACTAGATTATCCATTCCGGACGTTGTTTTGTTTACGCCCAAGGTGTTTGGCGACGAACGCGGTTTTTTCTTCGAAAGTTTTAATGAACGGGTATTTCAGGAACTAACCGGTTTAAAAGTTAATTTTGTGCAGGACAATCATTCGAAGTCGCAAAAAGGGGTTTTGCGTGGCTTACATTACCAACTACCGCCCAAGGCGCAAGGCAAATTGGTGCGTGTGGTGCAAGGAGAGGTATTCGATGTGGCCGTCGATATTCGGAAAAGTTCGCCGACGTTTGGCAATTGTGTAGGCGAAATACTATCTGCGGAAAATAAACGGCAAATGTGGATTCCTGAGGGGTTTGCCCATGGGTTTGTGTCGTTAACTGAAACATCTGAGTTTTTATACAAAACTACTGAGTACTACTCTCCAGAGTTTGAACGCTGCATCAAATGGGATGATCACCAAATTAATATCAGTTGGCCGTTTTCAGATAAACCCACAATATCGGCGAAAGATAAGGACGGATTTAATCTTTCGGATGCGCAGGTTTTTTTATGATTAAAGGCTTGGCCGTTTTTTTTACGGAAGTAATAGCAAATAGAAACGTTCTGTTACAGCTAGTTTTCCAGCAATTGATATTGCGATACCGTCGTACCACGCTCGGTTATTTATGGACGCTAATTAACCCGCTGTTGATGATGTCCGTGATGGCTTTGGTATTCGCAACGCTATTCAAAACAGATTTAAAAAGCTTTGCAGTTTTTTTGTTTGCAGGGATGATTCCGTGGAATTTTTTCAATTCGGTGGTTACTCAATCCGGTTCCTCCTTGATCAATAACGAAGGGTTAATCAAAAAGATATATTTGCCCAAGGCGATTTTTCCATTGAGTATTACTTTTGCACTGTTGATAGATAGTATGCTTTCATTCTTGGCTTTATTCGCGATTATACTCGTCATCGGAGGCTCCCTATCCTGGGCGGTATTATTTATACCCGTATCCTTCTTGTTATTATTTTTTTTTGCGTTTGGGATTGGCTTGATCATGTCAATCGCGACTGTGTTTTTTCGCGATCTACAGCATGTCATTTTAATAGTAATGCAAGGATTGTTCTTTTTAACGCCGATTCTATATAGGCACGACGCATTGGCGGGCAAGGTTGGCTGGTTGGTAGCCTTGAATCCTGTCGTGCCGTTTATCGAACTTTTTCGTGAACCGCTTTATCACGCTGTGCTGCCCAGTACCGATGTTATGATGCAAGCACTTGTGATTTCCTTCTCGGCCATGGTCGGCGGATTATGCGTTTTTCGGTCGCAAGAGAAAAAAATCGTTTTTAGACTGTGAGCAATATGTCGAGCATCAGTGTTGAAAACCTGTCGATCAAATTTCGTATTTACCATGACAGGTCGCCATCGTTAAAAGATTATTTTGCCAATCTGTTCAGACGGAATGGGCCGGTCGCCTATTCGGACTTTTGGGCGGTCAAAGATGTTTCCTTTGAAATCAAAGCCGGCGACCGGGTTGGTATCGTCGGTCACAACGGCGCTGGCAAAAGTACTTTACTAAAAGCCCTATGTCGAGTCTATGAATCCGCGTATGGTAAGGTTTTAGTCAACGGGCGTATTGCGCCGCTATTGGAAATTGGGGCGGGCTTTCACCCGGAATTCACTGGGCGCGAGAATATTTATCTGAATGGTTCCATTCTTGGCTACAGTAAGCAGCAACTAAAAGAAATCGAGCCTGAAGTTATCGCTTTTGCCGAATTGGAAGAATTTATTGACACCCCGGTTAAGTATTATTCCACTGGCATGTATATGCGACTGGCGTTCTCGCTGGCAACAGCAATGCATCCCGATATTTTGGTGTTGGATGAAGTATTTGCCGGTGGCGACGTGACGTTTATGACCAAGGCCAAGGCACGCATGCACGACCTGATTAACAAGGCAAATATTATGATAATGGTCTCCCACGATCACTTGTTGATCAGGTCCCTCTGCAATCGAGTGATTTGGTTGGATCACGGCAAATTATTGGCGGATGGGGCTCCGGAAGAAATCGTCGAGCGCTATTTGGCCGGCCGAAAAGGCGCTTAGTAATATGATTTCCCTTAATAGACTGTAACTAACTGCAAAATGCCGTTCGATATCAGCATATTGTGTTTTTATGTAGAGCTTCGGGAGCGGTTGCCGTCATGACCGTTCTTCCGCAGTCAAATCAAGCCGCGGCCGAGGCGATCGATCAATTTTCACATCCCTTAGCGTTCAGGCCGGTATCCGAGGACGCAATTTTGACCGTGTCAAACGTTGTAGCGCCAAAAATTTGGGAGATCGAGCAGCGGAAGGACAATGCTCGCTATATTATTGCCCGACTCAAAGCGACCGGATTGGGTAGATTCTATTCAAGCTATCTTAAGTCATACCCCATTGCTCGTGCGTTAGTCATTTGGACTTGGCGCAATGGCTATCAGCTTTACGTTAAGCTGTTTGCTATTCATCAGCGTAATAGACATAAATGGCGCTGGCGTAAGTTGGTCAAATTGAGTGTGTTTGCGAAAACAAGGGATATTCCGACCGTCGAATTGGTAGCTGCCGAACTGGTTAAAACGCCGGCGCCCAAAGTTTTCCCGCTTAGCGACGAAAGCTACTTAGTTTCGCCTAAAGAACATTACTCATTACCGCCCGTCTTTGTGGCGAAGATCAGTAAAGGGACAATTTATGGCGGTACTAATCTCGTTTTAATGGGGGATGAGGTCATTTGTCATGATCTTTACGATTTTCAACGGGATTACACTAGTGAAGAGCTCCACGGCCGCAATCTGATTGATCCGGAAAAAGGCAGAATTCGCTGGCTGTTACACGACGACTTCCCTGAATTTCTTCCTGTCGCTGCGGTTTTTGTAGATGCCTGTGCAGTGAATTATGCTCATTGGTTGACGGAGGTGTTGCCGCGAATTGCCGCATTTTGTCGTGAGAAAAAATTCGAGGACGTTCCTGTTGTCGTAAATGAAGGACTTCACAAAAACATTATGGAGTCCTTGTTCCTGGTGGCGGGAGGAGAGCGGACAATCATCACCTTACCCATCGGTAGGGCAATTCATATCGAGGAGCTTTATCTCACATCGGTTGCCGGTTACGTACCGTTCGAACGGCGTAACACTAAGTTAGCCGGGCATTCGCATGGCAAATTTAATCCGGGGGCATTCGAGGTCATTCGAATGCAAGTTTCCGGCTTTATGGAAAAGCTACCTGATCAGGCTTGGCCGGAAAAAATATATCTGCGGCGCAATTCCGGCACAAGACAAATCACGAATACAATAGAATTAGAAGAGCTATTAATTCACCAGGGTTATGTAATTGTTGAGCCGGAAAAGCTAACGTTTTTACAGCAAATTCAATTATTCAGAAATGCCAAGGAAATTATTTCATCCACGGGTGCTGCATTATCCAATACTATTTTCTGCAACTTGGGGACTAATTTGGGCGTGCTTATGGCGAAACATGAAAATATGATTTACAGATATTGGTTAAATATGCTCTCGCCGTTACAAGTGAATGTGTCGTACGTACTCGGAGAGATAGTTGAAAAGCAGGAGTTGGGTATCCATGGAGACTTTTTTATCGACAGCAATAATATTTATCAACTATTAAAGGCATGGCAAACAGAATGAAAGGCATTCATCCTTCTGCTTATGTATCACCTGCGGCGAGACTTGGGGATGACGTTGAAGTAGGTCCATTTTCTATCATCCATGACAATGTTGTTCTTGGCGATAGAGTAAAGGTCGGAGCGTACTGTGAAATGGGAATATCCACTCCCTTGGGCGACGGAACGCCGCTGATTATTGGCGATGATGCTTTAATTCGATCTCAGTCGGTGTTTTATGAGTCCAGTTCATTCGGGCCGGGCCTGATTACAGGTCATCACGTCATTGTCAGAGAAAAAACAATAGCCGGATTGAGTTTTCAGATAGGCACATTTACTGAAATTCAAGGAGACAGCAAGGTGGGCGACTATGTCAGGTTTCAGTCCAATGTTTTTGTCGGAAAAATGACCACTATCGGCAACTTTGTGTGGATATTGCCCCGTGTAGTGCTGACTAACGACCCAACTCCACCAAGTAATGTGTTGATTGGTTGTACCGTCGAGGATTATGCCAGTGTCGCAGCGGCATCGGTTGTGTTGCCAGGGGTAACTATCGGGCGTCATTCCTTGGTGGCGGCCCAAGCGTGCGTCACCAAGGACGTGCCGCCGAATATGGTTGTGGCAGGTGTCCCCGCTCGCATTATTGGCAGTACTGGTTCCATTAATTTGCGTGATGGTTCCGGCAGACCGGCCTATCCATGGACGAGTCACTTCTCGCGTGGCTATCCGGCCTCGATAACGGAACATTGGGCATTAAATAACGGAGAGCAGCAATGATAGAAGATTGCAGAATTATTGATTTACCAAGAATTAACGACCCTCGGGGTAACTTGACATTTGTTGAAGCAAACCGCCACATACCGTTCGACATCAGTCGGGTCTATTATCTATACGATGTTCCAGGCGGCGCAGAGCGCGGAGGCCATGCGCACAAAGCACTCCATCAACTAATCATTGCGATGTCGGGTTCGTTTGATATTCATCTTGATGACGGATATTCGAAGAAGACCGTACATATGAACCGCAGTTATTATGGCCTTTACGTGTGCCCAATGATTTGGCGAGAAATCGATAATTTCTCATCGGGAGCGGTATGTATGGTTCTGGCTTCTAACTACTATGACGAACTAGATTATTATCGCGACTATAACGAATTTACTAACGACGCCAAAAGAGTAGCCCAATAATGCAAGTGCCGTTTCTTGATCTGGAAAGATTACACCGTTCTATTCGTGAACAACTTGATGCTGCTTATAGCCGTGTGATGGACTCCGGTTGGTTTATCATGGGTCCCGAATTGGAAGCCTTCGAAGCCGAATTTGCACAATACTGCGAAGTCAAGCACTGCATCGGGGTTGGTAACGGATTGGAAGCTTTGCATCTGTTGTTGCAGGCCTACGGCGTCGGCCCCGGCGATGAAGTCATTGTGCCATCAAACACCTTTATCGCTACCTGGTTGGCGGTAACTCAGTGCGGAGCCACTCCGGTCCCGGTAGAACCTGATATTGATACCCATAACATTAATCCGGCGTTGATCGCAGCAGCTGTGACGAGCCGCACGCGGGTTATCATGCCAGTACACTTATACGGACAGCCTGCCGACATGGATCCGATCAATGAAATTGCCGCCAGGCATGGACTTATCGTTATCGAAGATGCCGCTCAGGCACAAGGCGCCCGCTACAAAGGGCGGCGTGTCGGATCGCTTGGCAACGCCGCGGGCACCAGCTTTTACCCTGGCAAAAATCTGGGAGCGCTTGGTGACGGCGGTGCGGTGCTTACCGACGACGACGCTGTTGCTAACAAGGTAAGACAACTCCGCAATTACGGTTCAAAAATCAAATATCGCCATGATATTGCTGGTTATAACAGCCGTTTAGACGAAATGCAGGCAGCTTTCCTCCGCGTAAAACTGGCTTTGCTGGATGAATGGAACGGCCGCCGCAGAGATGTCGCAGACCGTTATTCGAAGCTCTTGGCGGGCACGGATATTGACTTGCCCCAGGTTCCTGATTACGCCGAACCGGTATGGCATCTTTACGTCATTCGCAGCAAACAACGGGATGCATTAAAGACCAAGCTCGAACAGCAAGGGGTGTCGACTATTATCCACTATCCTATTCCGCCACATCAGCAAGCGTGCTATGTCGGGTTTCGAGAGCTCGCCTTACCGGTAGCGCAAATGTTGGCGAATGAAGTGTTGAGTTTACCAATTTCGCCGGCAATGACGGTTGATGAGGTTGAATTTGCGGCCCGGACCATCGCGATATCCTTGGCAAGCAATGAGGCTGCCCATTAGTGACCACTCGGCGTTTATTAACATCTCACCCTGTTTATCCCGTGGTGCGCTTGTAAGGGTGGGAATGATTGCCTTTCATAAATTGACAAATCTTATGCTTAACCCCCTTTTTGGATTAAAAAAATGAGCGAGGTAGGAACTACCGAGACTGGCCAAGTAGGCTTGGGCGCAATTAATTGTTGTTGGTTTGTATGGGCATGTTATTTCCTGGCGTTGCTGGTTATCGCTGTGTTCCAGACAATTACCTCTTTAGATGTTTGGGGGCACAGCTTGCTTGAAGCAGCAAGGGAAACCCATTATGGCGATCCAAACTCGTTTGCGTCGGCAGCCATGGATGTGAGTTCCCAAGGCTGGGTTACCCAAAATACCAGCTGGATATTCAATCTATGGCCGCCAGGGTTTGTTTTGCTTGAAGCGTTATTATTAATGTTGTTTGGCAGTAACGCGCCCATGCCGTTGCTATTGCTCGTGATAAGCGCCGGACTTTTTGCGGCTATCATGATGGAAATGCGCCGTATTTTAGTTAGCTCATTTGGGCAATGGGCTTGGTTGATACCACTGTTAATTTTTTGCTTTGCAGAGGCACGTGTCTTTTTAATCAGCCCTTTGGGACTGATGTTTGGTGAATGGTTATCCATAGCGTGTTTCTTTTGGGCGGTCTTGTTATTGGTGCGTACAACCTTAAAAGCAGCCATATTGGCCGGGATGTTTTTCGCGTTTGCCGCTTATGCTAGATCGCAATTCGAGTTTTTTCTGAATGTGATGCTGTTCGTTTCAATTGGTTTGGCAATAGTGTCATCGCTTCGCAAAAAACAGGGTGTGGACAATTGGTCGCAGGCATCAAGACTTTTATTGATTGCGTTGCTTGTCGCGCAACTTTTTATGCTGCCGTGGCGGCTATATCATTTAAATCAAGGACATGATTTAAGGTGGGTTTATACTGGTCCTTTAATAATTGAAGCAAGTCTTTCTACGGATATTGCTTTACAGGAAAAAGGCGGCGGATTTTTGGCTCAGGGAGGCATAAATATGGCTTGCCATATTGCTCCGGAGCATTGCGGCGAAACAAGCAGTAGTGTTTATTGGAGGATCTTCCTAGGGCATCCATATGAATGGATCAAAGGAAAGGTGAAATTGCTGCCAAGATATTGGTTTGCACCTACAACTTCTCTTACGGTTCCCAACGCTCAGCCGGACTTAGTGGATGTATTGCTAAAAGGTGCTTTATTGGTCTGTTTTGTTGGCATGTTTTGGTCCCTTTGGAGAATTCGAGATACTAATGGCGCTCCTGCGTGGCTTGGGGTGTCGTTGGGATTGGTGGCCGCGCATTTTGTCATCATTGCGTTTTCACACTTTGAAGTGCGCTATTTTTTCTTTATCAAAATGTATAGCTTGTTTTCATTTACTTTATTGTTGTCCGTGCCGAAGGAAAGTAGACCCTACTGGGGTTTTGGATCGTCCAAACTGAATGAGCACCTTTCCTAGTTGAAGGGCTGGACAATGTATTAATGATGATTCGAATAGCTATTTTCGGTATAACCAATCGAATCGTCAGAGCTGTTGTCGTTCACCGTTCCGGTGAAGTCGCAAAACTCTTGATAGCTTTTGGGCGGTTGTCGCGGTATTTTTCGGTAAAGCCAGCTTACGGGTTTGCGAAGCAAGAATTCGATGTAGTCATCAATTTTGAAGGGGGCAAACCGGCGCAGACAATGGCGGGTGGTGGATCGATGTTTGACATTAACTTGCACGTTTATGGTTTGCCACTTAATTTGCGTTACGCGCGCACCGCTGGTCTTTGCTTGCTTTTCGGCAGTGGATCTAGACTAAATTTACCGTCTCGCAAAATATCGGCATTGCCGGTGTCCTGAGTTAGTTATCATCAATATTCGCGTGTTCAATTATTTCAGTCGCACACAAGATATTTCCATGTGCTTTCCGCGTCCCTCCAGTTTCTATTGGATGGTCGGCACCTTGCTTTGTCAATCCTTTACCGCTGCTAAGCTCCATTGCTGCAGTCTAGCGCCGATTGTCATATCGAAGCCGTGGTTAATCATGCAAGACAAATTTGGTTTAGTTTTTGAAATAACCGAGACAACTGCCGGCATTAATGCGGCAAAGAGCCCGCCTCACTTTCGGTTGAACATCTGCGTTGCAGATATTGGCTCGGTGTTGTCCCTTGAGGATATTCTGATTGAAAAACAAATATTACTCGGTGCTCGAAAGCAGTAGTGGATGAAGATGCGTTCTAAACCAAAGTGTAAACGTAAGAAACGCACGGATCGGCGGCCTAAATCAGGCCGAAGAGATAAGCCGGCGGGTCGCCAAATAAGATCAAACAGCGGCAGAATAAAACTAATAGCTCGCTTCTTAGGTGTGGGATTAATTAATACGGTTTTTGGCTACGCAATTTATGCGCTCTTAATTTTATTTAACATGCCGTATTTAGGCGCGCTTCTTATGGCAACCATTGTGGGCGTGATTTTTAACTATTTTAGCATTGGGCGATTGGTTTTTAAGTCAAAAAGTGGGGCACATACATTTGCTAAGTTTATTGCGGCATATGGGGTGGTATATTGCATAAATGCGACTACTCTGAAATTATTAATTAATAACTTACAAATCAACCCTTATATTGGGCAGGCCTTATGTATCCCACTGAGTGTGCTTATTAGTTGGTTTTTGATGAATTACTGGGTATTTAAAAATGACGAAAAACGATAGACTTATTAGTATAGTCACTCCTTGTTACAACGAAATTGATAATATTGAAGAGCTTTGTCAGCGTGTCGCTACGGTTATGGCTGCACAGCCTTACGAGTATGAACATATTTGTATAGACAATTGTTCAACCGACGGAACAGTAGAAAAAATAAAAGAAATCGCACAGCAGAATAAACGCATAAAATTAATCGTCAATGTGCGAAATTTTGGACATATTAGGTCTCCGTACTACGGCATACAACAGTCCAACGGCGATGCCTGCATATTGATTGCCTCCGATCTACAAGATCCACCTGAAATGATCGCTGAATTTATCAATAAATGGGAGCAAGGATACAAGACGGTATTAGCAGTCAAGCCGGAAAGTGAAGAATCATCGGTGATGTTTGGCTTGAGAAAAGCCTACTACCGCCTACTGGCCAGGATATCCGATGTGCCATTGGTGCAAAACGCAACTGGGGCTGGCCTGTTTGATCGAGCAGTTGTCGATATTCTACGCAGTATTCAAGATCCTTATCCGTACTTTAGCGGGTTGTTATGCGAAATAGGATTTCCCATAGCGACGGTTCCATTTAAACAGCCTAGGCGGAAGGGCGGTGTTACCAAAAACAATTTTTATACTTTGTATGATATTGCAATGCTAGGTATCACTAATCATTCAAAAGTTCCATTACGTCTTATGACCATAAGCGGATTTCTGCTTGCACTATTTAGCTTATTGGTTGCCTTTTCCTTTTTTATAGCAAAGTTGTTATATTGGGATTCATTTCAGCTAGGTACTGCTCCTCTGTTAATTGGGGTATTCTTTTTTGGAGCTATTCAAGCTTTCTTTATTGGTTTGCTCGGTGAGTATATAGGATCGATTCACACCCAAATACGCAACATGCCCTTGGTTATTGAGAAGGAAAGAATAAATTTTGAAAAATAGTTTAAAAGGCTTGTCTTAATTGCTTGTATTTGATGGCGGTGGTGTTATGGCTGATAAAAGAATTCATAAGGTAACTTATGTGTGTTAATGCGGGGTGGAAGTTGTTTCGGTTGCAGGTGTTTTCTATCTTCGATACTTTAGAAATAAATTGCGTATTTGATCTGAATCTTAGTTTCTGTTCCACGAGTGCTCACAAATGAAATCAATATTTACCGGTTTGCGTTCAATTCGAAGAAAATTGCTTGGGCTAGATGCTTATCAGGCAAGATTGGATGTCATACATAATAAAATTGATGTTCTCACGGCATCTATGATGTCGGGAGAGGCTACAGTTGATTCAGCAGCAGAAAAATACCTTGATCGACAAAGTTTAGAGCCGGGCGAGTCTGTCAGAGTGGTATTTGTCGCTCAACATCCATCAATCTGGCCCAGTTGGCGAAGCGTTTGGCAGGCGATGGATAAGGATCCACGTTTTGTCGTAAAAATTGTTTTGTCACCGTTTATACATCCATTCTCTTCGACAGCCGTGACGTTGGACGAGATGCGAGCGTGCTTTATCGATGCAAATGTACCGTTTTGTACAGTTGATTATTTCAATATCGATACATACCGGCCCCATTTAATGTTTCTTCAGAATCCTTATGATGAAACCAGACCGGAGCACTTGAGATCGGAGCGTCTTGCTGAAAAAGGAATAAGAGTTGCCTATATTCCATACGGCTTAGAAGTGGGGGGAGGGGCATGGAACATTACCGCCCAGTTTGATTCCGCGCTTCATAGAACTGCCTGGAAAATATTTGCCCGTTCTGAACGCCATAAAAAAATGTACGGCAAATATTGCCACGCCGGTAATAGCCATGTTGTAGTCACTGGTCATCCAAAATTTGATGCTGTGAATGCCAAATCAGAATTACCTCCGTCTAATGAAATAGCTGGAAAAATCGCTGGGCGTAAGGTGATTCTCTGGACGCCGCATTTTTCAGTATCGGATGTCCCCGCCTGGTCTACATATCGTCGGTATAGTGAGTATATTTTTTCTGAGTTCACTCAACGTCAAGATTTGTTCCTTCTGTTAAGACCTCATCCGCTTTTTTTCAAAGCGATGCTGCAACACGGGGTTTGGGATGCTGAAGGTGAACGGAAATTCAGGCAGGCTATCAAAGAGAGTTCGAATGTCGAACTTGACGAAAGTCCGGATTATCATGCTGCATTTTCGGTATCCGATGCACTTATGACTGACGTAGGGTCTTTTTTACTCGAATACCTGCCAACCGGAAAACCATTACTCTATCTCAATCTTCCCGATGGCCTGGGAATGAACGACGACGGAGAACTAGTAAACTTTCTTTACAAGGCCTCAACTTCCGACGATATCAAGTATTTTATCGAGATGGTCTTTAATGGGCAGGATCCGAAAAAGTCTGAGCGTGAAGCAATAGTGCCGGAATTCCTCTCGGGTCTTGATGTAAACGTAGGCGAGAAGATTGCCCAAAGTATTTATTCATCAATAACGGCTGGAGATACTTGGTTTCCGCGGCTTAACAAACAAAGGGCTTCATTACAAAATGACTCCGAGACATACTGGAAGAATTCTACTAACACTTATCTAGCGCCTTCCGATTATTACGAGGCTAAAGAAGCTATCCTGCAGCAGTTTTTGCTGCGATTACCGCCTATTGAAAAAGCTATCGACATAGGTTGCGGTGATGGAAAATTCACTTTTCAGCTGGCTAAATTTGCCAAGGAGATTCTTGCCTACGACATATCGTCGGCACTCATTGACAAAGCCAGAGAAGCCGCTAGTACTTGTGGCGCGACTAATGTCACTTTTTCAGTGCAGGAACTGGAGGCAATCGCTCCCTTTGCAAAGTACGACCTAGTCGCTTGCATGGGAGTAACAAGCTGCATTATCGACGATATAAAGTTTGTTTTCTTTCTCGATAAGTTAAGGTCTCTATGCCGGCAGGGCGCTTATCTGCTCCTGATTGATACGCTTTCGACTGCTAACGAACAGAACGCTAAAGATCAAAACGGATATGTCGCAAAATACAGAGTCATCGATGACTATCGCAGACTGTTTGAGCGTCGCGGCTTTGCGCTTAGGGAAGAAATTCTGATCAAGGAGAGCATTGAAAGACAGTGGGTCAATAAATTATTTGTTCTGCAGTTT
>CAZGUM010000046.1:0-24414 GCA_964529085.1 uncultured Methylomonas sp. | reverse complement strand
CTTTAAACAATTATCGAATGATGCCGCTCGCGGTTATAAATTCGAACACTGCTCCGGCCACTCATTGTGGTCAGGAATCCGGACATTTTTCGATTTATACGGCCGGCAAAAATAGAGCTATTCGGCAAGTGATCTCGCAATTGTCAGTGACCGAATCGATGCTTGCGCAATAGATAAGGCAAGTTTCGCGGATCGATACCCAACAAACTTGCCGTGTCTTTCTTGACGCCGTTGGTTTTTTGCAAGGTCTCGAAAATAATTTGCTTTTCCAGCGCATTCAGCTTTTCCCTCAAACCGTTAAACGCCGCGTATTCCTTATCGTTATCGGCGCCGGCAGATTTCAGTCCCGCCAAATTAATCGGCAGACTGCCGGGAGCGATAATATGATTCTGTTCGACAATTGCGGCATGCTCGATTACATTTTCCAGTTCGCGAATATTGCCCGGCCAATCGTGCTGCATCAGTAAGGTGTATGTAGCGGGGGCAATGGCGTCTATCGATTTACCCAGATTGACATTGTTTCGATAAAGAAAATATTGAGCCAATAACTGAATATCCTGCTTACGCTCCCGTAACGGCGGTAACGGTATCGAAAACACATTCAGCCGATAATATAAATCCTCGCGAAATTTTCCCTGTTTTACCGCCGCCGCCAGCTCGACGTTGGTGGAAGCCAGCACCCTAACGTTGACCGGTAAAGTAACCGAACTACCTACCGGCTCGAACTCATGTTCTTGCAACACCCTGAGCAACTTAGCTTGACCGGCCAGGGACATACAGCCGATTTCGTCCAACAGAATTGTGCCGCCGTTGGCCTGCTGGAAACGGCCGCGGCGGTCGCGTATCGCCCCGGTAAACGCGCCCTTTACGTGGCCGAACAACTCGCTCTCCAACAGGGTTTCGGATAACGCGGCGCAATTGACTTTCACAAACGGATGTTTGGCGCGCAGACTGTGCACATGAATGGCATTGGCCACCACCTCCTTGCCGGTACCGCTTTCGCCTTGAATCAACACGGTGGCATCGGTTTTAGCCACCGAACCGATCAAGCGGCAAACATCGCGGATTTTTTCGCTCTGGCCGATGATGTTTGGAAAATCTTTCAGTTCCGCCCAGACTTGATCGCCAGTGCCGGGGTAGGAATAGGCGCTCACCGTGCCGTCATCGCTAGCCCTGGCGATCAACACCAGATACTTTCCGGCCTGACAATCGATACAAAACGCATCGAAAGCGGTGCCGGCCGCGCCGCCGGCTTTAGCGATGAAACACACCTCGCAGGCCGGCCGACTCCCACAGCACGTCTCCGCGGTACCGGGAAATTGAAACAGCGCTTTATAGCTAAGGTTTTGCAATTCCTCTGCCGGCAAGCCTGTCAACCGCGCCGCCTGCGGGTTGGCATCGAGAATACGTTCGCTCGCTATATCGACAATAAAAACCGATTCGCCGATTGCATGGAAAAACGCCTGGTAAAGATCGGATGCACTATTCACGCTTGCCTCCCGGTATCGTCTTTGTGAGGGGCGGTAGATACCCCTCTGCTTCTGCCGGATGGAAATCAGATGCTATAGATACGGCAGTGCTTCGCCGTGATCGAGGCAGCCAAGGATAGCTAGTACATGAACCTTCCTTTTCTTGCTGACCGGGACCGGCTAGATCTCATTTCAACAGAGAGCGGCAGGCCGCTGCAAGTGAAGCTTCGCACGAAGAACCCGGGTATTTTTTCACTGTCTTGCAGCCGGCGTAGCCGGCAATCGGAATATCGCCAAGCGTTTGCTGAATCACGCTACAGCAAAACAATTTCCATACTCGTGATAGCGAGACAAGAAAGTGGGACATGGAACACACCGATGGTTGCATACGTCTTGCAAGGATAATTAAGGCGTATCGCTCCGGTTCAATTCCAAGAGATTCGCATACACATACTCCTTCAGCAATACCGGTGCCGGCAGCTCTCTTACGTAAGCCAGGTCTCCGGCGGCTACCAATAGAAAAATTTCCGCGCCCGGTTGCCGTAAGCGCGCGACTTTGAGCAAACGTTGCACCGAAAAATTCGGCGCGGAAACGCTGAGTAGAATCAGTGCAAAATGCATCTGACGTAATTCTTTCAATACCGACTGAATGGAAACGGCCGTGCGGATATGCGTGTACCCCGACGCCAACAGATAATTTCTAAGTCCCTCGCGAAACGGCTTCTGCCGATCGAAAATCAGGATAGCGGCCGATTTTTCGAATCTGTTTGCCATCTTTTGCCTCCAGCCGCGTATCGCGCAGACAGAAGATCTATCTGCGCGAGCCATTATTATTCTGCGTCCGGTTTAGGCGTGCGGCGGCGGCAGCGTTCTAATCCAGTCGGCTATCAGCGTGCGCACGGCGGAATTCAACAGTATGGCCTTCTTGCGGGCGCCGTTATCGATATCGCCGGCATGTAAGGCCAGCAGCATGGGTTTGCCATCCCGGAATTGCCAGATCGGGCCGCCGCTCATCGATGGCGCACTGTCCAGTCCGTGAGCGATCAGCGCCGTCGTATCGTCGATATCCGGAAACAAGGTACGCGTGAGTATGCCCTTGGTTCGTGGCCCAGGCTCGGTGCAGCCGTCTATCCTGATCCTGCCGATAATACGTCCCCTACTGCGATACATGGCTTGAGCCTTGTTATCGGTAGGGCGTACCGGATAACCGGCCAGATGGGCAGCAGTTGTGGCGATCGACGCCTGCTCGAACGGCAGCAACGGCCAAAATCCAGCCTCCGCCGGCCGCGCCAAGCGGATAATGGCCAAGTCCGCATTGGCCGTCCGGCAATCGTTCCAGCGCCAACGCGGATTTACCGACCAGGCATCCGCGCGAATGGGCGGCCGCTTGTCGTTGGCACCGTTTTGCCCCGGCAGCACTACGACTTCCCGCATAGCATGCGGATCGTTCCGCGGATAAAGCACATGCGCGCAAGTCAACACATGATAGCGGCTCACCAGCACGCCGGAGCCGAAGGAATGGCCACGATTGGCGGTACTCACATGAATCCGGCAGATGCAGCGGAACGGCGCGGACGAAGTATCCAACACGCGCGTCAGCGCCAGCGGCATAATCGGGCCAGCCGTTTCGCCGCTGGCGCGCGGAGCCGGTTCGGCTCGTCCCAAATGCAGATACATAAGTTAATACTCGGCGTAAACGGTTTTGGCTTTGTTTTTTAAAAGCGCGCTTAGGCGTTGACCGAAATTGGCTTCTAAAGCGGCTTTCTTATTCAAGATGCTGGAAAATTGCCGCCTGGCCCGAGCAAATGCCTCCAGACCATTGACGATATCCTGATCCAGCTCCAGCAATTTCCGGTTCAATCCTGCCGCCGACAACCCAGCCGGACCGCCTGCCTGCCCACATAGCTCGCGAAAATACTCCGCAATCCCCGACCAGCGGAACGCGAACATCACAGAAGTTGAGCCCGGCCGAATGAACGAGTCATCCCCACCGGCCAAGGCGTTGCTCAACGCCGCCCGCAATCGCGAGCCGATTTTTGCATCCAGATTTCGATTATTACCAATCTGAACTAGCGCCCGGCGCATCAGCTGTTCGTGACACGGTTTTACCGTAACGGCTTCCGGTGGAAAATCGATTTTGCTTTGAAACTCTATCAGCACCGAACGGTTGCGAGCACGCCCTTCCCGGTCGGTATTGGGTCCGATATAGGTATCGACCGGGGCCGGCCCGAAGAATTTAAGCTTGCTTCTGGCCACCGGTCCCAACAAATCCCGAATCCGCCGGGCCCGCTCGCGGCGCAGCCAGGTATGATAAGCGGCGTTACCCGGACCGATACAATCGGTAAAACCGTGTATCCTGATTTCGGCGATGGCGGGATCGGTCTCGAAGCGGCGTAACAGCGGAGCAAGCTCGATTTTCGCCGCCCCTTTGACGCTGCGTCTATCGATACCAAAATCCGCGACCAGCACGCCTTTATCGGTAATTTCAACGTCTTTACCCAGAACACCGGCCGCGGTATGCGATAAGGCCACCTCGCCGGGGTCCGGATTGCATGCGGCCGGAGCCGCTTGCCCCAAACCTTCATCTGCCTGAATATACATATCTAGCACTCCTTTCCGTTAGCAAACTCGTAACAGCGCTACCGAACGATTTAAGGCGGACAAGGCGCCGTCCCCCGGCACATGCAAATATCGATGGGATCGACGCCAAAACCGGCGACGCGCAACGCGAACGCCTCGTAACAATGAGCATTTGCGCGTCTGACACCATGTAACAAGAAATCGCGATACAGCAAATGCAGCATTTCGTGAATGATTACACCCGCCCGGTAATATGGCGCCGGCAATCCGCGCAATCCGGCCGGCGGCGTCCAAAAGCCGGCGCACAGATTTAAGGTGTTCGCTTCCCCGGCAGGATTGACCCAGGCATTGGCGGTGGTCGAACAACAAGTCAAATCGTTATCGGCACAGCCCGCCGCGGTCGGCAAGCAATGAAAAGTGGTATTGCGCCCGCCCTTCTGCAAAGCCTTGGCCACCGCCCGGAAGCGCTTCGCCACACTGGTGGCCGATTCCTCTCCGCCGGCCCAGGGAATCGGCCGATTAGGCGGATGGTTGAAGAAAAACCTAAAAAATTTGACGACGCCTGGGTCGCGCGCCTCGAGTTTGCCGGCGGCGTTATCGGCCAGTTTTATCGCCTCGCGGATGGCCTGACGCAGCACCGCCCGGCATTGCGCTTCGGTGCCGATACCGCAATTCGTGCCCGCCGCACAATCGAACCGAAACACCGGCTGCACCGCCGCCGAGGCTGGAGCGGGTTGGCCGAAACCCGCCAGCGTGTTGGCGTACCTTTCAAATCCGCCGATGCCGTCCGCCTCGGATTTTCCGGCAATGCGCGGACCGGTAACTTGGTTTGCAAATAGATACATGGCATTTCTCCTACGCTGGTCGCGTGGCTATCGGCTTGAAATTGATTTACGCTCAGTTAATTCAGCCGCCATAGGCCGTGTTGTACCAAATACGCCCTAGCAGGCGGCCGCCTACCTTTTTCAAGATCTGCTGCCGGTCGTTGACATTACGAATCGCAAACTCCAACAGACAGCCTTCTTCCAGACGCAACGCCACCGGAAATCCGGACAAGCCCCACGGATTGATGATGTGGGAAAAAGTCAGATAAGGATCACGCGGCTGGCCGTCGCAACGAATCTGCCATTGATAACCGGGCGTTTGCACCTCTACCGGGTTCGCGGCATAGACATTGGTGAATTGCGCAAAGTACATCAGCAGCCCGCAGTAATTGCGGTGCAAGCGATAGCTGGCCAAAATCACTTCTTCGCCGAATGCCGGAGCATCGTGAATCGAAGACTCGTCGAAAAAACCGGCATCCTGCGGCACGCCGCAGATTTGGCAGATATTCATGGCGCGGTGCCGTAGCCTAGAATTTTGTACCCGTGCAGCACCAGATATAGCTCGGCACCCTTGTATATTGAGCCTACCGACACCTCTTGAATTTCGATGCGTATCGTCGAGCGTGGCATAAACATCATCGGTTTCGCCAGCGGCCGAAACGGCCGTTTGCCGCTGGCTTCGCCCAGGCCGGCAATATTATGTATCGGTTGATTTTGCAGCTCCCTACCGCTACCGCTGTCGACGATGCTGTATTTGAAGTCGATACCGCAAGCTTTAACAAATAGCGCCTGGCTCAGTAGCTGCTGATCCGCTTCGGTCAACTGCGCAATCAAGCCGTTCAGACCGTCGGCCACCAGCGGAATCGGTGCAGACGCTTGAATATCCAGCTTGGCGGGGATAAAGCTGTAGCCGATTGACACCGCCACGAACACGCCCTCGGTACTGATATTGATCACATCCTGTAGCCGATTGCCGAAATTGCCTTGCAGCTGGAATTTGGCCACGTAATCGTAGGGAATTTCCTTGGTGGTCGGCGCGACAGCGGAGGCAGGGCTGCCCTCCGCTATGGGCCGCTGGTAGCCCGGCTCCTGACCTAACTGAAGTCCTGCTCTCATGATCGTGATCTCCCATGGTTTTGCCTGCCGTCATCATTGTGGCCGCGAAAACCGGCACACGGCAGAGGCATAATGAATGTCAGGATTTGCATTACCATAGCGGCTTCCAGACATCGGGAGGACTGGACGGCACATGCCAGCGGGTTTGCGGCGGCTGTTCCGGTTCGTAACGTTCCAGGCCGTTCACGCTGTCTTGTTTGACATAGCCTTCCACGCCTTGCATCTCCTGGTCGTCGGCAAAACCTTGCAGTTCGTCCTCGCCGTCATAACCGGCAAATTCGTCGTCCGCGTCCAAACCTTGCATCAGTTCGTCGTCGGGTCCGTACAAATCGCCATCAGCATAGCCTTGTAGCTCCTCGTCCGCCGCCAGGCCTTGTAACTCATCCTCGGCAAACCCCGACATCGATTGCGCAACGTCATAAGGTTTATGCTGTTGGCAATTGCAGCCGGACAACCCAGCCTGTTTCATCAGCGGTGCGGTCGCCGTCAGCGCTTCCGTGCCGCCCGGTATCGCCGACGCCATTTGCCTAACCATAGGCATGGCCTGCTGCAAATACGGGCTGACAGCTTTCAGGGCCAAACGGGCCGGCTGGAACTGCAAGGCTCTTTTACCCAATTTACGCAATTTGCTCCAAAATCCGCCGACATTACCCAAGCCATCCACGCCTTGCAGGTACTGATACAAGTTGCCGTCCGGGCCTTGGCGGATTTCGCCGATATAGCCCAGGCCCATGATCTGATCCAGACTGTCTTCGTCGATACCGTAGAATTGTTCCGGTTCGCCAAGCCCTTGGACTTGATAGACATTGCCATCCAGCGCTGCATATAACTCGCCGATGCCGTCCTGGCCTTGAATGCCGGCTTGCCGAAGAAACGGCGTGGCTGCGGTAAGCACTGCGGAGCCGCCCGGAATAAAAGGCGCAAAATGACGGGCGATCGGCAACGCTCGTTTCAGGCCGCGCTTGACTCGGCTCCAGAACCCGCCTACCGGATTGCCGAGACCATCGACACCCTGCACGAATTGATACAACTGGCCGTCCGGTCCCTGACGCACTTCGCCCAGATAACCGATGCCCATCATCTGCGTGACATCGCTTTCGCTTAAATATTGCATGATATTTCTCCTGTCGGCTGCGGGACTTACTGCACGTCGCGGGTCAAATAACCGTCCAGCACCACCCAGATGCGTAACGGTCCGATCACGTTAGCCAGACGTTTTTCCGGCGAATCGACGCTTAGTTCCGACCCAGGCAAACCTTGCGGAAAAGCCAACTCCACCCGAAAATTTTGCTGCGGCTCGATAAACACCGGCTCCGCGAAGCGGAAGGTGGCGGTGGGATCGGGTTCGCCGTGATTGCTGACAGTCGGGAAACCGGGGCTGATCCCGGCCCCGGACGGAAACCAGAAAGTCGGCATCTCGATCATGGTTTTTTCGCCGACGATCAGGGAAATGACCGAGTTGTAGATCAGGTCGGCCAGGATTTCGCTTTCGCTAGTTACAGCCAGACTTTCAAGTTCTACACTGCCGCCGGCGCCGCCTTTCGGTGTGATTTTTTTCTTTTCGGCGATGCGCATATTCGAGACGATAACCCGCAGCGCGCGGGCTTCGAAGGTATTCAAACTCGGTAACACCCCGGCCGCCTGCATATTGGTTTCCAAGCGGGTTTTGCCTTGCACATCGACAAAAAATCGAATCACGCGCGGATCGGTCATAAAATCCTTAAAGATCTTTTTCGGATCTTTATCCGATACGTGAAACGCGTCGTACAGCGGTGCGTGCAGTTTTTCTTTCACGCCTTGCATCTTGGCCATGACCATCTCCTCAACTAATGTAGTTTTATCGATTCAATCAATCCGCATCAGGCGGTTTGAAAAGGTTTACCTGCGGTATTCAGCTAATTCGTTCGTACAAGCGGCCGTCTTCGCCGAGGAAATAGCGGCCCAGCGTTTGGCTCGCGGCCATCGACGCGGTCTCGTCAACATCGGCTAAGCCACCGATTTCGGCGTTGCCTGTTTGGTAAAGCTGACCGTCTTCTCCGAGAAAGAATTGCCCTGCCCCAGGCTCATCCTCTGTAGCTGGCAAGTCCTGCAACTGATACAAAACGCCGTCCTCACCCAGAAACAAACTTTGCGTTCCCAGGCAGCCGGGATTTACGATCATCAATTCGTCCAAGCCCAATTGCCGGTCGCTACTCATATCAGTCTCCGAAGTTTGCGGTTTGTTGTAGCCATTGGCCTAACCTTCGATACCTTGCGCCGTGACCCGATAACTACCGCCGACAATGTAAAGTTGCGTGCCTTCGACGTTGCTGACCAGTCTGGGCGGATCGTCCATCCGGTGGATGTAAGTCAGCTTTTGTCCCTGCTGACCCTTGTCGGAGCGATAGATCACACCGACCAATTCGCCCAGTTCCACCACAACGGGCGGGATGGTTCGACAATGCTTAACCGTCATCACGGCGGTTGCGCCGAAATTGTTGAAACGGCCGTACAAGGCCTCGCCTTGCGTCAACTGTTCTTCCTTAACCGCATCGAACACCCGTCCACTACCCGCTGAAAACGGTGGCTGATGCGTGGTCATTTTCCTGGCCTGCGCAGTGCGTGCGGTTGTAATTCCACCGCACGCATCGTTTGTATCTTTACCGGCCTGACCGCACCCACCGCCTTCAAAGCTACTGGCCGCAGCGCTTGCATCGCCGGCGCCATTGCCGGTTTGAGCGTTGCATGCGTAGGGTTGGGCGGCAACAGCCCCCATGCATGCAACAGACGTTCAAGCCGTTTCGCCAGGCGCGGCCGCGGTTTGGCTGCCAGACCTTGCCGCCAAACCCGTCGCAACATCGCTTGCAACCAGGTGCTTTGTTGTAATAAGTGCCGATGCCGCAAGATTTGCCACAATGCTTTAATGCGCGGATCGTGCGGCTTGAATGCTTCGTGGCGGATGGCTCGCAACAAATCCGGTAGTAGCGAAGACACGTCAGGAGTTGCATCCAGGCCGTGTAATGTGACGCTATCCGCTGCCTCCACACGTCGCGGCAAGGCTACAATTTTTTTTACCGGCGCTTGTGACGACCAACCCATCGCATGCGGCATCGTCGCGTCCAGCGCCAGCCATTGATCCCGATACAGCACTTCCAGATAAATATGACTAAACTGGTCCGGCCGCGCCGGATTGGCGCCGCTTAATACCAACCTGATCGGATGACCGATGGCTTCCAGCATCGAGCCGAGCAGGATGGTCATGTCGTCGCAATCGCCGGCCCGCAGCTGCAACATGCGCTTGGCGGAATGCAGCACCTCCACTCGAAAGGTATCCTTGGTGTAACGAATGTTTTGCTGCACCCATTCGAACAAGGCTTTGATTTCGGCCAGATAGTCCTTGGGCTTGACCGCGCGCTGCAGCAAAATGTCGATCGCCGACTGGCGTACCGTAAAGTCTTTCGCCCCGGTTTTGATCAACTCGCAGACTTGTTCCACCGTCTGCAAGGTGCCCGGATAACCGCTGGGGATTTGTCTGATCTGGATGTTAGGTTGCGTGGGCATAGTAGTTTAGCTTCCGGTGTTTTGCTTATCCAACAGTGGGACCAAAGTCGTCTAAAGCTAATACAGCAACGCCCATGCCAGGACCAACGGCAGTCGATTTACAGATATAAGCCATTGTTTTTAATAATTATTAAAAACAAAATCCCAATCTTGCTTAGCAGACAAAGCCGTTCGGCTTCATAAAATTTATGATGCCGAGACCTCATGGAAATACGCTTGATGATTGACTCGGCATGACAATTACGCCGGTCATAAAAATTGTGACCGGGCTCATGAAATTTATGAGCAGCACGGCAGTGGATAGCCGAGCGCGTTGACTACGGCAACGGCGGTTTCTCCAGACTTATTTTGTTAGAAAACTTCCGGCAAAACCCTTATTCTGTAGCCGCTGCCTTAAAACTTCGGCGGCAGGGAAACTGCCCTACCTAAACCCGGAACTCGGCTGAGATTAAAACCATGAACGATTCAAGAACCCGGCTGGACAAAATCAACGCCCGGATCAGAAACAACCCGGTGCTTTCATTATTGATAGTCGTCAGCACCCTGGTAATCGGCTTGTCGAGCTTTACCAGCGCCACCCGAAATCTGCTGGACATATTTAAGGACACTGAGCAACGGCCGGCCGTCAACGGACTCTGGCAAGCTCAGGTAAGCTATGACTGGCCCAACGCAGATTATCAAGAAAGCTTTAATTTCGCCGGTAGCGGCCGGCAGCTATATGGCAGCGCGTCGTTTACCGGCAGCGTGAACGGCATTTTGGAAGGCGAAATCGAGGGCGATACCTTGCGTTTTATTACCAAAACGCCGGAATATATAGGCTCTGGAACCATACAAGAAGCTGTCCATCGCTATCAGGGGAAAATCGTCGGCGACGAAATTAAATTCGCGATGCAGACCGAAGGCGGTTACTCGGCGCATGTGCCTATTGAATTTACCGCGAAAAGAAGCGGCGATCCTGCGTCGGCCCAGCCGACTCCCAACTGAGCCGGACGTTGGTCACGGAATTGGCATGCGCCTTTCCGCGGTTTGCGGTGCTAAACCGGAAAACGGTTTCCAATACCGTAAGATTTGGCAAAACAAATTTAGCTGCCGTTTTCCATACCATTCAAGTCTGTACCCCCATTGCCTCCAACTATACAACCTTCACATATCATTCAAATTAGGAGTTTAGCCGTTGCTCTCGCAGCCCATCCACCACGATAGTCCGTTCCCGTTTTTTTATGTCAATGCTGCATTTTCCGAGGAGCAGTGTGCTGCATTTGAGGCTCTATTTTTGCAAGACGGCGATTGGCAACATCGGGATGGGGCGTTTTACCGGTGTTCTCTTAGAGACGTTACTGAACATATTCCAGCTACGTTTCTGACGGAAGTACTAGGCAGAATGCGCGAGATTACAGATTTGCCACTCACGAATCGCGTTCTGGTCACGGCGCAACGCATGCTGCCTGGACAAGTTATTGGTATACACAGCGACCGGCCGCTAGTGGGGTACGAGATTGCTCGACTGGTCGTGCAACTAAATCAGCAATGGCAAGCAGAACATGGCGGAGTTCTGGAATTATTCGCTTCGCCGGAGAGTGCAGCAGTTTTCAGGGTTAATCCCGAATACAACAAAGTCTTTGGCTTTCTGATGCACGCCGATTCATACCACGGCGTCACCGAGGTTACCCAGCCGCGCCAAACAGTCGTCTTCAATTTCTGGCATGCGGCGAACACACCGGCACTTGCCGCGTACATTCAGGCCTTGTTTGCCAACATGCATTTCTCCGAACTGCCGGCGGCACTAGACCCAGTAGTATCGGCTGCGGAATCGAGCCTGCCCGAGGAGACGACATTTCATGCCGGCACGGCTACGCTTGCACTCCATCGCTGGGGCTATGATGAGACTACCGTTATCACCGGGTACCGGCACAGCGCCGGATTAGCTATCTACAAGAATAACGATGCCGAGACTTATGCCGCAGTGCTATTGGCGGATTGGGTTGCGTATTTGTACCGGGATTCGTTTGATCTGGCACGTTGGAAGACCTTGCGCCGCGAACTTGAAGGAATAGAAATGTTTACACGCCTGATGCCTACCTGGCGGCTTTGTCTGCCGGAATAGACCCTTTTCTATCGATCATCCTATTCCATTGAATGGCGGAATATTGATCTACACCTGCCACCAGTTATTGGAGGATTGTATAATATGCATTTCTCATGGCCAAGATTAGCGAAGAAGTTAACCCTCAACTTTCTGACGCATTGCTAATCATTTCTACGGCCCCATTTAAAACTTGTAAGCAAGCTGTGCAGAATGATAGAAACAAGAGCAAACGAGGGTTGATACAGCAAACTTCGAAATCGGACTTTACTCTTATTTCGGTTTATTTAGCCTGACTCAAAACCGAAGCCAAATTCACACCCTTGGGACTGGAGATACACAAAATGATAGGCCCGACGCTGAGCATCGCCAGCTTGTTGACGGCACCGACAATGACGATCTGTTCGATCTCGCCGAGCCCTAAGGAGGTTTCGCCGTGCTGGGCGGCGCGGATCGTTTCCTGAATGATCGCCCCGAACGCATCCATGTTGGAGGCTTCGGCGGATTGGGCCAGGATCAGGCCGTCGTGGTAGGCCGCGCAGGCGCTCACGCCCTTGATTTTCACAACCTTATCCACCAAGGCCTGCACCGCGTCGATGAATGCCGCACGCTTTTGCCGGGTGATTTCGCTGACATTGACGATGTCGGCGGCCGGTTGCCGTCGCGCAGAAAGATAGTCGTCGGCGAGCGTATCCAGCCGCGCCAACTGCGATTCAAACCAATGCATGTTCTGGCTCTGGGCAGCGTTTAGTTGGACAGATAACTGGTGAACAATTTTTTCAACACCGGAATGGTTTCTTTCAATTCGAACCGCACCCGGCCCAATAGGGCCTCGCGTTGCGTTACCAGAGCGAGAATAAAACCCGCGTCTATCGGCGTCGATAAAATATAGCCATCGGCGTTTTCGCAGATCACCATATTGGTCAAATGATGGCCGACGTGTTGCGCCGCTTTCGCCGCCGCGCCGAACACCACTTGGACGGAGGCGCCGATCGCATCGGTGTTGATTTCGAAATCGCGGTGAATATGCGTGACAAAGCCGTCGCTATCGACAATAGCCGCCGCCGATACGCCCTGGATATTCATCAGATTGCGCAAGATGGAATCGATTTCGTTGTTCTGAGATTTTCGCGGATCGAGAAATTGGACATTACTGCTCATATTGCACTCCTGATTCTTTTATTGATTATCAACCTACATTAAATCCACGCGGATCAAGCAGGTTTTATCGCCCAGCGCATTGCATTTGGTTTCGGTGGCTTTCACGTTGCGATTGAAGAAGGTTCTGACGATGCCGCCGACCATGCCGGCTTCGAAATGACAAATCGGCGCGGAGACATTATGAATACCGGCGCAGGAAACGCATTCGTCCACCCGCAATTCCAGCACGCCGGCCGACAAGTCCAATTTGTCCGGCACCACTAAGCCGATGCTGAGCTGCCGGCACAGCAATTTGATTTTGCCGACATAGGTTTCCAGGTCCTTGTCGATATTGGCGGCGGCAATCTGGCCCATGGCCAAGCCCAAACTTTGCCCGGAATGGTAAACCAGCGAGGGTGCGCCCTGCCCCAAGATGTCTTCCACATTCGACCCCAAGGCCACCATGCGCAGGGCTTGAAACAAGCGGATCGGAATCAAGGGCCCCAGATCCTTGCGATTTTCGATATCGAACTCGCCGGAAATAATGCCGTCGAGAATTTGCTGCTGGGCTATCTGATAGTCTGATTTAGAGTTTTGTAACATAAGGTCCACCTCTTAAATTCGGTTAATTATCCACACACTGCAGTTCGACCCGGCGGTTTAAGGCCTGGCCTTCTCTGGTATCGTTCGGCGCCGCCGGTTTTCTCATGCCTTCAGATGCGGTCAGGATGTTTGTCGCGCCGACGCCGTTGGCTATCAATAATTTTTTTACCGCATTTGCCCGGGCCAAACCCAACTGCAAGTTACCGGCATCGCCGCCCAAGTTGCAGGTGTGCCCGGTCAGTTTAATCCGGCTCACACAGCTTTTTGCCGCAGTCATCA
Organism: uncultured Methylomonas sp.; assembly: GCA_964529085.1. Classification (GTDB taxonomy): domain Bacteria; phylum Pseudomonadota; class Gammaproteobacteria; order Methylococcales; family Methylomonadaceae; genus Methylomonas. The sequence continues at coordinate 10,780 of CAZGUM010000046.1, read as the reverse complement.
GCTCGCCGCTGTTGTCGGTCGATTCCGACGTCAATCTGCTGGAATCGAATTTGAAATACACAGTAAATGGTGCTGCATTAGCAGCCTGCGCAAGATTATCCGCGGGTGATTTGGGAATACCCGCTGCGGTCGGTTCGCTGGGTAAGTCAGGCAGCGGTTCAGGGGCCTCTATATTGGTGTCGCCGGCGGTTGACTGCTGCGCGTCCGGGTTTGCCGCCAGCGCGTTGTCCGGTTTAGCCTCGGCAATCAAGGTTGGCGTCGAGTCGGCCGGCGGTTTCGGCGTCTCGGTATCGACCTTGTCTGTGGCCACAAGCGGTTCTAACGCATGGCGTGTAGCCGGCGGATTAGCAGCAGGCGCGGCCTGTTGACTCAGGGCGGCGGTCCGTTCCGGAACAGCTTCCGGCTTTTGCAATACGCCGGGTATCAATACAGCGACCAAGGCCACCAAACCGATCACGCCAAGCAACCACGGCACTTTGCTGTGCATAGGCTTTCTTAAGGTTTTGTCTGATTTACCTTGCGGATTGCCGGATTTCAGCCGTGCATTGTCGGTGGACGGGATAATGCCATCCAAGCCATCGTGATCGAGCGATCGAGGTTTTTTCATGCAATTTCCTTGTTTCCGTTCACCAGAAGCAGCCGCAAAATTTACCGGTATCTTGCAGGCAAGCGCCCGCTGAAATCTGCCCGGCTATCATAGGCAGTTTTTTATATATAATCAAAATTCATAGTGGTTCAAATAATTAAATTTTAGGATTTGACATTGAACACCTTAACTGTATTTAAAAACAAACCCTATCCGGCGCCAATGGTGCCTTGCGAATTAAATGTTGATTCCGAGAACTTCGCTACACTTCATAGTAATGATCGCAGAGAAAGCACCCCGCTTAAGCAAGGACGACCAACATCCCGATATCGATTACGAGAACCAGCCATGCCGCAAAAATCCGAGCCACCTTATCCGCTAGCTCAAGCCAATACCGACTTACCCAGCTGTAATCGTTGCCGGGATCTGGACGAACTGGATTTTGAATTTAGCTTTGCCTATCAACCCATCGTCAATTTTTTTGCCCGAACCATTTTTGCTCACGAGGCTTTGGTACGCGGAATTAACGGGGAATCGGCAATATCTGTCTTATCCAGGGTAACTGACGAAAACCGCTACCGTTTCGATCAAAATTGCCGGGTTAAAGCCGTAGAAGGCGCCGCAAAGCTGGGTATACAGGAGTTCGTTTCGATTAATTTTATGCCGAATGCGGTCTACCAACCGGAAGCCTGCATCCGTTCAACTTTCGAAGCGGCGCAAAAATACAATTTTTCCAAAGACCGCATCATTTTCGAGGTAGTCGAGGGCGAGGACGTTTCCGACCGGCCGCATCTGATCAATATATTCACCGAATATCGCCGCTTCGGCTTCAAGACAGCGATCGACGATTTCGGCGCGGGCTATGCCGGCCTGAATCTGTTAGCGGAATTTCAGCCTGACGTGCTCAAGCTGGATATGGATCTGGTACGCGACATCAACCTGAGTAAAGCAAAACAGGCGATAGTGGCCGGGGTTGTGCAAATCTGCCGCGAACTCAGCATCGAAGTATTGGCCGAAGGTATCGAAACCAAGGCCGAACGGGATTTCCTGTTGGCCTGCGGCGTCACGCTGTTTCAAGGCTATTTGTTCTGCAAACCCACATTTCAGGCCATCGGCCGGATCAATCCGGGCGCCTGGTCGTGACCTTCGGCCTGACACTTTAAAAGTGCACCGATTGGCGCTTGGCGCCCCAATCGCCCGGTAACGGATTGAACAAACCCGCGCAGGCACTTCGGCAAAACCGGCAATTGCCGGCGGCATCCAGATTCCAATCCGACAGTTCGTACCAATCGCGACCGATCAAAATTTTGCCGCAACCGTGGCAATAAGTGCTCTCCGCCGACTTGTCGTGAACATTGCCGACATAGGCGTAACGCACACCGTTTTTCAAGGCGATGCTGCGAGCCAATAACAAAGTTGAGCGCGGCGTGGGCGGCGTATCCTGCATTTTCCAATCCGGATGAAAGGCGGTGAAATGCATCGGCACATCCGGCCCCAAATGCTCCACCACCCATTGCGTCATCGCTTCCAATTCGGCCTCGGAATCGTTCGCGCCGGGAATCAGCAAGGTGGTCAGCTCGAACCAAACCGGGGTTTCGTGTTTCAAATATTGCAAGGTTTCCAACACCGGCTGTAAATGGCCGCCGGTCACTTTGCGATAAAAATAATCGCTAAAGGCTTTTAAATCGACGTTGGCAGCGTCCATATAGCGGTAAAACTCGGCGCGCGGTTCAGCACAAACATAGCCGGCGGTCACGGCCACCGATTTCAAACCCAGTTCCCGGCAAGCCTGCGCGGTGTCGATGGCGTATTCGTGAAAGATCACCGGGTCGTTGTACGTGTAAGCGACGCTGCTGCATCCGTGTTCCAGCGCGGCCCTGGCGATAGCTTCCGGCGATGCCAGACTCATCAAGGTGTCCATTTCCCGCGACTTGCTGATATCCCAATTCTGGCAAAATTTGCAGGCCAAATTGCAGCCGGCAGTGCCGAAGGAAAAAATCGGCGTCCCGGGCAAAAAATGATTCAGCGGTTTTTTTTCGATAGGATCGATGGCAAAACCGCTGGAGCGGCCGTAACTGGTCATCACAATCTGCGTATCCAGATTCTGCCGCACGAAACATAAACCGCGTTGCCCTTCGTGCAATTTGCAAAAGCGCGGACACAGATCGCACTGCACTTTGCCGTCCGTCAACACATGCCAGTAGCGGGTGGCAACCGTATCTGCGTTAAGTAGTGTGGTCATGGCAATGCTCCTTGAACCCCAAGCATAAAATCGGGTCGTTATCTGCGAGAGTTAGCAGTAGAATAAACCCTAGGCGAGCGGGGTATTCGATTTTTTAATGCTCCTCGCTACGCCCGGCCTCTGATCGTATTAAAACTTTAAAAAAAGGATCAGCGCATGAACAGAAAACCCGCCGTTGCAGGACGGTTTTATCCTGCCCAGCCCCAACAACTCCATGACGCCGTGATCGGCTATTTAGCCGACGTAAGGCAGACCGGCCAAGTACCCAAGGCCATGATCGTGCCGCATGCCGGCTATATCTATTCCGGGCCGATTGCCGCCACCGCCTATGCCCGCTTAAAGCCGGCCGCAGCCAGCATCACCCGGGTGGTATTGATAGGCCCTTCACATCGTGTAGCGTTTCGCGGCCTGGCAGTCAGTAGAACGCACGCCTATAACACGCCGCTCGGCGACGTCGAAGTCGACCTAACCGCGATAGCCGAATTGCTGCAATTGCCATTTGTCGAATATATCGAGCAAGCTCATACCCTGGAGCACAGCCTGGAAGTGCACCTGCCATTTCTGCAGGAAGTTTTGCAAAAATTCACGCTGATCCCTATCGTCGCCGGCGACGCCAGTCCCGAGCAAGTCAGTCAGGTGTTGGACATGCTGTGGGGCGGCAAGGAAACCCTGATAGTCGTCAGTTCGGACCTCAGCCACTATCACGACTACGACACCGCGCTACGATTGGACAAGGCTACCAGCCAAATGATCGAACAATTGCAATACCAAGAAATTTGCGGAGAAGACGCTTGCGGCAAAGTGCCGGTCAACGGCTTATTGAAGTTACTGAAACAAAAAGGCCTATCGATCAAAACCATAGACCTGCGCAACTCCGGCGATACCGCCGGCGATAAACAACAAGTGGTGGGTTATGGCGCTTATGTCGTGGACTGAAACCGAGAAAACTCAATTGCTGGCACTAGCCCGGCAATCCATAGTCCACGGCCTGGAAACCGGGGGGCAGCTACCAGTCGATCTGGACGATTACCCCGAGGCATTGCGCCAAATACGCGCGACCTTCATTACCCTGGAACGCGGCGGGCAGTTGCGCGGATGTATCGGCATGCTGGAAGCCGTCAGACCGCTAGCGCAAGACGTAGCCGAAAATGCGTTTGCCGCCGCCTTTCGCGATCCTCGCTTTCCGCCCCTTTCAAACGGCGAGCTGGCAGACCTCGAACTGCATATCTCCATCCTTAATCCCGCGACCGCGATGAGCTTCGATACTGAAGCGGCTCTGATCGCCCAACTTCGTCCCGGTATAGATGGCGTGATTTTGCAAGAAGGCGGCCGGCGCGGCACTTTTTTACCTTCAGTGTGGGACGATTTGCCGGACCCCAAACAATTCTTGCAACACCTGAAGCAAAAAGCCGGCTTGCCCTCCAACTATTGGTCGGAAACCATCAAAGCTTATCGCTACACCACCGAGATGTTCGGCTGACCGGCAAGCGTTTCATGTTCCGCAAACCCAAGTAAATCCGGCCTTTGCGGCCTTTAATCTTGTTCCGAGCGGCCAACGAACATTATAATGTCGGCATTTTCGACTGATCCGGGCCTGGAGTTTTCTGCAAATTGCGCTTTTTGCGTACTGCATTCGACCAGCCAAAGCCGATCAAACATCTTCTTCATTCCTGGTATCACTAATGAAAAACCACAATTACAAGCCCTGCGACCTAGTCATCTACGGCGCATTGGGAGATTTATCAAAACGAAAGCTGCTGATTTCCTTATACCGACTGGAACAATCCAAACTATTGGAGCCGGACACCCGCATCATCGGCGTTGACCGCCTGGACGAAACCAGCGAAAGTTTTGTCGAAATCGCCCATAACAGCCTGAAATCGCACTTAAGCATACCGATCGATGACGAAATTTGGGGCAGCTTAGCTAATCGGCTGTCGTATATAAAAATCGACCTGACGCAACCGGAGCAATATCTAAAACTGAATGACGCTGTCGACGCCGAGAAACGGGTGATGGTCAACTATTTCGCGGTCGCGCCGTTTTTGTTCAAAAATATTTGCCAAGGCCTGCAAAGTTGCGGGGTATTGACCCGCGAATCGCGCATGGTGATGGAAAAACCCATCGGCAACGACTTGAAATCGTCCAAGGAAATCAATGATGTGGTCGCTGACGTATTTCACGAAGACCAGGTTTACCGGATCGACCACTATCTGGGCAAAGAAACCGTATTGAATTTGCTGGCGTTGCGTTTCGCCAACTCGATCTTCACCACCAACTGGAACCACAATACCATCGACCATATCCAGATTACGGTCGGCGAGGACATCGGCATCGAAGGCCGCTGGGAATACTTCGACAAAACCGGCCAGCTGCGCGACATGCTGCAAAATCATTTGCTGCAAATTCTGACCTTCGTCGCCATGGAGCCGCCCGCCGACCTGGAAGCGGAAAGCATCCACATGGAAAAAATCAAGGTATTGAAATCCTTACGGCCGATCACCGCGCGCAATGTGGAAGAAAAAACCGTGCGCGGCCAATATACCGCCGGCTTCATCAAAGGCTCGGCGGTGCCGGGTTATCTGGAAGAGGAAGGCGCCAATAAGGAAAGCACCACCGAGAGCTTCGTGGCGATTCGGGTGGACATCGACAACTGGCGCTGGGCCGGCGTGCCGTTTTATATGCGCACCGGCAAACGCATGCCCAACAAACGCACCGAGATCGTAGTCAACTTCAAGCAATTGCCGCATAACATCTTTAAGGATAGCTTCCGCGATCTGCCGGCCAATAAACTGGTCATCCATTTACAGCCAAACGAAGGCGTGGACGTGGTGATGCTGAACAAGGTGCCGGGTATCGACGGCAACATCAAATTGCAACAAACCAAGCTGGACTTGAGTTTTTCCGAAACCTTTAAGAAAAACAGTATTTTCGGCGGTTACGAAAAACTGATTCTGGAAGCCCTGCGCGGCAACCCGACCCTGTTTTTAAGCCGCGAGGAAATCGAACAAGCCTGGGCCTGGGTCGACTCGATCCAAGACGCCTGGGCGCAAAGCCACAGCGCTCCAAAATCTTACCCGGCGGGCAGCTGGGGGCCGATTGCCTCGGTGGCATTATTGGCCCGCGACGGCCGCGCCTGGGAAGAGTAATTATCTGTATCCATCACGAGAACAACGAACATGGTTAGAGAATTTTTTTTCGAACAACGCAGTCACCTGTTTACCGCATTGGTTGCCGAATGTCAGGATGTTTTGTCCGAAGCAGTCAGTAAACACGGCCAGGCGACTTTATTGGTGTCCGGCGGTACCACCCCGGCCCCGCTTTACGAAGCCTTATCCAAATCCGATCTGAATTGGAAAAAAATCAAGGTAGCACTAGTGGACGAACGCTGGGTAGACAGTCAACATAGTGCCAGCAACGAAGCCTTGATCCGCCGCAGCCTGCTGATCAACAATGCCAAAAACGTCGATTTCATCGGCATGAAAACGCCGGCCGACACCGCCGAGCAGGGTCAAGCCGAAACCGAAGGCCGTTACGCCAAACTGCCGCAGCCGTTTACGCTAAGCATCGTCGGCATGGGTCCGGACGGTCATACCGCCTCGCTGTTTCCGCATGCCGAAGGTTTGGCGGCAGCGCTTAGCGAAGATAACCAGCAACTGACAGCCGCCATCACCGCCAATCAAAGCGAAGTAACCGGCCCCAATGTCGAACGCCTGACTTTAACTCGCAACGCGCTGTTGAAATCCGAACGCATCGTGATTCTGTTTACCGGCGAAGATAAATTAGCGGTATTCAGTAGCGCCCAAAAGCCGGGCCCTGTGGAAGACATGCCGATTCGTGCCTTGTTGAATCAGGAAGACGTGCCCGTCGAATTGTACTGGGCCCCTTAGCCGCTTAAATGTAGGGTGGGTTAGACGCGCATAACCTGATCACTCTCGATTCCAAAACGCTGTTCGGCGCGTCGTCCCCCACCCTATCCGCTGCCCTGGAGAGCTTATGCATCCTGTTTTAGAAAAAGTGACCGCCGACGTGGTGGAACGCAGCCGGGAAAGCCGCGCTGCTTATCTGGCCCGCATTGACGCCGCCATTGCCAACGGCCCACAGCGCACCAACCTGCCGTGCGCCAATCTGGCCCACGGTTTTGCCGTCTGCTCCGCCAACGAAAAAGACGCACTGTCGCATGCGGTCAAAGCCAACGTCGGCATTATCTCCGCCTACAACGACATGCTGTCGGCGCACGAACCTTATCAACACTACCCGGAATTGATTAAACAAGCGGTGCGCGAAGCCGGCGGCGTAGCGCAATTTGCCGGCGGCGTGCCGGCCATGTGCGACGGCGTAACGCAAGGTATGCCCGGCATGGAGTTATCGCTGTTCAGCCGCGACGTAATCGCGTTGTCTACCGCTATCGGCTTGAGCCATAACATGTTCGACGCCGCCTTGTATCTGGGCGTTTGCGACAAAATTGTGCCGGGCCTGCTGATCGGCGCCTTGAGCTTCGGCCATCTGCCGGCGATTTTCGTGCCGGCCGGCCCGATGACCACCGGTATCTCCAACAAGGAAAAATCCCGCACCCGGCAAAAATTCGCCGAAGGCAAAATCGGCGAAAAAGAATTGTTGGAATCGGAATCCAAGTCTTACCACAGCCCCGGCACCTGCACCTTCTACGGCACCGCCAACAGCAATCAAATGATGGTGGAGATCATGGGCCTGCATTTGCCCGGCAGCTCTTTCGTCAACCCGTATACGCCGCTGCGCGACGAACTAACCAAAGCCGCCGCCAAACAAGTGTTGAAGTTCACCGCGCTGGGCGACGACTTCCGGCCGATTGCCCATGTCATCAACGAGAAAGCCATCATCAACGCGATTATCGGTTTGCTGGCGACCGGCGGCTCGACCAACCACACGATCCATTTGATCGCTATCGCCCGCGCGGCCGGCATTATCATCAATTGGGATGATTTCGATAACCTCTCCAAGGCCATTCCGTTATTGACCAAGATTTATCCAAACGGCGCGGCCGACGTCAATCAGTTCCAGGCTGCCGGCGGCATGGGTTTATTGATCCAGGAGTTGCTGGAGCATGGCTTGCTGCACGGCGATATTTTGACCATCGGCGACCAACGCGGCATGGAGCAATATAGTCAGGTACCCACTTTGCAGGACGGCAAACTCGATTGGGTGCCAGGGCCAGCCAGTTCATTGGACCCGGACGTCATTAGCAGCGTGGAGCACCCTTTCGCCACTGGCGGTGGTCTGCATGTGATGCACGGCAACCTGGGCCGCGGCGTGTCGAAAATTTCCGCGGTCGCGGAAAAACATCAGGTGGTTACCGCCCCAGCGATGGTGTTCGACGACCAATTGGATGTGGTGGCGGCATTTAAACGTGGTGAACTGGAAAAAGACGTGATCGTGGTGTTGCGCTTCCAGGGCCCGAAAGCCAACGGCATGCCGGAATTGCATAAATTGACCCCAGTACTGGGCGTACTGCAAGACCGAGGCTTTCATGTAGCCTTGGTCACCGACGGCCGGATGTCCGGCGCATCGGGTAAGGTGCCATCGGCGATTCACATGTGGCCCGAATGTATAGACGGCGGTCCACTGGCCAAAGTCCGCGACGGCGATATCATTGCGCTGAACACGCAAACCGGCGAAGTCAACGTACAGGTGGATCAAGCCGAATTCGACGCCCGCGTGCCGGCAGCCAACAGCGCCACCGGCCACCATTTTGGCATGGGCCGCGAATTGTTCGGCGCGATGAGGGCCAGGGCTTCAACTTCGGAAACCGGGGCAACCAATCTATTTTTCGTGGATTGAATCGACAGACATTTAAACGATTTAAGCAATGCCTTCTTAGTTTCACTTTGCCAAATCCGTCCTTCCTCCGGGAAGGACGACTTTCTTGAAACCAGAATTAAGCAACATTGTGTAATAACCCAACAACGTCAACGTTTACAGTAGGCAAACACATGAAAGCAAATATCGGTTTAATCGGCCTGGCGGTTATGGGGCAGAACTTGGTCCTGAACATGAACGACCACGGTTTCAAGGTAGCGGTGTATAACCGCACCACCAGCAAAGTCGATGAATTTTTAGAGGGTCCCGCGAAAAATACCCAAGTCGTCGGCGCGCATTCGCTGGAAGAGTTGGTGAACAGTCTGGAGTCGCCGCGCAAGGTGATGTTAATGGTCAAGGCAGGCACTGTCGTCGATCAATATATCGACGACTTGATACCCTTGTTAGCAGCCGGTGACATCATCATCGACGGTGGCAATTCGCTATTTACCGACACCAACCGCCGCACCCCATATTTGCAGGAAAAAGGCCTGCTCTATGTCGGCACCGGTGTCTCCGGCGGCGAAGAAGGCGCCCGCCACGGCCCATCCATCATGCCCGGCGGCAACCAAGCAGCCTGGCCGGTGGTTAAGCCTATTTTCCAAGCCATCAGCGCCCATGTTGACGGCGACCCTTGTTGCGAATGGGTTGGCGATAACGGCGCCGGCCACTATGTAAAAATGGTACATAACGGCATCGAATACGGCGATATGCAACTGATATGCGAAGCTTATCAACTGTTGGCCGAAGGGCTGAACTTAAGCACCGACGAGATGCAGGCGATTTTCGCCGAGTGGAATCAAGGCGAATTAAGCTCGTATTTAATCGAAATCACCGCCAATATCCTGGCTTACAAGGAAGACAACGGCCAAGCGCTGCTGGATAGTATTCTGGATACCGCCGGCCAAAAAGGCACCGGCAAATGGACCGGCATCAACGCGCTGGACTTGGGGATACCGCTGACCTTGATCGGCGAATCGGTATTTGCCCGCTGTCTATCCGCGCAAAAAGACGAACGCATCAGAGCAGCCAAAGCCTTGCCTAAAAACAGCGCCAGCTTTAGCGGCGACAAAGCGGCGATGATTCAGGCTATTCGCCAAGCCTTATATGCCTCGAAAATTATTTCCTACGCGCAAGGTTTCCGATTGATGCGCGAAGCCGCCAAGGAATACAAATTGGCGCTGAATTATGGCGACATCGCCTTGATGTGGCGCGGCGGCTGTATTATTCGCAGCCAATTTCTGAACGACATCAAACAGGCTTACCAGCAAAATCCCGATCTGGAAAATTTGCTGCTGGCCGATTTCTTCGTCGAAGCGATGAAACAAGCCGAAGCGGGCTGGCGCCAAGCCGTAATCCTGGGCATCCAACTCGGCATTCCGACACCGGCGTTCTCGTCCGCCTTGGCCTATTTCGACGGCTATCGCACCGAACGGCTGCCGGCCAATCTGCTGCAAGCACAAAGAGATTATTTCGGCGCGCATTCGTATGAACGCACCGACCGGCCCCGCGGCGAGTTTTTTCATACCGACTGGACCGGACACGGCGGTAAAACCGCATCGACAACTTATACGGTATAAGACCAATTCGTTTGGCTGTTATCGTTACGTCAACCAGGCACACTTCACTGCGTGGCTTTATCCAAGCACCATCACATTAGGAAAATAAGAAATGACCGTATCAATAAAAGAAGTCATGAACACCTCGCCGGTAATGCCGGTGATGGTTATCAATCAACTCGACCAGGCCGTACCCTTGGCACGCGCACTGGTGGAAGGCGGTTTGAAAGTATTGGAAATCACCTTGCGCACCCCGGTGGCGCTGGATGCGATCCGCCGCATCAAAGCCGAAGTGCCGGGAGCGATTGTCGGCGCGGGCACCATCATCAACATTCAGACTTTACACAACGCGATCGAAGCCGGCGCCGAATTTATCGTCAGCCCCGGCGTCACCGACAGCTTGCTGGACGCGGCCCTGGCTTCCGGCGTACCGATTTTGCCCGGCGTTATCACGCCCAGCGAAGTGATGCGTTTGATGGACAGAGGCATTACCGCGATGAAGTTTTTCCCGGCCGAAGCGGCGGGCGGCATCCCGATGCTGAAATCCATCGGCGGCCC
>CAZGUM010000045.1:13077-24443 GCA_964529085.1 uncultured Methylomonas sp. | reverse complement strand
ACGACTTCGGCTTTGTAATTGGTTGGAATGCCTCCCATGTTGTAATGCACGGTCGGCAAAACCGGAATCGGTTGTTTGGTCGCATCCACACCGGCGAAAATCCTGGCTGTTTCGGTGATGCCGGGCAAACGCTCGTGGATAATCGCCGGATCGAGATGCTCCAAATGTAAATGCACATGATCTTTCTTAGGCCCGATACCGCGTCCTTCGTTAACCTCGACCGTAATCGCCCTGCTGACCACATCGCGAGAGGCCAAATCTTTGGCATGCGGCGCATAACGTTCCATAAATCGCTCGCCTTCGGAGTTGGTCAAATAACCGCCTTCCCCGCGCGCACCTTCGGACATCAAACAGCCGGAACCATAAATACCCGTAGGGTGAAACTGCACAAACTCCATGTCCTGCAACGGCAATCCCGCCCGTAACGCCATGCCGTTGCCGTCACCCGTCACCGTATGCGCCGAGGTGCAGGACAAAAAGGTACGGCCGTATCCGCCCGTTGCCAATACAGTCTGGTGACCGCGAAATAGGTGAATGGAGCCGTCGTCCAGGCACCAGGCCAGGACGCCGCGACACTCGCCGTCCTCAATGATCAAATCCAGTGCGATGTACTCAACGAAAAATTCGGCTTTGTGCTTCAATGCCTGTTGATACAAGGTGTGTAGAATCGCATGTCCTGTCACGTCGGCTGCCGCACAGGTTCTTTGCGCCTGCCCCTTACCGTAATGAGTAGACATGCCGCCAAAAGCCCGTTGATAGATTTTTCCTTCCGCTGTCCTGGAGAAAGGCACCCCATAGTGTTCCAATTCTATGATGGCCGGAATCGCTTCCCGGCACATGTATTCGATGGCATCCTGATCGCCCAGCCAATCCGAGCCTTTGACCGTGTCGTACATGTGAAAACGCCAATCGTCTTCGCCCATATTACCCAGCGCGGCGCTAATACCGCCTTGTGCCGCCACGGTGTGACTGCGGGTGGGAAACACTTTACTGATACAAGCGGTTTTTAGACCTTTTTCCACCATGCCGAAAGTGGCCCGCAAGCCGGCCCCGCCGGCGCCAACCACCACGACGTCATGTTGGTGTTCGATGATGTTATATGCTGAGGCCATGGGTTACCTTGCCAAAAGAATGATGATAATCGCGAGCAATGCCGCAACGCCCAAAACTAAAAAAGTCAGATTAGTGGCGCGTATCGCCAAGTTTCTTACCGGGATTGTGGACACATAATCTTCGATCACCACCTGCACCCCCAAAGCGGCGTGATATACCACCGCCACAGTCCAGGCGATAATCGCCAAGGTATTGAACGGCGAAGACAACCAATTGACCGTTTCCGCATACGGCGCGGTTAAGGCTTTGTTTAGTAAAACAATCAACCAAATCGACAATGGCACTAAAGCCACAGCGGTCACCCGCTGGTACCAAAAATGTCCTGAACCGCTATGTACCGAGAAAAAATCGGCGGCTTTTTCCAGCGATGCTTTGTAATCCATAAACAGCCTCTTCTTAAGACACAACAAAGGTGATCAGCGTCAGCGATACGGACGCAATCAATTCGTAAACCGCAAACTTATCCAGGGTCACGCGATCAAAAGTCTTACCCGTATCCCAAATCAAATGGCGAATACCATGCACCAAATGAAAAAATAGCGCATAGATAAAGCCCCAATAAACCAGCTTGAACAACCAGAACGCCATAAAGCTCTGCATCGCGCCGTAAGCGCCTTCGCCCGCGGCAACGGCGAACAGCACATACACAAACAGTACCAGACCCATGGACAGAAAGACCCCGGTCATGCGGTGCGTGATGGAAACCAAGCCGGTTAAGGGCAATCGATAGACTTGCAGATGGGGTGAAAGTGGTCTGTTAGCTGACATGATTTACCCTTGGTGATAGTTGAAAAAATAGATCGTTAAAAGTCGACACAGCGCCCTTTTCGTTCCCAATCGCCAAATCGCGTGGGCTCCGGCCCTTTCGGGCCGTTGATTTCTTCCGGAACTGCGGCAGACTCCTCATCCGGCAAGACTTTGTCCGTTTCCGGCTGTGCGTTTTCAAGCGTTTCTTGTTGCGTAGTTTGGTCTGACTTCATATCGTTCGATGACTATTTAGCGATTGCCGATATTCACAAAATCTCGTCGCGGCGGGCCGACATATAGCTGTCGAGGCCGACTGATCGGCGTCACCGTATCCTCCATCATTTCCAGCCAGTGCGACACCCATCCCGCGGTTCTGGCAATAGCAAACATCACCGTGAACATATCAACGGGAATGTGCAAAGCTTTGTAGATGATCCCCGAGTAAAAATCGACATTGGGATAAAGCTTCTTCTCGATAAAGTATTCGTCTTTCAACGCGTACTCTTCCAAGGCCAAGGCCAGTTCAAACAAGGGATCGCTGGTGTTGGTTCGGCTTAATACTTCGTAGCAAGTTTTGCGGATGATGGTAGCGCGCGGATCGAAGTTTTTATAAACCCGATGTCCAAAGCCCATCAAACGGAATGGATCGTCATGGTCCTTGGCCTTGGCGATATATTTCGGTACGTTTTCGACACTGCCGATTTGCGCCAACATATTCAAAACGGCTTCGTTGGCGCCGCCGTGCGCGGGCCCCCATAGTGCCGCTATCCCGGCGGCAACGCAGGCATAAGGATTGGCCCCGGTACTGCCCGCCATGCGCACGGTCGAAGTACTGGCGTTTTGCTCGTGGTCCGCATGCAGAATAAATAGTAGATTCAGCGCCTTAACCAAATTGGGGTCGATATAGTGTTCCTGATCGATATAGTTTTGCGATGAACGCGAGAACATCATATTCAGGAAGTTTTCGCAATAACTCAAATCCATACGCGGATAGACAAACGGCCTACCGATCGAATGTCGATAGGATGCGGCGGCTATGGTCGGCATTTTGCCTATCATGCGCGTCGCGCAGACTCTGCGGCTAGCGGGGTCCTTGATATTCAGGTCACTATGATAAAACGCGGACAGGGACCCCACCACGCCGACCAGCATCGCCATTGGATGAGCGTCGTAGTGAAAACCGTCGAAGAACTTGCGCAAGGCTTCGTGAATGATGGCCCGGTCGCTGATTTCTTCGTTAAAGTCGCGCAACTGCGTCGCGTCAGGCAGCTCGCCGTTCATTAACAGATAGGCAACTTCCGTGAATTCGCAGTTTTCCGCCAGTTGCTCAATCGGATAACCGCGGTACAAAAGAATACCTTTATCGCCGTCGATATAAGTAATTTTGCTTTTGCAAGCGGCAGTAGCAATAAAGCCCGGATCGTAAGTGAAACACCCCAAATCCTTGTTCAAAGAGCGAATATCAACGGTATCTGCACCCAAAGACCCCTTCAACAACGGATATTCCACTTCTTTTCCGGTGGCATTACGCCTGACCAGTAAAGTATCGTTTGACATGGTTTCCTCAGTTTTCTGTTAGCAGAAGCTTAGCAGTTGGTTCCGATTATCACACAGGCAGCCAATTAGGCCAAACCCTTGTGGACTAATGCATCCCAAATTAAGACACATGTTCATTGCTCAGCGTATGGGCAATCATTCCGCCTATTTTTTGGCTGGATTATAAAAAACAGCGTCCAACAAAGTTAGACATACTGACCCGCGCACCAGCCCGAAGACCAGGCCCATTGAAAGTTGTATCCTCCCAGCCATCCGGTCACGTCCAAAACCTCGCCGATAAAATATAGACCGGATACCTGCAAACTTTCCATGGTTTTCGAGGAGATAGCATCGCAATCGACACCGCCGACGGTCACCTCTGCCGTGCGATAGCCTTCGGTAGCATTGGGTTTGATCGTCCAGTTGTGCACACTTTCCGCTATAGCGCTCAGGTCTTTATCGGCGCAATTGGCAACGGTCATCTCCAGATAGCGTTCGTCCAATAAAGCCTGCAACAAACGTTTCGGTAAATATTCGACTAACAGGTTTTGTACTTTTTGCTTACTGCCCTGCCGGCGATGTTCCTTAAGCTCACGAAGCAAATCCGTATCCGGCAACAAATCCACGGTCAGCGCCTCGCCCGGCTGCCAATACGACGAAATTTGCAGGATGGCCGGACCGCTCAAACCGCGATGGGTAAACAAAATATTTTCTTTAAACGACTGCTTTTGATAGCTTACCCGACAGGGTACCGCAATACCGGTCAACGGCGTAAATCGTTGCTTGTCGTCAGGCTGTAGCGTTAAAGGTACCAAACCGGCGCGAGTCGGCCAAACCTTGATGCCGAACTGTTCGGCCACCTTATAGCCAAAGGGTGTGGCGCCGATTTTGGGTATCGACAAACCGCCGCTGGCAATCACCAATGCCGACGCTGTCAACTCAGCATTACCGGTATGCAATAAAAAATCGCCTTCGCTCAGTTTCTCTATTTGTTCCACCCGACAATTTAAGTCGAGGGCCGCGCCGTTTGCCCGACATTCCTTCAACAACGCATCCAGAATGTCTTTGGCACTGTGGTCGCAAAATAATTGCCCATGCAAGCGTTCGTGAAACGCTATCTGGTGGCGTTGCACAAACCCTAGAAAATCCCATTGCGTAAAGCGGCTGAGCGCCGACTTACAAAAGTGCGGATTGTGCGAGAGGTAGTTTGCCGGCTCGATACTATAGTTAGTGAAATTACAGCGCCCCCCGCCGGACATCAGAATTTTTTTACCCGGCCTGTTGGCGTGCTCCAGTATCCGCACCCGACGACCACGCTTGGCGGCTTCGATAGCGCACATAAGACCGGAGGCACCGGCACCGACAATAACGACGTCTGCTTTATCCATGGAGCATTGCTTGTAAAGACATAAAAAAATCGGTAAAAAGTAGGGTATTCTAACCGGAAACCCCAGGGTACCGAGACGCATATCCTCTGACCGACGCGTTTCCCGCAGCCATCACCCAACTTCAACACTTCGACAAGGCCATAATGACTCCAAAATACAGCTATTCATTCAATACTGGCGACGGCAAAAACAAGGCTTTACTGGGCGGCAAAGGCGCCAATCTTTGCGAAATGACACAAATGGGTTTTAACGTACCGCCCGGCTTTGTGATTACTACGCAAACCTGCCTGACCTATCTGGAAAATAAACAATTACCCGCCGATCTGATGGACGAAGTGCGTGAGCAAATCGCCGAAATCGAGCGCGCTAGCAATAAGAGCTTTGGCGGCGCAACCGACCCGCTGCTGGTTTCGGTACGTTCCGGCTCCGCCATATCGATGCCCGGCATGATGGATACCATCCTGAATTTAGGCTTGAACAAGCAAACCCTGGCCGGCTTAATTGAAATGACCGACGACCCACGCTTCGCTTACGATGCGTATCGCCGTTTCATCCAATTGTTTGGAAAAGTCGCGCTGGGCATCGACGACGAAAAATTCGACGTGCATTTCAATAACGTCAAACGCGCTGCCGGCATAAAAGCCGATGTCGCGTTAACAGCCGATCAACTGCAAGAGATCAGCGAACAATTTCTGACAGTGGTTCACGAAGAAACAGGCCGGCCTTTCCCGGAAGATGTGTACCAACAACTGGAAATCGCCATCCGCGCGGTATTTAATTCCTGGCTGGGTAAACGCGCGGTGGATTATCGCCGCGAATTTCACATCACCCCGGACATTGCTAACGGCACCGCCGTGAACATTGTCACGATGGTGTTCGGCAATATGGGCGATGACTGCGCCACCGGCGTCGGTTTCACCCGCAATCCGGGTACCGGCATTAACGAAATGTACGGTGAATATCTGGTCAATGCTCAGGGTGAAGACGTCGTAGCCGGCATCCGCACTCCCAAACCGGTGCATGAAATGGCTAAGGAAATGCCCGAGCAATACCGGCAACTGGTCGAACTGCGCAACAAGCTGGAAGCTCATTATCACGAAGTGCAAGACTACGAATACACCATCGAACGCGGCATCCTGTATTGCTTGCAAACCCGCAACGGTAAAATGAACGCGGCGGGGATGGTAAAATCATCCATCGACATGGTCGCCGAGGGTCTGATAAACAAGGAACAAGCGCTGTTGCGGATCAACCCGGATATGCTGGAGCAGCTGCTGCATCCGCAATTGGCCCCCAACCACGAGCTCAAAGCCATCGCGCAAGGCCTACCGGCTTCACCCGGTGCCGCCTGCGGCCATTGCGTATTCGACGCCGATACCGCGGTCCGTCTGGGCAAAACTGGCCAAGACCTGATTCTGCTGCGCGAGGAAACCAAACCCGAGGACATCCACGGCTTTTTCGCCGCGCAAGGCATCCTGACCAGCCGCGGCGGCAAGACATCGCACGCGGCAGTGGTGGCGCGTGGCATGGGTAAAGCCTGTGTGGCCGGCGCCGAAGATATCAAAGTCGATGTGCGCGCCCGTTTGGCCATCGTTGGCGACATCCATATCAAAGAAGGCGACCTGATCACTATTGACGGCAGCAACGGCAATATTTATTTGGGCCGTATCCCGACCATTCCGCCTTCATTCTCAGAGGAACTTAAAACCTTGCTGGGCTGGGCGGACAGCATCGCCCGCCTGCGGGTACATGCCAACGTCGATACGCCGGAAACCGCACGCTTAGCGGTCAGTTACGGCGCCAAAGGTATCGGTTTGTGCCGGACCGAACGCATGTTCAATGCCGCCGACCGTTTGCCATTAGTAGTGGATATGATTCTGGCGCACAACACCGAGGAACGCGAAACCGCATTGGCCAAATTGTTCCCGATCCAACGCGACGACTTCCAACAATTGTTCGAAGCCATGTCGCCGCATCCGGTGACCGTGCGCTTGCTCGATCCGCCGATGCACGAGTTCCTGCCCAACGAGCATCAGCTAATCGAAGAACTGGATGCGCTGAAACATTATCTGACCATCGTCAAAGGCCAGCGCGTGACGCTGGATACCCTGCTGCATCCCGCCGAAATGCCGCCACCATTCAATATGTTGAATGAAGACGTCATCCTGGAAGCGATCGGTAAAAAGCAAATGATGCTGGACAAAGTATTGGAACTTTACGAAGTCAATCCGATGCTGGGCCATCGCGGCGTCAGATTGGGCATGAGCTATCCGGAGATTTACAAAATGCAGATCCGCTCGATTCTGGAAGCGGCGGCGCGTTGCGTGAAGCAGAAGATTCCAGTGGAACCGGAGATTATGGTACCGCAAGTAATCACCGCACAGGAATTGAAAACCGTCAAAGCCTATGTGGACGAAATTCAAGCCGAAGTGGAAGCCCAATATAAACTCAAACTCAACTTCAAATTCGGTACCATGATTGAAACCGTCAGGGCGTGTACCCGCGCCGATCGGTTGGCCGCAACCGCCGCATTCTTCTCGTTCGGCACCAACGATTTAACCCAGGCCACTTTCTCATTCTCCCGCGAAGATGCCGAGAATAAATTTCTACCTTTATATGAAGAATCCGGCCTGTTGGAAGATAATCCATTCGAAACGCTGGACGTAGAAGGTTTGGGCAAGCTGATGAAAATGGCCGTGGAACTGGGGCGTCAACAACGGCCCGATTTAAAAATCGGCATCTGCGGCGAACATGGCGGGCACCCACGCTCGATTCGTTTTGTTCACGACCTGGGTTTGAACTACGTATCGTGTTCCGCGCCACGCATTCCGGTGGCGCGCTTGGCGGCGGCGCATGCCAAGCTTCTGGAAAAACGTACTTAAGCAAGTCAGCATGATTAGGGCCGGTTATGCCGGCCCTTTGCCAATTTAGCCCCGATACTGACCAACCCGGTTTCGACCGGAAGCTTTCGCATCATAAAGCGCCTGATCCGCGCAATGCAATAAACGTTCAAACGCTTGATCGTCTCCCGGAACGATGGTGGCCACGCCCAAACTAATCGTGACAAATTCCGAGACCTTTGAAGCCGGATGCGGCAAGCGCATACTTTCCACGGCTTTTCTGAGTATCTCCGCCAGCACCATGATTTGTTCGGCATCGCAGGCCGCGACCACGCAAAACTCTTCTCCGCCATAGCGGGCAATTAAATCGCCCGGCCGACGAAAGAATCGTTTCAAAGTTCTGGCCACTTGCCGTAAACAGTGGTCGCCTTCGATATGACCGAGGTTGTCGTTGTATAACTTGAAAAAATCGATGTCGATCATGATCATCGAAATCGGATACTGATGCCGCAAGGCCCGTTTCCATTCTCTTTTCACAAAAGCATCGTAGTAGCGCCGGTTGGGCAGCAAGGTCAAAGAATCCAGATAGGCCAATTGCAAACGGCTTTTGGCTTTATCCAGACGCTGGCTCAGCCTCGCCTGCGCCAAATAAGACAATAGCAAAACGATCGAACCGATCAAGGTCACAATCGCATGGGTAATAATCAGATGCTCCAGGCGCTCATTAACGAAAGCATCCATATTGGCGCTGGGAATACTGACGCTAATTCCGCCGCGCACTTCTCCGACCTTATAACCTTGGTGACAATTGAGACAACTTTCGTCGACCGTCAGCGGCGCCATATAGCGATAATAGGATCGGCCGTTGATCGTGCCCATGTCGCTGACGCTTTTTTGGCCTTTTTGAAAAGCCAGCAGCGCTTCGGACTCCCATAGATCGGGCCGATTTTCCGGGCGAAGCGGGTTGAAACCGGTCAGATGAAAAGCAATCCCAGAGCTACCTTCATTCATTTCCGCTAACTGCCGAGTCATATAAGCGGGATTGATCAAGGTAAGCCGTTTGCCGCTGGTGGTTTCGACGTCTCTGTCCGGCACGTCCAAATAGGGATTTGGCTGGGTTTTTTCGGTAATCGGCACATAGACGCCGCCATGCGAAGCATTCCATTTTCTGACCGACACAATATGATCAAAAAACATCTCGGCTTGCCGGGTGGCAATCTTTTGCGCGTATTGTTTGGTATCCGTTACTTGCTGGTAGAGATTCAGGCTAATCAATAAAATCCATAGCACTGTATAAACCAGGAATGTAATCCTTCTCATTTATTGCCTCGAAAATGCTTATAGCCGCTTCGCTAAAATCCATCCAGGACTACCAAACAACCATACTATGGCGCCCGACTAACCACTAAAAACCTGTAAATTGGGGATTCAACAATACAAATTGAAATGGCTTGTTTATGCTGGCACTATAACTTACCGAGCTTCCGAAATGAATGAACCTAATCACCCTTTCTAAAATGACCGACACAGCACGCCTCCCGGAACCTGAGCACGACCATAGCATATGCATACATAAGGCCATAAGTGTAGCCGAACAGCTATGCTTGTCGCGCGGCGTGCAGCTAACCCCCATTCGCCATAAGATTTTGGAGCTAATCTGGAATAGTCATAAGGCGGTTAAAGCTTACGACTTGCTCGATCAAATCAGACCGGTGAACGATGCCGCAAAACCCTCCACAGTCTACAGGGCTTTGGACTTTCTACTGGAACAGGGTTTGATTCATCGCGTGGAAAGTTTAAATGCTTTCGTCGGCTGCCACTGTTCCGGCACCCAGCACGATCAGTTGTTATTGATCTGCACCGCCTGCAATACCGTGGAAGAACGGTCGGCACCGCTGGTGCTAAGCGCGCTTGCCGGCGAATTGAGCGAGGCCGGCTTTATGCCGCAACGTAAAACCATCGAAATTCACGGTTTATGTAAGTCCTGCAAATCCGTAGCCAATAGTCTTGCAAAAACGCCCGCATAAAAACCCGATAAACATTGACCCAGATCAACGCCCGTTCGGTAAAAAACTTTATATTAAGCCCATGTCACGCGCTTTCCTACCGTTGACATGATCCTCTTGAAAGATAGATGCTTCGGCGGGCGAGTTTCTCTCCCGCCTTTTTTTTGCGGTATTATCCTATAATCGCCGCCCGACCAGACTCATCTATCCCGCATGCTTACCGACAGTCAAAAAACCATTCTTTTGCAAACCACCCTCGATCCGAACGCTATTGGCGAGCAACGTTTTTGCGAATTATGCGAACAAGCGGATTTGCTGAATACCGCAACCGATAGCGAATTAATCGCATTCCTGCAAATAGCCAATGCCTTATATCGCGGCGGCGAACCGATCATCAGCGATGCCGATTACGATTTTGTGTATTTGGCGGAGTTAAAAAAACGCCAGCCCGAGCATCCGCTGCTGGATACCGTCGAACCGGAACCTGCATTCGCCGGCAAAACGGTCGATCTGCCGACCATCATGCTGTCCACCGATAAAGCCTACAACCGCGAAGAAGTGGAACGCTGGGTCGGCCGTATCGAAAAAGCCGCTATCGATCTGGACAAAAACTTCGCCGAGCTGATCTTTAAGGTCACGCCCAAGCTGGATGGCTACGCCGCCTACGACGATGGACAGATGCTGTATACCCGTGGCGACGGTCGCAAAGGCACCGATATTACCCGCGTATTCGAACGCGGCTTGCAAGTCGCGAATCAGGGCCCACGCGGCTTGGGTGCCGGCGAAATCGTGGTCAGCCGCAGCTATTTCGACGAGAATCTGGCAGAGTTTTTCGACAATGCCCGTAATTTCCAGGCCAGCGTCATCAAAGAAAAGGAATTGGACGAGCACGCCGAACGCGCCATCGCCGATCATGCCGCAGTGTTTTATCCGTTTGCGATACTGCCCTGCTGGACCGGCATCTGGCAGGACCTGATCGATAGCTTCGAAACCATCGTCAAAGACATCTGGCATAAGTTGGATTACGACGTCGACGGCGTCATTCTGGAAATCGTCGACGAGCAACTCAAGCAAGCGATGGGCGCCACCCGCCACCATCACCGCTGGCAGCTGGCTTATAAGGAGAACCTGGAAACTGCCGAAGTCACCGTCATCGGCGTCACGCCGCAAACCTCGCGCTCCGGCCGCATCACCCCGGTTGCCGAACTGGAACCGGTCCGTCTTAGCGGCGCCTTGCTATCCAGAGCAACCGCCCATCATTACAAAATGGTGGTTGAAAAAGGTATAGGCCCCGGCGCGCTGATCCGCTTAGCTCGCTCCGGCGAAGTAATACCCAAAATCGAGGAAGTTCTGCGTCCCGCCGAACCGGAAATACCTAGCACCTGCCCGAGCTGCGGGCACGAATTAATTTGGGACAACGACTATCTGATCTGTCCGAATAACTTGGAATGTCCGGCGCAAATCAGTAACAGCATGGAGCATTTCTTCCGAGTGCTGAAAAACAACGACGGCTTCGGGGCCGCGACGATCAAAAAGCTTTACGAATACGGCATCCGCAGGGTAGACGAAATTTACGCATTGACCGCGGAACAATTCGAAAGCATGGGCTTCGGCCCCAAGCAATCGCAAAACCTGGTCGATCAATTGGTGCGCAGCCGTAACGAAGCCATTGAAGACTGGCGCTTTCTGGCGGCGTTTGGGGTGTTTCGAATGGGGCTGGGCAATTGCGAACGGCT
>CAZGUM010000045.1:10209-12977 GCA_964529085.1 uncultured Methylomonas sp. | reverse complement strand
CATCCATTAGCAGGCAAAACGCTGGTATTCACCGGCACCTTGCACAGCGGTAGCCGCGACGACTTGAGTAAACAGGCCAAAGCCAAAGGCGCTAAAGTCGGTAGCTCGGTATCGGCGAAAACCGACTATCTAGTAGCCGGCGACAATGTCGGCGCCAACAAAATCACTACTGCGCGAGAAAAAGGCGTGACTGTTATTACTGAGCAGGAATTTCTGAAATTACTGGCCGGAGATGATCTATGAGCCGCAACCGCCCGGTGGTACTGTGTTTTTCCGGTCACGATCCCAGCGGCGGTGCCGGCGTGCAAGCCGACATCGAAACCATCATCGGCCATCAATGCCATGCGGCAAGCGTGATTACTGCCTTAACCGAACAAGACAGCCGTAACGTGAAGAAGCTGCTTCCGCAACGGCCGGAAGACATTCTCAGCCAGGCGCAAACGCTGTTGGCCGACGTTAAAGTCTCCGCGTTCAAAATCGGCCTAATCGGCGATGCCGGCGTAGCCGAAGCGATTGCGCAAATTTTGCGGCAACATCCGGCTATACCGGTAGTACTGGACCCGGTTCTAGCGGCCGGTGGCGGCAAGGAATTAGCCAGCCAGCAATTGATAGACGTGATCGTCGAGCAACTACTGCCGTTGACCACCTTATTAACACCCAACAGCGAAGAAGCCCGCAGCCTATCAGGGCAAAGCGATCTTGGCGACTGCGGCCGTTTATTGCGAGGCAAGGGTGCCGAATACGTGCTGATCACCGGCACCCACGAAAGCTCGGAGCTGGTGCATAACCGTTTGTACATGCCTGACGGTCTGCATGAAACCTTTAACTGGGAGCGTCTGCCGCACAGCTATCACGGCTCTGGCTGCACATTGGCCAGCGCCAGCGCAGCCCTGCTTGCTCAAGGCCTGGACGTGTTTACCGCCGTCAGCGAAGCACAGGAGTTTACCTGGCAGTCGCTGGCCGCCGCTTACCGCCCCGGACAAGGCCAATACAATCCGGACCGCTTATTTTGGGTGGAAGCATGAAATTTCCGCGCCGTGGCTTGTACGCCATCACCCAACCGGAAAACAAAACGATCAACCAAGTCGTAAAAGACGTGGAGGCTGCCTTGCGCGGCGGCGCAAGAGTGATTCAATATCGCGATAAAAACCCGGTGAATGCTTCGCAATTAGCGAGCCTGTTATTGGAAGTCTGCCACACCTACGATGCTCCGCTAATAATTAACGATAGCATCGAGCTGGCATTGACGGTCGGCGCAGACGGCGTACATCTGGGCCGCGACGACGGCGAAATTTCCGCGGCTCGGCGTAAGCTGGGTCCGAACGCTATCATCGGTGTATCTTGTTATAACGATGTTGAAAAAGCCCGGGCCATGGCCGCAGCGGGTGCGGATTATGTGGCTTTCGGCCGCTTCTTCCCGTCCGGCACCAAACCGCTGGCTGCGCCGGCCGAAATTATCAGTCTGGAACGCGCAAAACAATCGATAACCGTGCCCATTGTCGCTATCGGCGGCATTCTGCCGGAAAACGGTGGACAGTTACTGACGGCGGGCGCAGACTTACTGGCGGTGATAGGCGGCGTTTTCGACCATGAACCGGAAGCGGCGGCGCGCGCCTACCAAGCCCTATTCAACCAGCCACCGGAGTAAACATCATGCCTGAACATGTCTATCAAAAAGTCGAACTGACCGGCTCATCCAGCCTAGGCATCCAGCAAGCCATCGAAAACGCCGTGGCCAAAGCCGG
This sequence comes from uncultured Methylomonas sp., assembly GCA_964529085.1. Taxonomy (GTDB): domain Bacteria; phylum Pseudomonadota; class Gammaproteobacteria; order Methylococcales; family Methylomonadaceae; genus Methylomonas. The sequence continues at coordinate 11,232 of CAZGUM010000045.1, read as the reverse complement.
CGAGACCATCCAAAACATGCGCTGGTTTGAAGTAATCGAAACCCGCGGCCATATCGACGGCGGCAGAGTCGCGCATTGGCAAGTGACGATTAAAGTGGGTTACACGCTACCACACTAAGCCGATTAGATGCCGCTAAAGCGAATATAACGTCTTAGCGGCGAACCCGCAGCCCAGACGAAGGCTTCGGTGTAGTAATGCATCAGGGCCAAGTAGCCGAGGAAACCTAGGGTTACGGCTTTGTAAATTTGAGTGGCAAACAAAGTCTGCAGCAACAGATTGACCAAATCGTCACCATAGGCCTGCAATAAATAGGTCAACAGGAAAGACAGTAAAGGCAATACCAGCCAGACCGGTAATCTAAAGGCCGTGGCCGCTCTAAACAAATTATTCTGCGGCTGTTCGCCGTGGCGGTTGACGTCGTGGCTGACGTAAAAACTGTAGGCCGTAATGTCATGCACCAAACGCGGCATCAGGATGGCCAGAAAATAATATTGCTCACTGTAAACATACCAACTGCTCACCACCAGCAAGGTATTGGCCCACAGAAAATATTGGCCGAAACGGCTCGGAACATAGCGCTGGCAAACTAAAGTGCTGATCACTAATGCCATCGTTAACGCGCTAGCCACTTGCAACACCAACGCGGCTTGGTCCGGCTCCAGGCTATTTTTTAGAAATATCCCCATATAAATAAAAATTCCGGCGCTGACGCTAAGCCATAACTGCAAATAAAACGCCCAACTCGGCAAACGGCAAACCGCCTTCGCGATGCCGTGCTGCTGCTTCAAAACGTGGTAAACCGTCCAACAGGCGGTAATGATGTAAAGCACGCGGTAAGGGATAAACAAACTGCCGATGCCAAAAAACGCAATGATGACCAAGGTCATCAGGATCAATTTGCCTTTAAAGGCTTGCAGATACTCATTGTGACTGACCAGTAATAGATTGCTGGCAACGATATGCGGCGTACCGAACAGAATTTGAAACAACAAAAAATGGGTCGGGCTGCTGGGCAGCATATC
>CAZGUM010000045.1:0-10109 GCA_964529085.1 uncultured Methylomonas sp. | reverse complement strand
CGCTTGCCTTGCAAACCGCCGGTATGGATAGCCACTATCCGCTGCCCTGCCGGAAAATAGTCTTGCTGGATCAGCTCATAAATCGCAAACATCAGTTTGCCCGTGTAGATTGGTTCCAACTCCACGTCATGCCGATTCTGAAAGTCCCGGATAAACCCTAGCAATGCGGACGAAGTTTTGCCGAAGCCGCCGCCATGGTAATCCAATAAAATCCTCCAGTCCGCGTAAGCGGTGATACCCCGGGTATCCAGCATTTGCTTAACATCGTCGGCCAGAAAGTCGCCGCCCTTCAAAGCCGCTACACCCAGTACTTGGCTGGCAGGCGGCGCAGCGGCCACCAGACCCGTCAAGGTCGTACCGGTACCGCAGGCCACGGCCAATGTATCAAATTCCAGTTCAATTTCATCAAGCAACTCGGCAACGCCCCGCAAGGCTAACTCAGTGGCGCCGCCTTCCGGCAACCAATACTGACCTTGCCGCAGCTCAGGAAAGCTCTCGTGTTGTGTATACTCTCGCAATTGCCGGAAGTCACTACGCGATACAAAACGCAACTCCATATTCCAATCGATTAAGTCACTAAGCGTGGGATTAAGTTGAGCAGGGCGCTCACCTCGAATATAGCCGACCGTTTTCAGACCCAATTCCCGCCCCACAAAAGCCAGAGCGTGTAAATGATTGGAATAGGCCCCGCCCATGCTGACAATGGTATCGGCCCCGCTGTATAACGCGTCGTTGAGAATATATTTCAGTTTGCGCCACTTATTGCCGGATATAATCGGATGCAGCATGTCGTCGCGCTTGATCCACAACGCCAGCCCGCGACTGCTCAACGCAGTGTCTACGACCCTGGTCAACGGCGAGGGATGCAGTTGCCGTTCTAAAGCTTGCAGGCGCGGATGTAAAACCGTCACTGCGCTTGTTTGATCGCCCAGGCCACATCCGCCGCCTGGCGGTTGGCTTTAACATCGTGTACCCGGAACATCTGCACGCCGGACATCACTCCCAACGCGGTGGTCACGGCCGTCGCAGTGACCAATTCCGCTGGCTCGCCGACATTGCAAATGCTGCCCATGAAGCGCTTGCGGCTGGTACCAAGTAACACCGGGTAACCCAAATCGACAAATGTACGCAAATGCGCTAAAAGATCAATATTGTCTTGCTTACCTTTGCCAAAACCAATGCCGGGGTCTATAGCAATATTTTCGGCTAATACGCCGGCCACTAAAGCTTCAGCGATACGTTGTTGCAATGCGGCAATCACATCGGCGAGCACATTTTCGTAGTGCGGCTGATCCTGCATGGTTTTGGGAGTACCCTGCATATGCATCAGGATTATGGGAACCTGGGCCGAAGCCGCGAAAGCCAACATATTGGGATCGCCCTGCCCGGCTGAGACATCGTTGATGATACCTGCTCCGGCGTCCAAAGCGGCCGCCGCCACTTGGCTTGAAGTAGTATCAATGCTGATTTTGACAGTAGAACCGATAGACCTGATCGCTGTTATTGCCGGAACAACCCGGCGGATTTGCTCCTCAGCGGATATAGGATCCGAGCCCGGCCGAGTCGATTCGCCCCCGACATCGATAATATCCGCACCCTCGGCTATCATTTTTTCGGCTTGCGCTATCGCCGCCGCCAAGCCGGTAAATTTACCGCCATCGGAAAAACTATCGGGGGTGACATTGAGTATCCCCATTAATTGGGGTCTGTCGATCGCGTTAAACATGCTTTAAAAATCCTCGATAGCAGCAAACCTGTAGTTTACCGTTGTCGAGTGGATTTTTAAATTTACCGGCTAGCCGTTTTAAACAATACAACCAACGGGCTACCATCCTGCCGGGCGGCAGGATGGCAATTTCAGTCGCTAAACTCTTAGTAAAGCTTTAGCAAGTTTTTCTGAAAGCTGTTCTTCAACGAATTGCGGTTCGTTAGGTGGGTACAGTTCATCTTCCTCGATTTCAAACCCGTTTTCCTTAGCCAATAACAGCATTTCCTTAATTTTGACGCAGGCTTTCAACTTTTCTTTCAGCCCCTCGTCGCCCTTGGCTTTTTCAGAAAATTCTTTGATGACCTTAATTGACATTGATAACTCCGTGATAACTCTGAAGGATGGATAAAATCCAAAGTTATCTATGCAAAATAACTGCCATTTTCCAAAGCCAGCTAATTCGCTTGCAGTTCATAGAGTTACAAAAAACGCATCTAAAAAGCCGCATCTATTCACCCACAAAAACTAGGATATTTGTAGCAAACACGACAATTGTCGACAATATTGACGCAACAAACTCTTGCCGGAATGTTTTGACTTAATCTTGCGCCGCGACCGAACGATAAGCTGAATTGTAATACAGCAAAGGGTCGCCTTCCCGGCAAACCACGCTATCGACTTCAGCAATGATCACCCAATGACTCCCGGCCTGAATTTGTTGCACAACCCGGCACTCCAGTGCAGCCAGGGCTTCGGTCAAAATCGGCGCGCCGCTTTCCCCTGCTTGCCAGGCAACGCTGGCAAAACGCTGCTCTTGGGTAATACTGCCCGCGAATTGGTTGGAAACGCTTTCTTGCCCGCTGTTGAGAATATTCACCGCGAAATGGCGGCTTTCCAATAAGGCAGCACCGGTATCGGTCGCTTGATTTAGACATACCAGAATTTGCGGCGGCTCCAGAGAAACGCTACTAAACGCCGTCGCGGTCATGCCTCTAAGCAGATTGTCGCGACCCCGAGTGGTAACCACGGTCACGCCGCTGGCCCATAACTTGAGGGCATTTTTAAATTGTTTGGCTTCAACGCTCATAATTTTCTCTTAGGTCCTGAGACGATTACGACTTAAGCAGCAATCGTCAATAGCAATAACGCAGAACAAACGTCTGCTTGCATTATCAGTTTTTGGGGCGCATATGCGGAAACAACAACACATCGCGGATGCTCGGCGAATTGGTGAACAACATCACCAAACGGTCGATACCGATACCTTCGCCGGCAGTCGGCGGCATGCCGTGTTCCAGCGCGGTAATATAATCGGCATCGAAATGCATGGCTTCATTGTCGCCGGCCTCTTTTTCTTCCACCTGCTTCTGGAAGCGTTCGGCTTGGTCCTCGGCATCATTTAACTCGGTAAAACCATTGGCAATCTCGCGGCCGCCGACGAAAAACTCAAAACGATCGGTGACATGCGGATCATTGTCGTTACGGCGCGCCAGCGGCGATACTTCCACCGGATAGGCGGTAATGAAAGTCGGGTTCATCAAGCGGTGTTCGACGGTTTTTTCGAAAATTTCGATTTGTACCTTGCCCAAACCATAACTGTCTTTAACCGGAATTTTCAGTTTCTCGGCGACCTTGACCGCCGCTTCGCGAGTCGTCAAATCAACCAAAGTCAATTCCGGATTGAAATGCAGGATGGATTCCAACACTGTCATCCGCGCGAACGGCTTACCGAAATCGTATTGATCGCCTTGATATTCGATCACCGAATTACCCACCACTTCTTCCGCAATGCCTTTCAACATCGCTTCGGTCAAATCCATCAAGTCGCCGTATTCGGCGTACGCTTGGTAGAACTCCATCATCGTGAACTCGGGATTATGCCGAGTGGACAAACCTTCGTTGCGGAAGTTACGGTTGATCTCGAACACCCGTTCGAAACCGCCCACCACCAACCGTTTTAGGTACAGTTCCGGCGCGATGCGCAGATATAACTCCATATCCAGCGCATTGTGGAAAGTCGTGAACGGCCGGGCAGTCGCGCCGCCGGGAATCACCTGCATCATCGGCGTTTCCACTTCCAAAAAGTCGCGGGCGATCAAAAATTCGCGAATGTAATTGACGATCTTCGAACGCATCAGAAAGGTCTTGCGCGTCTCGTCGCTCATAATCAAATCCAGATAGCGCTGGCGGTATTTGATCTCCTGATCGGCAATGCCGTGAAACTTTTCCGGCAAGGGTCGTAACGCTTTGGTCAGCAGCCGAATATCGTCTAATCTGACGCTCAATTCGCCGACCTTGGTTTTAAACAAAGTCCCTTCGGCACCGAGGATATCGCCAATATCCCATTTTTTAAACTGGTCGTTGTAAACACCTTCCGGCAAATTGTCTCGCGCGACGTAAACTTGAATCTGCCCCGACATATCTTGCAAATGGCAAAAACTCGCCTTACCCATGATACGACGCGTCATCATTCGCCCGGCTATCTTCACTCGAATCGGCTCGGCCAGCAGCTCTTCCTCGGTTTTATCGCCGTATTCGGCCAGCAACTCACCGGCGACCACATTACGCCGAAAATCGGTTGGAAATGCGATACCTTCTTCACGCAAAGCGTTAAGTTTTTCGCGGCGTTGTTTGATCTGTTCTTGTTCGTCGTGTTCGAGTTCTGACATGTGTATTCAAAAAATATTGTTTTATTCAAGCTGCTTCAGTATTCGATGATGCAGCTTCAAGTTACCTATGGTCGGCTAGAAAATACCGAAGTATTACAACCCGCTCTTCAAACTAGCCTCGATAAACTGATCTAGCGCACCATCTAGCACAGCCTGGGTATTGCCGGTTTCGACGTTGGTGCGCAAGTCTTTGATGCGGGACTGGTCTAAAACATACGAACGAATCTGGCTACCCCAGCCGATGTCGGATTTGGAGTCTTCAATTGCTTGCAAGCCTTCGCTGCGTTTCAGCATCTCCATTTCGTAAAGCTTGGCTTTCAACTGCTTCATCGCCGTGTCTTTGTTTTTATGCTGCGACCTATCGCTTTGGCATTGGGTCACAATGCCACTGGGGCCGTGTGTAATCCGCACCGCTGATTCGGTCCGGTTGACGTGCTGGCCGCCGGCACCGCTGGCTCGGTAGACATCAATGCGCAGATCGGCAGGGTTGATGTCAATTTCCACATCGTCGTCGATTTCCGGCGAGACGAACACCGAAGCAAACGAGGTATGCCTGCGATTACCGGAATCGAACGGCGATTTTCTCACCAAGCGATGCACACCGGTTTCGGTGCGCAACCATCCAAACGCATAAGGTCCTTCGAATTTGATGGTCGCACTCTTGATCCCGGCTACATCGCCCGGCGATTCTTCAATGAGTTCGGTTTTAAAGCCTTTGGCTTCGCCCCAACGCAGATACATCCGTTCGATCATTGATGCCCAATCCTGGGCCTCGGTGCCGCCGGAACCGGATTGCACATCCAGGAACGCGTTGTTGGCGTCCATCTCGCCGGAGAACATCCGTTGAAACTCCAACGCAGCTACTTTCTTTTCATACTCTTCAAGATCGGCGGCCACGGTATCGACGGTTTCTTCGTCGTTTTCTTCCACCGCCATCGACAGCAACTCTTCGGCGTCAGACAAGCCCCGTTCCAATTCCAAGATCGTATTGACGATGCCTTCCAACATGGCCCGTTCCTTACCCATGGCTTGTGCTTGCTCCGGCTTATTCCAGATCGCCGGATCTTCCAACTCGCGCAGTACTTCCACCAGGCGCTCGCTTTTGCTGTCGAAATCAAGATAGCTTTTCAGGCCCGCGCTACGCTCGCGCAGGTCGGCTATCTTGTATTTAATCGGATTAATTTCTTGCATGAACCTCAAAACCCAAGCCAATACCCACACGGGGCACGAGACGCCGAACTATGCCCGGCGCATTCAAAAAACCGTGGATTATAAACGATTACGCCACCGGGTTGGGCTGACGGTTTTTTAAAGACCAGACGATGCAAGCAATGCCCGCCAACACAAACGGCAGGCTAAGTAACTGGCCGGTGGTAAACATCACACCGGTCTCGTACATGGCTTGCTCGGTTTTGAAGTATTCCAGGACAAAGCGCACGGTGAACAACATGCTGATGAAACAACCGAACACGAACCCTGGCTTATCGGCCTGCTTTTTGTAAATCGCCAGTGAAATCAGATAAATCATCAGGTAACACGCGGCTTCATAAAGCTGTACGGGGTGACGCGGCAGTGGATCGATCCGCGAAAACACCACTCCCCACGGTAATTCCGTGGGAATCCCGAGAATCTCGGAATTAAAGAAATTGCCGATGCGGATTAGGGCGCCTGCCAAGGCGGTCGGAATACTGACTCTATCCAACAACCAAAAATAACTGTCGCCGTATTTGCGCCGATACAAATATAAGGCCAGGATGATACCCAACGTCGCGCCGTGGCTAGCCAAGCCGCCCTCCCAGACCGCTAAAATCTTTAAGGGATGAGACAAATAGTAGGCGGGATCGTACAGCATGGTATGGCCAAGGCGCGCGCCCACAATGGTCGCGATCACCATGTACCAAAGCAGGGTGTCGAGTTCTTCGATGTTCTTGCCTTCGCGCTGGTAAATCCATTGCATGGTTAAAAAACTGCCGACGAAGCCGGATGCGAACATCAAGCCATACCAGCGAATTTTCAGAAAGCCGAAATCGACAAGAATAGGGTCTATATTCCAAATGAGATGTTCCATGTTTATGCAAAAAGTGGGTACGATTTAAGCAAATGATCGGCGATTCTAACGCCGACTGGGATTTTTCGCCGTTTATCTTGCGCAGGTCAATTTGGATCGGCTACTTGAATTCTGCCGTCGACTACTCGTACCGGAAAGGTCGCGACGTCTTCATACGCGGGTGCGCATCTGACGGCGCCGGTTTTAACGCAAAACCGCGCCCCGTGACGCGGACAGACAATTTCAGCGCCATCCAGCTCGCCGCTGGCTATTTCAGCACCATCATGTGTGCACACATCTTCTATGGCATAACATTGACCATCAAGTTTAAAAATCGCCACATCGGTACCGTCGACATCGACCACGACGTGTTCACCATTTGCCAGTGCCGATTCCGCTGCCACATCAATCCAATCGCTCATGTTTGCCTCGTTTGGGTTTAAGTTTTGTCTGCCAATTTATTTCAGATAAACATCGTATCGGAGCAATTTGCCCTGATAGCTTTCGCTGGGCTTGCCGCCTAGCGGCTCCGCATAATCGGGGCTTTTGACCACCACGCGCTTCCCCGTCGCCTGCCATGCCGCCGCAAACAGATCGCCCCTGTCCAGATCGTCCCCTAAAATATCGCGCAATATCGCCATCGACTTGCGTGTTGCCGCCGTTTGCTTGCGTTTTTGGGGAAACATAGGGTCTAGATAAATACAATCCGGTGCAATAGACAAACCATTCAGTAATTCGATAGCGTTACCGACCATTAGACTGGGCGCTTGCAATTGCCGGCTCCGCACCCAGTCTTTTTGCGCCAAACGCTGAAAGCCATCTCGAATCAATTCGGCCATTACCGGCGAGCGCTCGATGCACTGCACGTCATAACCCATGCGAAACAAAGCCAAGCTGTCCTGCGCCCAGCCCGTAGTCGCGTCGATGACGGTTTTGGTTTTCTTGCCGATCGCCTGAGCTAACAAGTCTTTTTTGGGCGCGGGATAGGAATGTTGCTCGCCGGGACGCGGATCGACATCGACCGCCAAACCGCCTTTTTTCAAGGCCTGTTTATCCAATAACTTCAGACAAGCATCCCGATAACAAAGGAAAAACACTTGCGGGGCTTCGGCGGATAGCGCTGGCAAAGCGAGCAAGGGCCAGCCCAAGCGCTCGGCAAGCGCCCGACTGGCGGCCAACACCGAGTCCTCGGCATAGACCACCGCGCCTTGTTCCGACAAACTCGTCACGCGCGATAACTTACTCGGTGGAAATAGACTGGGCTTCGTTTTTTAAGGCAGCATCTAAAGTATGCCAAGCCAGCGTCGCACATTTCACTCGCGCCGGATACTCGCGGACGCCCGCTAAAACCGCCAATTTGCCAATCGCTTCCAGATTAATATCTTCGGTTTTGCCGGTGGTCATTTCATGAAACTGTTTGAACAAAGCATCGGCCTCGGTTTCGGTTTTACCTTTGACGATTTCAGTCATTAAAGACACCGACGCCGTGGAAATCGCGCAACCGGAGCCCTGAAAACTGGCATCGCTGATGACGTGATCATCTATTTTCAAAAACAAAGTCAGCCTATCGCCGCACAGGGGATTAAAGCCTTCCACCTGTCGATTGGCATTGTCCATCACCCGAAAATTGCGGGGATTGCGGTTGTGGTCGAATATAACCTCTTGATATAGATCGCGCAAATCTTCAAACATTAGCCGAACACCTCTATTAGGGATTTGATGCCTTGCATCAACACATCGATTTCTTGGCGAGTATTGTACATGGCAAACGAAGCCCGCGCCGTGGCGGGTACGCTGTAAAAGTCCATCACCGGCATCGCACAGTGGTGCCCGGCACGAATCGCAATACCCAAACTATCCAGCATGGTGCCTATATCGTGCGGATGAATCCGATCCAGCGTGAAGGACAAAATGCCGCCCTTATGCGCCGCTTGGCCGATGATGTTGAGGCCTTTAATCTGCTTGGCCTGCTGAGTGGCATAGTCCAGTAACTCGGCTTCATAGGCGGCAATGTTATCCATACCAATGGCAGTGATGTAATCGATCGCCGCACCCAAGCCGATGATTTCAGCAATGGCCGGCGTGCCCGCTTCGAACTTATGCGGCAGGCCGGCGTATTCGGTTTTTTCGAAAGTGACCTGCCGAATCATATCGCCGCCGCCTTGATAGGGCGGCATGGCTTCCAACAATGCCTGCTTGCCATACAACACGCCGGTACCCGACGGCCCATACAGCTTGTGACCGGAAAACACGTAAAAATCACAGTCCAAGGCTTGCACATCCACCGCCATATGCGGAATTGCCTGCGCGCCGTCCAGCATTACCGGAATGCCTTTAGCATGGGACGCCGCGATAATTTTTTCCACCGGGTTGATCGTACCCAGGGCGTTGGACATTTGGGTGATGGCCACCAGTTTGGTTTTGACATTCAACAACTGCTCAAACTCGTCGAACAACAACTCGCCTTGCTGATTCATCGGCGCCACTTTCAATACCGCACCCATTTGCTGGCAAAGCATTTGCCAAGGCACGATATTCGCGTGATGCTCCATGGCGCTAATGACAATTTCGTCGCCGTGTTTAAGCTGCGACTTACCGTAACTCTGCGCCACCAAATTGATCGCTTCGGTGGCACCGCGCACGAAAATGATCTCTTTAGTGCTGGCGGCGTTGATAAACGCCCTGACCTTTTCCCGAGCACCTTCAAACTTGTCCGTAGCCCGCACACTCAAAGTGTGCACGCCACGATGGATGTTGGCGTATTCGTGGCTATAGGTGTACACGATACTGTCGATCACCGCTTGCGGCTTCTGACAACTGGCGGCGTTATCCAAATAAACCAAAGGCTTGTTACGAATGGTTTCGCCGAGGATAGGAAAATCGGCGCGGATTTGTTCTACTGGAAATATACTCATCGTTAACTAATTGGTTTAATTGATTTCGTTATTACTAAACACTAGAATCGAGAAAGTCGATTCGCTAATGGGATAAAACTATGGTCGCCGTCTTTCCGCAAAAACACCTCACCGACATAGCCGAGTGGCATCGCATGGGCGAGGCCGGAATTTTTCCGCCCGAAAGCCACTTAGAACTGATTGAAGGAGAGATACTGCATATGGCACCAATAGGATTTAATCATGCTGGGCATGTTAACCGGCTCAACAGTTTTCTTACTTTACTTACTCACGGTCAAGCAATTCCCAGCGTACAAAATCCGGTACAACTTGGTGATCTTTCCGAACCACAGCCCGATTTCCTATTGTTACGTCCGGAGCCCAGTTTCTATAGCTCGCGTCACCCCGACGCCGCGGATGTTATTTTGCTGGTCGAGGTTTCCGACAGCACCCTGCGCTTTGACCGCCAGCAAAAACTGCGCTTGTACGCCAGCCACAACATCCCGGAATACTGGATCGTTAACCTGATCGACAACTGCCTGGAGGTTTATCGACAACCCCAGGACGGCGACTATCTCTATAAATCGGTACTGACAAAAGCCGATAGCCTTAGTTTAGTGGCCCTACCTGAGCTTGAAGTTTCAGTCGCTTCGATCTTATAAACTGATCGCCGGAAACCGCTCCAACAACTCTTTCAGCAGCAAGGCTTTTAATTCGGCGTTCTCGACCTTATCCACCATCTCATTGGCAAACGCAAACGTCAGAATGTTTCTGGCCGCCTCTTCATCAAG
>CAZGUM010000044.1:0-25647 GCA_964529085.1 uncultured Methylomonas sp. | reverse complement strand
GAACGATAGAAGGCAAAGGCTTCATCCGGTCCAAGCCGACCAATAAACGCTGTGGATGCCAGACTCAACGAAGTCGGGTTCTTCATCAGGTCGGCTGGAAGATGCGTGATGAGTGTCACGCCGACGCCACGTTTGCGTGCGCGTCTGCCCAGTTCATCCAGCAAGTCTGTGAAGGGACCACTGCGTAACAAGCGCCAGCCTTCATCGATGAAGATGTCCATCGGCTGCTTGCCGACCGTGACCGCGTGATACAAAAACCAGGCCAGCACAGAATGCACGATAGCGCGGTTCTCTTCACGCAAAGAGGAGAGATCGAAGTTCCACCATTGACCAGCGGGGAAGTGCGGGGACAACAAAGCCTTTGGACGATCAAAGAAGCCTTCGAATAAACCACCGCGCATAAAGGGACGTAACAATGCCAATGGCATCGCAGCTTCAGGAACATTGATCGTCCCCAGAGTCTCCACGAATTCCGTAATAGACATCGCGCCGGGTCTTCGATCCCAACGTCGCTTCACGGCTTCATGCAGGGCAGCTTGTACACCGGGCGATAAAACCGACTCACCCGCAAGCGCCGCAATCAGGAAGCGCACGGCCAGCAAAAGTTCAGCCGGGTTCTCCCCTTGCAATGGATGGATCAAACAAGTGTCTTTATCCTCTGGAATACCAGCCGGCACAACCTTCCCACCGACCGCATCACACAGCTTGTTATTCTCGCCTTCGGGATCAATGGAAATGACCGTGCGTCCTTGCAGCAATCGCTGCAGCATGATCCAACGTAAGAGACTGGTCTTGCCTGCACCCGGTTCACCAAGAATTAAAGTTGTCGCATGGGGTGGAGGTGGCACAGCCGGATCGAGTCCCCTGGTGAAGGAGAAATGCACATCGCGTCCATCCCGGGCATGCGTGCCGATCCAAACCGAGTCATCCACCGGCAAGACCTGTCGGGAGGGTGCAGGCATGAGTGGCAGAGTCTCTTCAAGAAATAAGGTTGGCTCATCCAATCCGGGGAAAAGTTTTCCACCCGGCTGAAAGTGATGCAAGGCACGCTCGGCGATATAGAAGAGGCGTTGCGCCGTTAGACCACGTGCGCGCAAATTGGATTCAATGACTCTGCGTGCGGCTTCAGCTTCCTCGAAGCGATTACGCTCCACAAAGAGCGCGCTCATCAACGCGATTTTGAAAGCCGGCTTGCCGAAGGTCAGTTCCGACTCAGCGGCATCCAGCGCATGGTCAGCGGAACGTTCTGCTAGGGAAGGTCTGCGACCGGTCTTCTCCGCCAGTGCCATCATGAAGCCTTCGAAGAGCGTGCGACGTGCCCGCAAAGAACCACGCAACACATCCGGTGGCTCGCGTCGCATGGCAAAGGAGTACATGACCGGCAGATTGGGATAGAAAACATCCGAGGTCAAACGTGACCACGGGCGATCGGCCATACCCGGCACGCCTGTGCCACGCGCAGAGAGCGGCAAGAGATAACCACCCGGAAAGAGCAGATGATCTTCCAACACTTCCACAGCTTCGGAAGCAAGCGAGGCAGCGAATTGATCTTGAGGTTCAGGCATGGACGGCATGATACAAAAAGACACGGACGGGTACTCCGTCCGTGTCGCTAACAAAAGAGATTGCTCTTTTTATGTATGAGTTCCAGTCTTACTTCCGCGCGCCTGCTCCCATGCCTGGATTTCCTTTTGGATGATCTCAATCGGGAAATCTGCTCCATGCGCCGGGTAGACGCGTTTGGCGCCCATGCGGATCAGCCGCTTCCAGCTCTGTATCACCAGACTCATATCCTCTGCCAGCACCGGCAATCCCGGTGTCGAACGCAAGAACCAGGCGTTCATCGCCATGTCGCCTGCAAAGACCTCCCCTGAATCGAGCAGAATGCTAATCGAACCGGGCGAGTGACCCGGCGTGTGGACAACCTGACCCGGAATGCCAAAACCCTGGCTCATGAGTGAGGATGTAATGGAGGGAATGGCATAATCCACCGGACACGGATAAATGCGAGGTTTGTATAAAACCTGTCCCATTCCAATCAACATGCGACCCCACGGGGTGATGCCAGGCGGCAGGTCTGGTTCGCCGCTTTCGACCCACGCACAATCCGCTGCGTGCATGGCGACTTCCGCATCTGTGAGAGTTTGGATTTGATGCAGACAACCAATGTGATCGGCATGCCCGTGTGTCAGCAGGATGAGATCGATCTCCCGAAGCGAAATACCGAGGCGGTCCATGCCGTGCATGAAGTCCTTCACATGACCTGGCGCACCGGCATCGATCAGGATGGTCGTTCCTCCACGCAGCAGAAAACAGTTGTTGATCCCGATCGGGATGCAATGAAACTCAAATGCTGGATGCTGCATCATTGATCCCTGGTCTGCACCGTAACGAACTTGTGATAGGCATACAGCATGCCGATGCTGGAGATCAACAGGAAGGCGGAAGCACTGCCATATACACCAAATGGTTTGAAAGTTAGGATGGCTCCAACGAGTGCCAGGGTCACACTGGAAATCCGCAATACATGGAACGGGTTATATATGAAATTATTTTTGGAAGCCAGTGCAATCGCTGTTGCAAATGCACCTACTATTTCAAGTCCCGCCACCATCAACCATTGAGTTGGAGCAATTCCAAGCGGGATCATTGCGGCAAACACCAAGAAGTTGATGATCCTGAGCGGCACGCTCCACTGAAAAAAGATACGCGTTTCGTGGACAGATGCCAGGATGTAATACAGTCCCATCGCCAACGACGCCTGAGAGGATGCCATGATAAATAGTTGAGTGGCCTGTCCGGTTTCCGATATGCCCAACATTGTTTGGAGAACATGAGGTGCGAGGAGTCCGGTTAATCCAGACCCAACGATCACCATTCCAAAGACCAGCATGGTCAGTGCAGCTACATCCATACGGCCTACGTTCCCTCCGGCACATCAGCGGCGATGTATTCCATGAAGTCGCTGTAAGCCGATTGCACACCTGCGCAGGAGATGATGTCCTCACCGCCCATCAGTTCGGTGAAGCGTTGAACGTTGTCCTCGATCCACGGACCTTGCCAGCCACAGCCGCATTCATCATCGTAGTGGACCGTGATGCGGTCACCGGTCAGGATGCCGCCCCAATAGGTCTGGGCAAGCAGATCGAAGTATCCTGCGCGACCGGTCTGAATGCCGGCGCGGGGCAACGGTGTACCGTCCTGATCCAGAACCATCGGGATGTTCCACGGGAAGACGTGATAGACACCTTTGGGACAGGCAATGTTGTAGGTATTGAGTTCGGTCATACCGTATGACATGAAGACCTGATCCACACCGTAGAATTTCTTGAGAAGTTCTTTCCAATCCGAAATTTCTTTGCGTCCTTTGAAGCCGCCGCCAGTGAGCAGAACCGAGTCAGGTGCAAACACCTTTTCCTGTCCGGCAGCCAATCCCTCCAGTGCCACATCCAGCAGGTCCGCAGCGGATGCCATCAGGAAGACGCGCCGACCACGATACTCGCGCACCATCTTGTCGAAGAAATTTTTGGTGAGACCCGCTTTGCGCGCTTTGAGTGTAACGATCTCGCCTTTGGTTTTGAAGATGGCTTTGATTGTATCCATTGTGGTCAGGTCGCCGTGTTCCTGAGCATGCTTCATGCGCATGGCCAGCGACATGAAGTCCGCCGACATGGGTGTGTTGAATAGGCTGTGATATTCCGTATCACTGCCCGCCAGCACTGGACCAAAGTGCGTGATCAGACGCATGGACACCTGCCGTCCGCTGCGATAGGCGGGCCAGAAGACCGGGAGATGTAGATCGCGAATGCCCGGCATGAAGGCTTCAAGAAAAGCATAGGTACCTTCGACCCAGGCTTCCTTTTCCGTCTGACTGCGCGGAAAGAAACTCAACTTGCCGCTGGTGCCGGTCGAGTGAAAGACGAACATGCCGGCTTCATCCAGGCGCGTCAGCCATTCATCAATGGTGTTCACGCCGCGCATATCAAGTGTGGAAAGATCATGCGCCGTCAGTTTGTTCAGCCATCTTGTGAGTTCAGTGAACAATTTGCGTTCGATGAAAGCGAATGGGTAATTCTTATAGACCTGGTGGGTGAAGAGCATCGAGGCGAGGGTCTCAAAATCCTCAATGATCTTCACGCCCTGTTTTTCCGCCAGGGCATCCAGCGCCGGGATACGTTCCTGTAAATGCTGGAAACGGGTTTGCGCCCAGTGCAACTGCAAAGCGTCCAGTTCACTTTTGGAAAGCGAGAACAAAGTCTGAACAGGCAGGCGCGTCCAGGATTCGGGTGTGCCCGAAAGAATATGGTCAGTCATGAAGTGAATCTCCTAAAAAATATGGTGTTTGAAGATCTGCCAGGCTTTGCGCAGATAAAACCAGGGCAGGGTTGTTTTGGATGGATAGGACTCATCCAAGATCCAACGACAGGCACGCCGCATGATCTCGTAGGAATTGAATGGACCGCCGATGGCGTAATCAATCGTGTGTCCAATGGAGATAAAACGGCAGACGCCGCGCGCGACAAGCAAATCTCGTAATGAGTCTTTCAAGGACTCTGGATAGATGCCAACAGTCTGAGTGGATGGGTGAATACGGTCGGCAAGTTGGATTGGATCACCTGTAAATGGAATGACAATCACAACTCTATGGGTTGGGAAGAAATCCGGTGCCTCACCAGCGAGACTGACTACAACAGCCCCTTCCTTCTTTTCTCCGCCGACAACATAATACAAATCATCCTGAGTGCGGGCTGCCTCCAGTTCATCATAGAGTTCGATTGGAAAGTTCTTTGGGATTGTGCTCAGTGCCGAGTCTTGCGCTTGTATGTAAAGATACAACTGCCTGGCATATTCCTTGGCTTGATCCGGGTTAGCCTGCACAAAATGAAAACGCGCCGACCCACAAGACTCCATATTGAACGATCCAGCATCCTTGGCGGTGAGTTTGGCAACGTGATTGATTTCTTCTGATGATTTGAATGCTTCTGAACCTAAAATGGAAATGCTGAACTTTGGTCCCAATGCGATCACATCAATACCAGAAGCTTGCAGGCTGCCATGATTCAAAGTGGAATTGACTCCGCCCAATGCACCGCCCCACGAGATGATCTTTTCCAGATAACGCGGCTGGATCAAGTCATGCTCGAAGTCCTGCAACTCCTTTGACCAATACAGGACCGAGAAATGTTTTGTGACCGGATGGTTCGGATCGACATCCAGCATCGCACCGATGATCGCCCAGGCCGTGAGCGGGTCATTGGGTGTGACCTTGATGATGTTGTCTGATTTGATCAATGCAGCGCGGGCGATACTCAAGGCGGCCACCACCGGCACATTCCCTGAAATGAAATGCAGAGTTCGCGCGCCATATGCACGCCGTCTTGCGATCTTGTCCGCATAGGGCATCTCCACCCAGCCATCCAAATACCGGGAGCCGATCTCGTTCTCGACCATCGTGCGTAAGGCCAGCTTCGAGAACACGATGGGAATGAGGTCATAACTGCCTTTCACGATGGACTCCGGCAATGCGCTGAAGGGTATGCTGAAACGACAGGCTTGCTGCATACGGGCATGGTTGCGAGTCATGGCTTTGCCGGCTTCGGCCAGAAAGTTGATGATCTCGCGGACACGTACATGGGCAAAGTCGCGCTGGAGTTGAGTGGGGTCGGAAAGCACGATTTGATTGAGCAGAGGACGCGGATCAGGATATTGAAACTGCACCTTCCTATCACGACTTTGATACAACAGATCATTCGCAGTGATTTCCTGCCCCCGAATGATGAAGGGGATTTGTATGGGATTATCAAATGACATGCGCGGAATGATAAAAAAAAACACGGACGGGTGGTCCGTCCGTGTCGGTAACTGGTTGAGCATCATCAAGTATGTTCTGCTTGACGATATGGCTTAATTCACCCGGTGGTCTTCATGTGTCTTTTCGTCTCGGCATACTCCTAAAAGATATTTTCATTATGGGACAAGATGCAATAAAGCACCAAACGCCCCGCCTGATGCCCCTTTCGAAGTGAGGTGATAAGAATTAAGATCCAACAACTGCCATGTTGTCTGCCAATTCCTCCAGCCGCTTCCTTCAACCCACTGCGCAGAAGACCCTCTCAAGTAGACAGAATGGGCATCTGCAGAGAAACCATCGAACCAGAGTTGATCGACCTGATCTATTCGTATGTGGGTGCGCTCCTGCAAGGTTTCCGAATCAAGGATATACACGTCTCGACTCACTGTTGAATCAAAACTGTAGGATTTGTCGACTTCGGCTTTGATAACCAGGAGCGATTTTCCATCAGGGCTAAGAGCGAAATCGGTCAGCAGGTCATTGAGATGACTGATCTCTCGCATTCCATCGGTTGCGATCACACGCAAGTCCACCGGACTGGAGATCCCCATCTCCGTTTTTTCGCGGAAGACATAGAGTCGCTCCCCATCGCTGCTCAAGAGGAGACGCACTCCCAACCAGGGACCGCCTTTCGCTTCTGCGGCAGGCGCTAATGAATCTGCCATCCATTGCAAGAATGGTTGCCACGCCTGGATTTGTGTTTGTTTCACAACGCTTCCCTTTAGCAAATCAACCACTGTAATTTTGTCGTCATCGGCATGAGCGATGTATAAGACCTCACGATCCAAATCCCATGCCAAACCAGGACTGTACATCACATACTGCCAGGACGCTTCCTGCGCCGAGGCTGCGGCATCCATCACTTGCTCGTGGAATTGTCCTGCCTTCACACCATCGAGACGAATATCTGACAGAATACGATTTCTCGCTGCGTCAACAATGAATAAATACGGCATGTCCTCCGTGAGATTGTTGAGGTTAGTGGGAACACCAAAGATGGCTAGATTGCCCGAAGACAAGTGCTGGAACCAAGGCATAAAGGACGAAGGAAATTGCGCGTTGACAGACAACTGCTGACTCTCGAGGTCGAAACTGTAGAGTTGATAATCACGTGGCATTCCATGCGCTGGGTCGCGTCCGGTGGGCATTGTCCAATAGAGTGATCTCGCATCTGCACTAAACGTTAGATCATTCACGTGATTGTCAATTCGCACCTCTGTGGACTTATCAGTCCAGGTGTCAAGGTCAATCAAATGCAACTTACCCCCTGCGCCCAACTCACCAGGCCAGATTATGACTGCGAGAATCTTGCGAGTTGGGCTGGCGGCATAAGTGTAGTGATGCCCAAAGTCAATCGGGGCGTATTCAGGCAAATCCTCGAGCGTTGTTGGTTCTATGGGATGCGCTTGGAGGCGGGGAGCAACACCATTTGGCTTGTCTGTGACCGCTATCAACGTAATGGCATTGCTCGAATTGGGATTCGGCGCAATCGTTTTTTCTGGAGTGACTACAAAATCAGGCTGTGATGATAAAGTTAACGGGGCAGTACTCCGCATGCGCAGAATTGGCGGAAGTATAAACATAGCTACAATCACAGCAAAAATGAGAATTAAAAGCAATGTGGCTCGGCGTATCATATGAGCCTCTTCATGAAAACAGATTTTGTTTCAATGATTTGCAGTGAATCTGTGATGCGTTTTCAATTCCTTTTTGTGTCCATTTAAAATACTACACCTTAGCATGCCATCCGGTTCCATCGAAGTGATCGCTATGTTATGCAACCTCTTTACACACAACTTTGACTTGGTAATAACCGCAAAACACGGCTTGCCAGAGAGATAATTTAGAGCTGGTTATTTTCAATTGGTTTTACGATGAAAAACGCCAAAGCGCCTAAGACTGGAATTGCAACGATTAACAATGCCCAGAGAACCTGAGTAATTCCAGTGACATGACTTCGGCGCAAGCCAAACAATGCAACAACGAGGCTGAGTAAAGGGTAAATCCCGAAGATCAACATTTGGATAATCAAGTATCCCCAATTGATGCCTGTGATTATCATAAGATTTCTCCTTGAATCGAAATTTAACCAAAGTGACTTGACCGAAAGAAACGCCAGATAATTGCAAGTCACAATTAACCAAACCTTTGACCAACAGCGAAAACGCAAATTGAAAAGATGAAGCCAAACTTACAAGCCCGACATTTTGAAAACCAGAACGAAAGTGAATTGAAAAGAATAACCTGCCAGATGCCTATGCCGATGTACGGTGTTCATTGAATACACTTCCTGCCATCAGATATGGGTCGATGTCTTAACATTATCCATCAGTTTGCAAGAACTGCAACACAAGTTCGAAGAGCAGTTATCTTTAAGGAGCAATTCCATCTAACTTCCAAGGACCATAAATCGAACTGGACATCGCATCCAGGATTAATTGATCGGCACGTTCCTTTGTCATACCTGGTGGCAATACCAGATTAGAATACCATGACCCAGGCCCGGAGCACTCAAAATCTAATCCCAGGTACATTACCTTAAGCGTTTTCTGAGCATAAGCACAATTTTCAGCCTGATGCACTTCTGGAGGTAATTCTACTTTTTCGATTGTTAACTCATAATTTGTACCTGAGGCAATCGAAACCAGGAAACTGAAGCTGAAGCATTTATTGGCTGTTGTCGCTCCAGCAGGATCAATGCGGCTGCCTGTTGGGGCGTATCTTTGTTGATTGGCAAGCAGAATTACCCCCCAAGGATACCATTGCCGTCCATCAGGAACTTGCATACAAAAATCTATAGTAAATTCCTCATTTTGCATCGAAGCTGTTACAAGTTGTGCAGTAACGCCTCCCGAACCTGGTAAAGGAACATTTCCAACGGTAATGGCTACCCAAATCTGGCTACTCGGTACTGGCAAACCAGTCTCATTCTGAAGTTGGTAGTAAACGGTGAATTGACCGTTTTGTTTTGGCGCAACCAGATCAACTTCAATTTGGATGGTCGCTCCAGGTTCTACTTCTTTGGAGAGTGGAATCTGCTCTGGACTGCCAAGCGTTTCATTGGCTGGGGAGGATGAAGTTCTTGTGAGGACCATTCCCGCATTCCAGGCAGAATTGCCTCCATTCTTAAGAGTCCACGTCTTTTTGAATTTCTGTCCGGGTTGGATATTAGTTCCATCTGGGATCGTTTCACCGATAAAGACAGAAGTAGTATCTTGAACCAGTGGCGAAACCTGTAGGGTAGCTGTCAATGTTGGTAATGGGAGGGGTGTGGTTGTAGGTGTCATGGTAGCCGAAAGATGAGTAGCCGTTGGATAAAGTGTCGAAGTAATCGGGAACGCCATTGCGGGCGGTTGTGAATTATTGGATAATGTCGGAGCACACCCGGATAGGGTGATGATTACTATCAGCCATAAACTGTAATTGCGAATTCGAAGGGTCATAACGTTCCTCAAAGAAGGTGGATGGAGAGCAACACTGAGTTGCTCTCCATCAGTTCTATTTTTTAATCAATTGTTTGTTCGGATGGCTTACGGGATGAGTACACCATCTACTTCGCCACTCAATCGAGGAAGTCGATAGGTTTCACAACTATCCGGCGCGATTAAGATGATCTCGCCATCTGGGAGCTCGGGCGTAATCAAACTCACGCCCAGCAAGTGGCTCTCTTTTTCCCAGGCGATACCATTAATCGCCATGGCAGGGTTATCTAGAACTAGGCTTGCTGAGCTTCCATCCATTCCCTTGATATACAGGCTGCTGTTATCGCTGGCGCGATAGGCAATCCACTTTCCATCGGGCGATACCGCCGGCATCGGGGCTTTGCGAGATGAGTTTTCCAGCACGAACAGATCCTGAGTATGTCCTGTGCTAACCTCCACCGCGCGGAGCAAGAAACCATTTCCCCCCGAACCAGGAATTGCGTAATAGAGGGTGGAACCATCCGGCGACCAACCTGCGATCGATTCATACCCCAGATTAGAGAGCTGCTTGGAATTCTTGCCATCACTCTCGGTGATGAATATGCCAAACGAATCACCTGGACTTACCGATGCAATCTGGCTGCCGTCTGGCGACCAGTGCAGATCTCGCCCGAACACCCCAGAGACCCCAATGGCTTCCCCATTCGTCAGGTCATAGATCATGATACCTTCCGCTGTAGGATAGGCTAGGCGCATACCATCCTGTGTGAGAGCGGCCCGCCCACTATCCGTTGCGATGACTTGCTTCTGCCCACCGTCTTGCCCGGCCAACAGGATCTGCATTTTGGGATTCAACTGTGTCAACACAACCCTGCCATCTAATCCTGCCGGTAACGGAGGCAATGCCTGGAACGAACTGGCGTTCAAGCATATATTCGCGGAAGACGCACTGGGCGGAAACTCACGCGAAGTCTCTGGCTGCCACTGCCCTTGCCAGGTTTCGGTGGCGCTGGCGGAAAGCGGATTGGAGAAAACAACGGTCAATTTCCCCTTGGGTAAATCAAAATAGATCAGGCTGGAGGTGAATATGCCTTGCCACCCGCCGCCACCGCCACCACCATTGGCGGTATGACCTTCGATTTGAACGCTGACGCCGCTCAGATTTTTCCCAGGATCGATTTGGAAGGAATAACCATCATGGTTGGCAGTGACAGAAATCAACCGGATGGTTTGCCCTGCTAACTGAACCTCCTGGTTAACCTCCCATACCTGTTCGGGTTGTGGATTCGTCCCAACATCGATGGTGATCTTCGCTGATGCTTGGGGGGCTACCTGTGAAATGACCACCCCTGAAAAGCTGATCGTCAAGGGGAACTTTATTCCCGCTCCCTTGATCTGCATCACCCAGGCATAACCACCCTGGCCCAGAGCGGAGTCATCCAAAGGCTGCACGTCGTTGGGGAATGAATAACTTACCTTCTTGCCATCTGCATCGCGAAGGATGGCGGCGCCAGTAATTTGCAGCCAGCTCCCTTCAGGCAGGTGTGGGCGTACCGCTCCCAGCAAGATATAACCATCCTCTGTTTCGATGATTTTATCCACAGAAACCGAAGCTTGGGGCGAGGCGGTTGGGATGACTGTTGAGGGTGCTTCTGTCGGCTGGTTAGAACCATTCATGGTTGGCATAACCGTTACCTGGGGTGTCACATCGATAACCGGTAGGATGGTTAGGTCAGGTGGGGCTGCGATAAAACGAATTGGCAGCTCCCAATTTAACGGGACCGTGCCAGGAAGGGTATTAAAGATGCAGGGAATAATAAGCGTAGCTTCGTTTACATCGGCTGGAATGGGAGCGCTAATATCCGTTTTTGCTCCCTCGGGTAAAAGCAGGTACGGATTCGTGGTGCATCCCGAAACCACTTCATCTTTGGGATAGGCCGAAAGGGGAACGCCAGAAACGCCAAAGTCGATCTTCGTTTCTGTATCCGTGAGTACGGCATGATTTACAGAGACGGTGATTCCATCGCGAGAAATACTGACTGGCTCGGCTAAAATGCGGATTGGACTGCTTTGATCCACAATCCCGATACCCGGTATATAACCAAAAAGGTGAAGGACCGCCGCATAAACGCGTTGCGGGCCAATCACCAGGGTACCAATGATCATCACGGAAATAATCGCCAGAGCGAAAGTCCATGCGGGTCTCAATCCAAAGAAAGGACGAGATTTTCGAGACTTTGCACCCGCACGACGCATTAAATCGCCATATAGCTGATCCACAAATTCGGTGCGGATCTCAGGTACGCCGAAAGAGTGACGAACCTTTTCTTCAAATTGAGGGGTGGATGCCTGTTCATTCATTTGAAACCTCCAACTGGCTATGCAACCGAGCCAGCAATCGGTAGGTCGATTTTTTGACCGCGTCTTCATTACGGTGAAGGAAATGAGCAATTTCCGGGAAGCTCATGGCTGCGAGATACCTTAAACGGAGCAGTTCACGATCTTCTTCAGGTAATGCCTGAATAAGTTTGGACAAGGCTGCCATTTGCTCTACTTGAATCACGCCGGATAATGGATCATTTTCTACAGGGATATTCGCGGCTTCTTCAATGGAGGATAGGTTTTTCCTTTGGCGAAAGTGATCCATCGCCTTATTACGGGCGATCGTAAACAGCCAGGAAGCGAAGTGCCGATCCTCTCGAAACTGATCAAAGGATTCAAAGGCAACGAGAAATGCCTGGGCAGTGATATCTTCTGCTTCATGCACGTTTCCAACCCGGCTGTAGAGATATCGGAAGACCGGTTCGACATACAGCTTATACAGCTCGCCAAATGCCTTTGGATCTTCTCGAGCGGCTTTGATGATCCTGAGTTCGTCTGACTCACGATTAATCTTTTCGGAAATCAACATAATGCTGCTATCTGCCATGAATTTCCTTTCTGATGCTTGCAACCGTTCCCGCGGGTTTGATTATTTTTGAGCTCTATAAGTAAGACGAGAAAACAGGATAATAGGGACAGATCGACGAATTGGATCTGTCCATTGCTCATTTCCCAAGTACAAAAATTCCCTTCTAACCTATGCTTAAAATATACAACCAAATCCTGCTATTACATCCCTTGATCCACTTAGGTCTTGCTGTACTATAGTTTCATACGATATAAAGTTTGTTTGCTTCTAAATTTGTGCGTCCACCCAATCCATATCAACTGGGCAAAGCGTATACGATGCCCGGGAGCAGAAAACTCAGAACCAGAAAATGCTTGAAAAGCCGAACTGTAACTCACCAATCCAGTACACATCGGTAGGATGAGAGCAATTTATTTCACAAAAGGAACAGGAGAATTGTTCTTTGGAATGCTGTTTTGGATGCATTTTCGGGATGCACGCCTCGCTACCTGAAGCCAAATCAACCTAAGATCGAAACGTAAGCCATACTTTACATCTCTTGAAGAATGATTCTAATGTAAAGTAGACATTACCTTAGACGAGTAACTCTTCTGCGAGTTCCTTGCACTTTTCACGCAGAAAAATATTTGATCTACAGATCGTGGGTGTCTTTTTTGTAGTTATTTCCACAGCCAGATAAGCAGAATATCTGCCCTACTTTAGGATGGTTTCCGAACGAACGCGGGGAACCATTTTTGAGGGCGGAAAAAGTTGTGGCCATTCTGTGAATGGCAAGCATCTAAAAGAGGTCAATCTCGGAACTCAGCGATCATCTTTTTTGAAACTTTTTATTCTTCTCCAAATCTTCCGAAATAACTTCTGGTTGCGATCGAAACCCAATTGAATCGCGGCGGCATGGAGTGCGTTGATATACGCGCACCACATCCAGGCCTTGTAGGTGTAGCTGGGAGAATAGCCGGCACAACGCAGGTCAGGAATATCCAGCGAAAAATGTACCGCTGGTCGGTTTGGAAACAGGAGCACGACCTGTCTTTCCTGAATGTTAATGCGAGCGTCTGATGATGAATGAGTTGTCATCGGATCTACCTCTGCGTATCCTGTGATAAATTTTCAGCTCTTGTACTGACTTTCTGCCGAAACTGGGCATTGATCTTCTGCAGCGCCGCCTCTGCATCCAGCTGATGGCGGCAGGCCAGCTCTACCAGCCTGAAGAACATCCTACCCAAACCGGCTTCCATGCCATCCGGATGGGAAACCAATCTAGACTCAAAATCAAATACCAGGGAAGGATAAGGAAACGTCCAATCTGTTCTAAATAAACCGCTTCTGCCTATGTAAGCCTGTGCCAATGCCAGCGCCGGCATGGTTGCGGAAAGTCCGCTCAAAGGAGATGCTGGTGTGTTAGCGTCCGCGCTCTTTTCCAGCGACTTTCTTTCCTGCCAGATACGCTGAACTTCCTCCACAGAGTCGGCTCGCAGTTCTCCAAAGACATGCGGATTGCGGTGAATAATTTTTTCATTCAAGCGCTGGAAAACAGCAGATAGGGAGAACCAACCTCGCTCAGATGCGATTTGGCTCAGAACAATGATTTGGAACAATAAGTCACCCAGTTCTTCCTGCAACGTTTCAGGCGATTCCGTGTCCAGTGGTTCCAGCACTTCATAAACTTCCTCCAACAAGTAGCTGCGTACCGTTTGCAAAGTTTGCCTTCTGAACCAGGGGCAACCCTCGGTCGGAGATCGCAGATGTTCCACACTTGCAATCAACTGCAATAGGCCAGCAGTAATTTTTGATTCTTCTTCCTGTTGATTATCAGAAATAGTTTGCATACCATTAACCTCGTTTCATCTCTTTCGGTTTTGTGGCGGTCAAGATCATATGACCACTGACACCGAGCAAGACCTGTTCATTTTCAAGTTGACGTGCAACACCCAGGAGCCATTCGCGTCTTTCACGCTGCTGCCAATGCTGACCAAATTCCTTCAACAAGCGCACCGGTCCTTCGACGGCAAAGATCGAGCCTGGTATAAAACCGGCTTTGGCCGCCTCACGTTTGAGTCCGCTGGGGTGGTGAAAGAATGCAGTGGTAAAGAAATCCTGATCGGGATCCGGACGATGCTGACCGGTTTGTAGCGTCCGGGTCACGAGCGGTGCCAGTCGCATATCCTCCAGCATATCGCGGGTCAACACTTTGATGAGCGGCAGGTACCGTGAGATGGCTTCAACGATCAAAACACCTCCAGGTCGTAAGACTCGATAAGCCTCCCGCAAAGCCGCCAGGCGATCAGCGCTTTGAACGAGATGATACAGCGGACCCAACATCAGAACCACATCAACGCTATGGTCCGCAAATTTCAGCTGGCGTGCATCGCCTACCGTCATACTGGAGAGTGAGGCATCCGGATAATGGAGCGCTGCTTGCTTTGCCTGTTCAATGTGTTTTGGAACGAGATCAACGAGATGAGTGTGATAGCCCAGACTCGCCAACCAGTATGAATGCACCGCCGGTCCACCGCCCACATCAATTACATCAGCAGGAGCAGATGGTAAATTACGGATCAGAATATCGCGGGTCCTCAATAACTCCAGTTCACTTTCAAGACGTTGCAAACGTGAAGCCTCATCGGTGGTAGCGTAGTAATCCAGGATGCTCAGAATATTTTCTTGACCTTCCACCTTGGCTATTGGTTGAGTATGCTTCATAAGTGATCATCCAGAATACATCGCGGTGTATTCCAGGCTGGGATTGAGCACCCAACGCGTCAACCCTTCCACAGCCGACTGGTCAAGATAACGAACCTTTAATCCAAAGCCGGCACATAATCCGGTAAGACCTTCCCACCAGGCAATACCTTCATCGCCTGGCAATATATATTCAAAAATGGTACGACGAACAAAAGGTAAAGGGTACTCCTGCACAGCGAGTAACAAACCCTGATGCAAAATATCCAGACCTTCTGTGTCATGAGATGTCCACTTTTTTATCTGGTTTTGAAATTCAAGCCGTGGTTGGGGATCAGGCCAGAATAATTGCAGGAGCCGCAGAGTCCAACCCGGTTGCATCGAAGATAGGACCGCTTGATACGCCTCCAGCGGTCGCACGTCGGGGCGATCTGGGTCGGCATATACTTCAGCGAACAGGCGACGTGTATCATCCTCACCGATCAAGGCCGGATGTGAGCCGACCTGAGTAAAGCCCTTCGCCAATACAAACGTACGTGTTGATCCAACCTGTGAAGAATCCATTATTCACAGATCCAGGTGACCATCAGAACAGCATGGGAATACAGAGTTTCTGAAGGGACCACATTGCAGAGAAACTCCGTTTTTTCAAAATTATCCAGCCAGTTCAGATTGGTCGGACGCCAAGCAGAAGCTAATGACATCAAATCACTACTGGGGCGACCGGCAACCAAAATGTACAGGTTGAAAATCCCCATGCCATTCAAAGCAGGGAAAGGCTTGGGCACGCCACCATCATGCTCATACAGGATAAGATGCCAGAGATGCCTGTTCGCCTCCAGTTCCGTCTGGATCAGTTTAAGGTCGGGTGTGGAATAGATTACACCGTCCACATCATTCGAATATTCATTGCTCATATTTCCTCACATCAATTTAAAAATGGTTTCTGGTATGTTTAAATCCGTGGCACGAAAGCCTGGACGCATCGGGCGATTCCCTGTGGGGATCAAGCCCCGGCCCTGCTCAAATTTAAATAAGGGCGAGAACGATGGACGCGCCGCAGTGCGTTCCACGATGGTGGAGACTTCCACGATCTCACGCACGATCTGTCCATGTTGGGGATTGCGTTCGATATAAACTGCCGCCGTCACGGCTTCCGCAAAGGATTGAGCGATCTGTATCTCGGACATGCGCGTCGCATCGGGATGCGCCTGCACCACCTGCAGAAAACGCGGCCAGACATGTTCGGCGCTGGTGGCATGAATCGTGAACGCCGAATGTCCATGACCTGTAGCTGCGGCGCGAATGAGTTCCCAGGCCTCTGCACCACGCGCTTCGCCAATGACGACACCATGCGGACGGGAACGTAATGCCGAACGGATCAGGTCATACATCGTTACAGGCGGTGGACCTCCACGAATTTCAGGACGAGTCACCGTATAAATGATATTGCCTGTATCGCTTTTTCCATCTCCGTTCCAACCGTTCAAGACGATCTCGTTGCTGTCTTCCACGATGAACAAGCGGATCGCCCCGCGTGGGTAATAGTCCAACATTTCCTGGAGTATGCGTTGTCCAACAAAAGTTTTGCCCGAACCGGTTGTGCCGGCGATGACCAGCGTGCCACCATGTACCATCACACTCAATAGATAATTGGCGGCTTCTGGTGTCAGAATGCCATTGCCGCGTGGAAAATCTTTCGGATCAAATTTGGGACGCGGCACAGGTGGGAGTCTGTTCTGACACAGTAAAGCCAAGCTGCCCTGTGTGAGATCGGATGCCGTCCGATAATTAGAGACGCGTAACGTGATCGTATCTCCATACGGCGAGGCAGGTGGCATGATGTAATTGATACGCACACCCTTGCGACGAACCGTTCCATCGATGAGCGGAACCATGACCTGCAACATCGCATCGGCAACCGGATAATCCGGAGTCGGCGCTCGTTGACCAGCACGGTCGATCATGACACGCAAGGCATCCCCGATTCCTTCGGGAGCTGCGCCGGCATGTTCCCAGCCGTTGCTAGTGGTGTACACATAGATATGTCCGAGATTGATGGCGATGTCTTCAATATCAGAACGGGCAATGAGTTCCAGCAGGGGACCCATGCCCGACAGATCACCGATCAAACGTAAAATATATTCCGGTGGTAGTGTGACACCTGCATCGACCGCACGCGCACTCACTTCTTCAAAAACTTTTCGCGCCAGGGACTCGATCTCCGTGGAGGTCATACTGCGCTGCAGGGATTCAATCGCTTTCTTCGCGCGCGCTTCCTCCACAAGCATCGTCCACCAACGTTCCATCTCATCGGAGGAGCGTTCTTCCATAACTGGTTTCAGTGTTTTTCCAGCAATATCAAACATCGCCTAGCCCTTCCCAAACCAGCTACGTTTTTTCGTTGGGTTCGGCAACAAACCAATTCGTGAAGCACCTTCCCGCACAGCCGGGACAAAGTGGGAGGCAAACCCCAATAAGGAATCAGCGAACGGTCCGAGTTCTTCCAGTTTTTCTTTTTTATATCTCCAGATCAGGATGTCATCGCGCCGGTCCGAGTTCACAGCTTGTGCAGCCAGACGCGGATCCACAATCGGAATAATGCCATTCGGTATTAATGCCAATTCAATCTTGTCCTCACTCAACGCCTGTTGCAACATCTTGTGCGCGGCCTTGAAGCCATCGCCCACCACCTGGTTGTAACAGAGCTTGACGCGACTGCCCACAAATTCATGTGCACTGCCTTTGCCTACTACACTCGCAAGAGAATTGATCATGCGTGCGATCCAACGCCGTGTTTCTGCCAGATCAGGGATTTCTGGTTTGATTACAATCGCAATTCCTTCGGCAGCCTTCAAGGCGGCGCGATGCACGACATGCGCGGGATTGATGCCGACATCCATGATGACCACGCCACCTGCGGCAACGCCGGCTTCATATAAACCTTGAATCACTTCTGCGACTTTGCTTTCCTGTTGTAAGACTTCATCGCCCAGATCGTCGGTGATGAGACCAGGCAGGACTCGCAGAGTCGGCAAGTTTTCCAATGGCGTAAAGGCATTGAGATAAGCTGCACCCGATGCCACATCGCCCATCACACCCTTATTGGCTTTCGCGATCTCACGTCGCAACAATCCGATCATGGTGGTATTCACACGCTCCATGCGCATGTGATATTGCAGCGCGCCGGCGTTACCATCGGCATCCACAAGGTAAGTGGTAATCCCACTGAGGGCTAATGCCACCGCGAGATTCACCGCCACGGTGGTTTTCCCTGTTCCACCTTTCGGTGACGTGATCGCAATCTTGCGGACTGCCATACCGGATTGAATGCGCGCTGACATATCACTGCCAAGGACAGCTCTGCGATATTGATCATCCGCTGCCAGGTTGCCGGCATCGGCACGGCGCAGTTCGTCATACAGTTTATTGATGTCCACATCTGAGGGCGGATACGCCAAGGCTGGTACGCCGACACCATTCGCCCATGACGCCATCCCATCACCCACACCTGCGATCACAAAGATCAACTTGCCGCGTTCCGCCGCCTTGACCAGACTCTCCGGTGATACGGAAGACTCAGGAGATACTACAATCAACGCGCGGAAATCAAACAAGTCAATATGTTGCGGAGTAAAAGCTGCAACCTGGGCAACCACCGAATGACCCTGTTCTGCCAGTTGCATGTTGAGGCGTGAGGTGACTGTACCTGCACCCAATAACAGAACTTGCATTACTGTCCTCCTCCCAAAACATCTTTACGATCCTGTTTGAATAAGTCTTCGAAGTCCCAGTAGGTAAAGCCAGCGGTGGGTGTTTCTTCACCGCGTGCCATCAGGGAAACGACAAGTCTGTCTCCTTGTTGAAGTGCAAGGGATAACACTTCACGGCTTTCATTCGGCACAAGCAGGATCAACATTTGCGGCTGGTCTTGGAGATTGAAAGATGAGTTGGAATTGCTGTTATCGGTCGAGTCAGTCTGCACGGGCAATCCCTGTACAGCGATGACTCGCACACCCATTGGAAATAAATCCTTGGCAAGCGGTGGCAGTACGCGACCCAGAGCATCTGCCTGTTCCAGTTCAAGCGGTGATGGAGAAGCCGTGGGTTCGACACCATAGCCTGGTTGGAGGATCGGTTCTGGCATGGCAGTCGGTGTGCTCATCTGTTGCGGACGGGTGCTAATCACAACCGTTACGCCGACCAAGTCGCCTGGCAAAAATGCTTCTGCATCGGGTGACACAAGGTTCATGGCATCCAAAGGTAGAGGGAACAAACTGTATCCAGGGTATTTCGCGAGCACAGCAGATAGTCGTGTACCTTCTGCGGCTTGTGCCACAATTGCAGTTCGAAAGATGGGCTGACCGCTGAAGATCGGTTGAGCGACAACCCCACCGACCACGCCTGTGACTTCTTCACCCGGAATGTACAAACTGGCATTGTCGTCCTGAAAGACTGTCTTGACCGCCAGGTCGTTGGCCGTGATGACATCCCCGATATTCAAGTCGCGCGTTGCCGACAATACAGAAATGGTGGGCGGCTTCTGCGCCGCACCGAGAGCGTTCAAGGCAATGAACGCCACCAGAAAAATTCCAACCGACACACCCAGCACCACCAGGTTCACGCCGGTTGAGGCAATTCGTTTCAACATATTATTTTCTCCAATCGTTGGGTTTCCAGGGCAGATCGCCTTGGTCGAACGCCTGCCGCAAGGCAGGGGTTTCTTCAATGATGTCTTCCAATTGTTCGAGCGTTTGCCGCATCAGACCATATACCGTCAGCATGACAAAGTCCGTCCTGATATGGTTAGTCTTGAACAGCTGCTGATGAGCCTGTGCAAGTGTCCGCGCAATCTCCATAACATCAGCATCCGCCAGCGCTTCTGCCGACACACGCGGCATATCCGGAAAGCACTCCTGGATTAGGTCGGCAACTTCCTGCTGAATGGCTGTGGAGGTTTGCAGAGCGGGAAGTTTCATTTCCAGGTGAACTGGCGGAGCGAGAAGGTCGGCAACCGATGTATTTGGATCGGCTCGCAATTGTTCAATGGCGCGCGGCAGGCGTTTGAGCCCGGCATGAATGGCTTCTAACAAACGTGCTTGTGCTTGTGTGGAAAGGGCTGCCACGGCTTCGATATTGCGCTGGGCGATGTGCTCACGCAAATCATGAGGCAATGCTTCCAACATGCGTTGTCTGCGTTCCCGCTTGGACTGGTACGTCTCACTCATGCGGCACATGATACAAAAGTGTGTCGGTAGGTCTGGCGTCTGTGTCGCTTGGTGTGTCGGAAGCGCCAGCCTGTTTACCCGTTAACGATCTCCAAAACCGCCTTTTGCAAATCATCCACCGGGGCCGGCTTGGTCAACGCCTTCGCGCCTTGAGCGCGATAGTGTTCCACCAACTGCACATCCGCACTGCAAAGTAATACCCGTCGTCCTTCGCCGCGCGCTTTCAGCGCTGCGTAAATCTCCTCTCCCGATACACCTGGCAGGTGCATATCCAGCATCACGACATCGGGCAGGGATTGATCCGTAAGGGCCTCTAATCCCTGCCTGCCATCATGGATCATTTGCACATCGAACCCACACATCTCCATCACGATCTTGAATAAACTCGCCAGGTCACGATCATCTTCAACGATCAACATTGTTTTCATATTAGTTATTCACTTTCTTCAAAGGAAGTGTGACGGTAAAGACCGAACCCCGTCCCACAATACTTTGCACTTCGATCCGTCCATCCATCAGGACGACCAATTTTTTCACAATGGATAATCCCAACCCCGCGCCTTGATGGTTGCGCGTGGCATAGTCTGAGCCGCGCCGGAAGGGTTCAAAGATATCCGGCAGGCGTTCCGCCGGAATCCCAATGCCAGTGTCCTCCACGATTATTTTCCATTCTGTTTCCTGCCGTTTGCATGACACATGCACTTCACCATAATCTGTGAACTTAACGGCATTGCCCACCAGGTTGACCAGGATCTGTTGCAGCCGGCTGCTATCACCGAGGATGAGTTCAGGCAAAGCTGGATCAACCTGGGTAATGAGTTTGAGACTCTTTTGCTCTGCTAGTCCCGATAACAAGTTCTGCACCAACAGCAACAACGACGCTGGTGAGAAAGGTTCATGGCGTACTTTCAAGGTGCCGGCTTGCATTTGCGCATGATCCAGCAGGTCGTTGACCATGTACGTCAGACGCTGGGCATTGACGCGAATGCGTTCCGCGAAAGTTGTCGCCATGTCGTTGCGCAAGGCAATGATCTCCGCAAAGCCGATGATCGCGGCAAGCGGCGTGCGCATCTCGTGACTGACCACACCCAACATGGCTTCCTTGGCGCGTTCAACTTCCACCTGGCGCGAAACATCCCGCACGATGGCAACCCGTCCGACACCTTTCACTTCACTCCATTCAAAAGCTAAAATACGCCCGCGCATTTCCTGTTGACCTTTGCCTTGTGCTGCCAGTTGAGTCAAGCCACTACCCATCAGGGAAAGTGCAACCGGGTTTGCCAGCACAACCTGATCCTCATCGTTCAACACGACCACACCATCCGCGACCCCATCAAGGATGGCGGCATTCTTTTGTGCCTCCATGCGCGCTGTGCGAATCGCGCCGTTGGCGATGGACATGCCCAACCAGGTCAAGGCCGCCAGCACAAGATAGATGGCAAGCGCATACGGATTGGATGAGATGTGCAGCAGCATCACTGCGATGTACATGTTCGTAATTGAAACAATCGACGCAACGATGAACACAGCCAACGGCGGTAGGACAATCCCACCTGCCAGGATGGGCAGTGTCCATAGAATCAAACCGCGCTCCAACAGTTCGCTGGGAACATCTGAAATGGATATGATGGCAATCAGTGACAACACGAACAACCAGCCAGCCAGTGTTCCGGCACGTTCCAACCGATTGAGCAGGAACAACAGCGTGAAGATCACCACAACTGCAACACTACTCAACAAGATCAAGGCGCCATCCCGATCATGGATGATCTCCATGAATGAATCGCCATAACTGAACGTGGCGATAATCGAGATGAGCCCTCCAGCGATGAACAATGCCAGAATAATGTTGAGGATTTGTCGTCGCCGGCGATCATCCGGATCAAAGGTGTCCGGCAGTCCCAGAAGTTTGGGAAGCTTCATCGCGACTCCGTAAAGACTTGAATGAATCCGAGCGCGAATTCCTTATCCCCGCCGTTTTGGAATTTCAGATCCATCACAGGCGCGATCTCCCACCATTGCCGTGGCGTGTTGAGCACCAAAGCATTGTCGCTCCATACATGCACTTCCACCGGTCCAAAAGCCGGCATGGGAATTTCACATTGAGCAATACCGTCTACGCTGACCAGCCCGAGCCATTGTGTGTTACTCACCCAGCGCAAACGGATTTCGTATTGGTGTAGAGAATGTGCATCCACTGAAAGCGCATTGACTTTCACCGGTACCCAGTTGAGAGCGAGATAACATAACGCGCCGTTGACACCTTGAATGGAAGATTCTTTGCCAGCAACGGAAAAGCCGAACATATCGAAGGGCTTGGCAAAAAATCCATCCTGTTGGAGTGTTCCAACCGGTTGGAAGATCGCGCCGGCAGTACCGTAAAAATTTTCGCTTGTCTTCGCGGAAAACTTCAGAACCACATCACTCATTGGCGTCGGGCGAAAACCACTCGCGCCAATAAGGGTGACATTGTTGTAGCGTTCAGCGGCTGGCTGGCGTGAATGGGAACTCTCGTTTTCAAATTCCGTATCGGGAAAATGGTTGATCCCCAGGTTATCTTCGAAAGTCATGGCAGCGGCGTGCCAGGCAGTTTCATCGGAGACTTGACCACCGCCATTGATGATGGAAAAGTTCCAGAAGTCCGGGGATAACTCACCTTGAAATTTATCCTCCAGCGGTGCGGGGTTTGAATATTCTTCTGTTGTGTTTGCCGCAGATTTTTCCAGCCGGTTTGTTTCAACCTGAATCATCCAGGCGGAGATAATCTGGCGATAGTTCAACCCGATCAACACCAGCAACACAATGATGGGCAGGAGCAAAATGTAAACTGTTTTCATATCGATCCTTCTTATGGAGATGATTTATGGGCGCTCAACTTCGTTATGGAGTTGGCTCCCAATAAGCAGGGCGTATGATATGAAAATGTGTCGGGAGGTATCTCGCGCGTGTCGGTAGGTATTCTTGATCCGTGAGACAGGTAGATGCTTTTGCCCGATGGAAGTACTACCTGTGGATCTGGATGACCTTGATGTTCTCCAACTCGCTTGTCTCTGAAAATGGAGTTGATCTACTAAAATGTTCAATTCCGTGTGAACGTGGGATTTTGATTCTGGCAGGAATAAAAGAACTGCCGGCTAAACATATAGAGAATATTATGCAGGCAGATGTTTTTAGGGAGATATTAGCAATGCATGCAATCACATTTTCCTCACAAGCAAGATAGTGCGGGCAATCGATGTCTCTAAATAACCGGGACAATTACCCAGTTCGCCCGTAGGAAATAGGGGCGTGTTTTCAGGTCGCATAAGGCTATTCAAAGGTATATCTGCCGCCTACGTGCTTTGACAATTCCTCCTAATTCCATATAATCCGCACTGTTCCTATTTTCCACAATCTATTTTCTCTCTCAAGAAGCCTGGCAAATCGCCGGGCTTCTCCTGTTGTATCCAATCCCCAATTCCATACCAACGAAAGGAAACCCAAATCAAGATCTACAATTCAATTCAAGAAAATATTCCCCATCGATATGTCATGAACCAGGCATGTTTGGAAACTTCGCAAACTCCGCATGAAGAAAGCAAGACCAAACTGGAAATAGGAACAGACATCCTGCGCAAAAAGGCAGGATCAAGTTTCCTCAACATGCTGCATGTCACGACCGACACGCTCTGTTTAGCATTAGGTGTGTCGGCATCGATCCGTTCAATGGAACACTTTTTAGGAGGCAGATTGAACCAATAACACAACTGAATATCCCCTCAACACAAACGGGCGTTGTGCATGGACTTCCCATGCCAACGCCCGTTTTGCGTTCTACAGCGAGGACTC
Organism: uncultured Methylomonas sp.; assembly: GCA_964529085.1. Taxonomy (GTDB): domain Bacteria; phylum Pseudomonadota; class Gammaproteobacteria; order Methylococcales; family Methylomonadaceae; genus Methylomonas. The sequence continues at coordinate 1,725 of CAZGUM010000044.1, read as the reverse complement.
ACCGGGGTGAGAGGCCCGGTAAAAAAGGGAGATCGCCTGGCGGCAACCAGACGATCTCATAAGTGAAACAAATGTTCACAACCGATAATACCACAACCAGCAAGACTGTCAAGATTTTCGCGCCATTCCCTTTGAAAGCATCACAGCGGAAAGTACTAGTAGCAGGACAGGTGCTTGACACCGCCTCCCTCGCCGGACGACAGCAAGGTGACTACCTATACTCGGCCACCGTTACACTACTGCGCGAAGCTACAGCGGTGTATACCACTGCCCCGCGTTGGGCAAGCGTGGAGGTGGAATGAAAGGATTCCGACACGCCGGACCACGAGGATGTGTGATCATGCCCTCCCCCTGGAAATATTTAACCAATCCAAACAAGGAGACTGATCATGAGAACCTTCGCATTGCTGCTCATTCTGGTCGCCATCGCTGCCAGCCAGCCCTATCACTGGCTTTCGGTTATCGTGGCTGCCATTGCCAATATCCTGAGCAGATAGTTCATCGAAAAGGAGGTCGTAGAAAAGCACATGGAAAACATACTATCCGCCGCCGAAGAAATTTTGGGAACAGCGGTTCGAGTGGAGGACCATCGGGACTGGGCCATCTTCTGGTGTCCCTTCCATAACGACGCGAGTCGGGAGGGGCAAGGTGGTCAGCCCAACTTTGGTGTCAACCTGCGGAGCGGATACTGGAAGTGTCTGCGCTGTGGCGCCAGCGGTGGTTCGTTGAAGTCGTTGCGAACCAAGTTAGGCCAGGACTGGAAGCCAAGTGTATCGGTAACCACACCGACACGCCCCAAACGCTCACCGACACAGGTGCAACTCCTCGATGAAGCTGTGTCGGAAGCACGTTCAGTTGTACAGCGTTCAGCCGCCTGGACATATCTCGCTCAACGTGGTGTGACACCCTACACCACCTTGGTCTATGGACTCGGGTATGGCATTCCTATTCCAAGGGTCCATCGTGAGATCATCGATGCTGCAAGACAATCCATGATGGTCCGGCGTGACGGTATTTGGTTGTGGGCGGGCGGTGTAGTGTATACCGATCCACCGACACAACCAGCCGTGATGAACGTGCGTTACATTCCCGAAGAACAACTTCCCAAAGGCACACGCAACTTTACCCCGCTGAAGAATCACAAGACCTGGGGCAATCGCGTACAACCCCTCGGAAGCTGGCGCATCACTCCCGCCACACGCACCCTGATCATACTGGAAGGCTTGTTCGACATGCTCATCACCGCCCAGAAGATTCACCAGCTGGGACGCGAAGCCGACACGGTCGCGGTCTACACCAACGGCGCCAGTCCAAGCGCCAAAATGCACCAGTGGTTCCGCGATCATCCGCAATACGAGTACATTCTGTTGCGCGACCCGGATAAAGCTGGAGTTGAATGGGCACAAAGTGTGTCGGCATCCATCCGACACGGCGGCGCAAAAGTACGCACCCTGCGACCTCCCGATCATCTTGACCCGGACGAAGCCATCCTGAGTGGATGGTGGCCTTCCATTTTGTAAATTCAAATCAAACCATCCCTGAATCGGGGAGCGATGAAACATCGCTCCCCGATTTTCATTTTCCTAGGAGAAAACAAAATGTCTGCTCTCACTCTCTTCGCTTCCATCATCGCCACCCTGATCCTGATCTGGGCGGTCTGGTTCATTGTTCGTTTCATCCAATACGTTGGTTCCGGCGAGTATGAAATGGATCAACGCCTGCGCG
>CAZGUM010000043.1:18640-25747 GCA_964529085.1 uncultured Methylomonas sp. | reverse complement strand
ACCCCGTATTTGCTGCAAAAAATCGCCGGCCAAAAAACCGTAAGCCGCCGCCAACCAGCCCGCAGCGAAACGGTGGACTTGCAAAAATTCGGCGACGAGGGCTTCGTGATCACCGTAAAACTGGACAAAAACGCGGCCAATGCCGACGGCTTGAGTCTGGTCACCAGCCAACACGATTTTGAATACGCCTTACAAATCCACGGTTCCAACGACGGCGAAAACTGGCAGCTATTGGTGGATAAAGCGTTGATTTACGATTACTCGCGCTACATGAGCGTCGGCAACCGCGATGTCGCCATCCCAGCCAACAACTTTCGCCAGTTCAAGATCGTCGTCGCCAAAGCCAATCAAACCCGGGTAGCCGAACTCTTGGAATTGACCCGCACGCTGCGCGGCAGCGAGGAATTGCAGCGCCAGGAAGCGACGCAATTACAAACCGAAGCGCTGCACGTCGAGCGCATCGATCTATGGCATCTCAACAGCGAAACGCTGGCGGCGGATAATCAATCTTTCGATTACCCGGTCAGCAGCTTCAAAATCAGCCAAGACGAGGAACATAAAACCAGCGTGGTCGACATCGAAACCCTGCGGCAACCGCTGACCGGCTTTAACCTGCAAATCATGACGCCGAATTTCAGTCGTGGCGCGGAGGTACAAATCCCGCTGCAACAAGGCATAGCCACCCAAATGCAGACCATAGGCAACGCCACGCTGGAAGCCTTGCATTATCAGGACATCAACCGCGATCAAACCGGCATTTCCTTCCCGGAACAACGCCAGGCGCATTACCGCATCCTGATCCGCAATCAGGACAATCCTACATTGCATATCAACACGATCATCGGCACCGGGCTTGGCTACCAATTGTTGTTTCTGCCGCAAGCCGGCGTAAGTTATCGCTTGCAGTATGGCGCCGACCATATCGACGCGCCGCGCTACGACACCGCACCGATCCAGGAATTACTGCGCAGAGGCTATCAAAGCACGACCGCCGGCTTGGGCCCGGAAACCGCGTTGACGCCTAAAGAGGAAAAATTCGATTTTGCCAAGCTATTGAATAGCCACCTGTTCCTCGGCTTGGCGATCGGACTGATGGTACTGGTGCTGGCTTGGAGTTTATTTAGAGTCGGCAAGCGAATTGGCGGCCTAAGTGACGAAAATTGATACATCCGGCCGGACCAGCCGCGCTATTCCCCCAGCATCTGCCTGGCCAACTGATTGCCCGCCTCCACCAGCGGATGAATGACGAAACTGGCGCCGAGCTGTTTTAATTCCCGCTCTTCGCTACGGTGGTAACAAATCGTCCCGAGCTTACCTTCGAAGCCGCGTTTGCGCAGCTGACTGATGGCTATGGCCCGTGCTTCGAACGCCGGCACGGTGATGACGATGCCCTTGACTCTTTCCAAACGCAGCCCGCTCCATAACTCGTTATCTTCCACATCGCCGTAAACCACGCGTTTGCCGGTAGCCAACAGATTTTCCAGTACGGTGGGATCGGCATCTAAACCGACGACCCGCTGATCTTGGCGGGATAACGATTGATACGCAGACACCCCGGTACGCCCCATGCCGATGACTAACCATTCGGCAACACCGAAAGATTCCGGCAAGCGATCCGGATTGCCGGATTTTTTTTCCCATCGCACCAAAAACGGTTCGACCCAGAAAAACAACTTGTGGGAATAGCGGTTTAGCGGCGCGGCGACCGCCAACGAACCGGCTACCGCCAAACTAATAATTGCGTTCCACTCCGCCGGCAGCAGTTCCGCCTTGACCACGGCTCCCGTGGTAATCAACGCAAATTCGCTGTACGTCATCAAAGCCAATGAGGAAACGAAAGCGGTGCGCGCCCGCAATCCGGCCAACAAAAACAGACTAAAAAACAAGACGCCTTGCATCGGCAACAGCAACAGTAATTCCAGGGCATGAAAAATCTGCTCGCGATTCGGCAAATCGCTCAAACCGATTTGCAGAAAAAATGCCACCAAAAACAATTCCTTCAAACTCCATAGGCGATCAGTCAATTCATTGATCTTGGCATGATTGGCCAACATGATGCCGGTCAGCAAGGCGCCGATATCGGCTGCGATACCGACGCGTTCCGCGGCCACGCCGCCTGCTAAAGCCAAGGACACACCCAGCAGCAGCTTCAGCTCCGACGAACTGCTCGCGGACAGCATGCGATGCGCGAACGGCCGCAACAGCGGCAACAAAAACAAAGCCAGCGCCCAGGGCGTGGGTTGCTTACCTTCGGCCAAAGCCAACAGTCCTATCGCCACGATGTCCTGCAGAATCAAGATACTCATGACATCGCGACCATGTAAAGAAGACAGTTCTCCACTGTCCTCAAGCACCTTGATAGCCAACACTGTGCTGGAAAACGCCAGGCTAACGCCTAGCACCAATCCGCCGGTCACCTGTTTATTCAACCATAGAAAAACCAGCGCGAAGATTATCGCCATCAGGAACAAATGCAGCCCGCCGACGCTAAGCACTTCCCGGCGAATCAGTGAACTGGGCTTGAGCTTCAAACCGACCGAGAACAACAGCAATTCGATACCGACATCCGCCAAATGACTTAAATTGGGCAAGGGCTCGATATGCAAAGCATGTAATGCGTACCCCGCCACCAGGTAGCCCACCAGTGGCGGAAAAGTCAGGCGGCTTGCCACCAAGCCCATCAAATAAGCCGCACTAATCCAGATTAATTCCATCATATCGATCAACCAAAACATAAACATTGTTTAATATATTTGGGATCGTAACTTGTTTTGAAAGTTTTCTGGCTAAATTTTGCCGGTTACCGCCGATAGACGGTAGCCGGTGTTTTCCAGCTGGCAAATTGTCGGACGATTAGCTCAACTCTGCGGGTATTCAGAAATAGCACCTCATCGAAAGGCAGGGACAAGCTTCGCATGACCACCGTATCGAACTTACATGGCTTTGGTGGAAGGCCGGAAAACGCGGGTTAAAATGATTCCACCGCATGCCGGCACCAACAAGACCGTAACCGAATATGAACGGATCGTCGCCCACCAACCGGATACAAAGCCATGGAACCCGCAGACACTTACCGGCAGCAAGGATATTTAGTCGTTAAATCGCTGTTCAGCGCCGCGGAAATCGCTGCGTTGACGAATATCGTCGACCGGATTCATCAACAATGGCTGGACGAGAACCGCGCCGGTTATGTCGAGCAAGGATTGGTCAATATGCATTCGCTGACCAACCCACGCTATTTCACTCATCATGCCTCAGACCGGCTGCGTTTTTTTCGGCTCCTGGCCTCGGATCGCCTGACAGCACTTGCAACCGGCCTATTCGGCCCGCGGATATATTTTCACAATACGCAGCTTTTCTTCAATCCTCATCAAAATCGCCGCCTGCCCTATTGGCACCGGGATTTACAATACAGCCCGTTGGGCGATGCCGAGCTCCAAGCCGAGCAGTTGAATTTGCTCTCGTTGCATATCCGGATTCCACTGCTGCCGGAAACCGGCATCGAACTGATACCGGGCACACACCAACGTTGGGATACCACGTTGGAACGGGATGTGCGGCTGGAATTAAACGGTCATCGAAACAGCGAACAACTACCGGATGCCTTGTTAATCGGCCTGGAAGCGGGCGATATTTTGATTTTCGATGCGCAAATGCTGCATCGCGGCAATTACAGTTTAAATTCGGCCAGAAAAGCCCTGGATCTTTGCGTCGGCAGACCGCACCGATACGCCTTGCAGTATCTCGATGCCGACAATCTGCCGACATCCGCCGAACTGGAGGCCATCGAAAACCCGCAATGGTACAAACTGGCCCGCACTATGCTGCTAGAGCCCCGAGATCATCCGACAATTTGACGCCAAAATGCACCAAGCAGTAAGCGATAACGATTTTTTCGCCCGAGTCGGTTCGATATTCCAAGAACCGGGCATTCCGCCGGGCCTGCCCGCAAGCAAAAATTTGATCCCCTGGCCGGAGTCCGCAGTACTGGTCACAGCCGACATATCCGCGAACGGCCGAATTTTTCAGCTAAAACCGCCTGCCGCTGTCGCCTGGCAAGCACTCAAAGCCGCGGCGGCCGACGATGGCATCGCGCTACTAATGGTGTCGGCATTCCGTAGTGTGGAATACCAGGCTACCATCATTCGCCGAAAACTTGAGCGCTGGCAGAGCCTGGCGCATATCCTCACCGTCAACGCGCCGCCCGGCTATAGCGAGCATCACGGCGGTTGTGCGATCGACATCGGCAGTCCTGATTGCCCCGATCTTGGCGAGGCTTTCGAAAACACCGATGCCTACCGCTGGCTGGCAGCCAATGCTGAGGGCTTCGGGCTGTATTTGTCGTTCCCGAGAGATAACATTTATGGATACGTCTACGAACCATGGCATTGGCGTTATCGCGGCGATGACAAGACCTAAAACGGATCGGCCGGGAATCCGCCGATAAATTATACTGATCGCATTTCTACCCTGCGGCGGCGCTGCCAGTAAACCCATGAAACATCCTGAATTCCCCTTAGTCGACGACTTAATCTATCTCAATCACGCCGCCGTGGCGCCCTGGCCGAAACGCACCAGTGCCGCCGTGATTCAGTTTGCCGAACAAAACTGCCGGTTCGGCTCACATTACTATCTTGATTGGCTGAAGAAGGAAAACGAAATCCGCCGCCAATTGCAAGCCTTACTCAATGCGCCATCGGCTAACGACATTGCGCTGGTGAAAAATACCTCGGAGGCCCTATCCTTCGTCGCCTTTGGCCTACCCTGGCAGGCCGGCGACAACATCGTCTCCAGCAACGAGGAATTCCCCTCCAACCGCCTGCCCTGGCAAACCCTGGCCGAGCGTGGTGTGCAGTTTAGAGAAGCCGATTTGCATAGCGCCGACACGCCGGAAGACGCCTTGTTTGCGCTGGTGGATGGCAATACCCGTTTGCTGACCGTCAGCTCCATCCAGTTCGCCTCCGGCTTGCGCATGGATTTGGAACGCATCGGCGAGTTTTGCCGACAACGCGACATCTTGTTTTGCATCGATGCGATTCAAAGCCTGGGCGCGGTGCAATTCGATGTGCAAGCCTATCATGCCGACTTCGTGATGGCCGACGGCCATAAATGGATGTTCGGTCCGGAAGGCCTGGGGGTGTTTTATACCAACCCGGCAGCCCGCGACCGGCTAAAGCTCAGCCAATACGGCTGGCATATGATGAAAGACACCCATAACTACGAAAACCTGCCCTGGGAAGTTCACCCCGGTGCGCGCCGGTTCGAATGCGGCAGTCCGAACATGTTGGGTATCCATGCCCTGTCCGCCAGCTTATCCTTATTGCTGGAAACCGGCATGGCGGCGGTGGAAGCGCTGGTCTTGGAACGTAGCGATTATCTGCGGAACGCTATCGGCGCAAGCGACGATCTGGTTTTGTTGTCGCAACCGCAAGGCATTTTGAAATCCGGCATCGTCAACTTTAAACACCATAAGATAGAGAACGACGTGCTGTATAAGCATCTACAGCAAAACGGCGTGGTATGCGCCTTACGCGGCGGCGGCATCCGCTTCTCGCCGCATTTTTATAATACCTTGCCTGAACTTCAGCGAGCGCTGACATTGGCAGCGGAGTATTCCTAAAAACATCGCGCAACGGCGGCCACGATTAAGCTTCTTTGCTTGTAACAGAAGAGTGGCAACCAATCGGATATTGCCGTCACCGTCCGGATTTGCATCTCCATGTTTACGGTGGGCTCGTTTGTAATCAGCCAATCCACCGGCACCAAATTCACTACGCTGTTTTTGCCAGAACGCAACGCCGGAAATACTCTGCGAAAACGGCTAAACCGACACCGATACAGCCGAAAAATTAAATTATTTTTCGGCTGTATCGCTTGCTTGGTAAATCCGACAATTCAATTTAATAACTTCTTGATTTTCTGTGTGCAAATTCAAATACATCAAATTCTTGCAGGAAGCTCTGCCGATTTAAATTTATTTACACACGCAAAGACCTTTGAATAAGGCTTGCAAAGCCCATTTTAATGGGTGTAAGGTTGGCTCCAACGGTATAAAAAAACAATTTAACACCGCATATAAGCAACGGCTTTTGCAAAAAAACGTCATTATTGTGGTCATTAAGCAACTGGCATTTTTTAATATTTGCCTGGGGTGTTTTCTTGTTCATGCCGTGATAATAACGACAGCGTAATAACTAAATGCGCGTCTATAAAAAATAATATCCTCACCATGAGCTTAGTTATGTCCAAATTTCCAATCGATCTTGGCGCTTATCAGCGCATTGCTTTAAATCCGAACAATTCAACCTTAACTGCCGAACAACGTGCCAGCCTCAAAGCCAATATTCAGCTTTGCCGGGATGCCATCGTATTTTTTACCTCTACCGGCGCGGCGCGCGGAGTCGGCGGCCATACCGGCGGACCTTACGATACCGTACCGGAAGTGGTGATCATGGATGCCTTATTCCGCGGTTCACCGGACGGCTTCGTGCCGATATTTTTCGACGAAGCCGGCCATCGGGTGGCGACTCAGTATCTGATGTCGACGCTGAACGGCGACCTGCCGGCCGAGCGACTGGTGGAATACCGCGCCGCGCATTCACATTTGCCGGGTCACCCTGAATTGGGTTTTACCCCCGGTGTGAAATTCAGTTCCGGCCGCTTGGGCCACATGTGGCCTTATGTCAACGGCGTGGCCATTGCCAACCCAGGCAAAACCCTATTTTGCCTGGGTTCTGATGGTTCGCAACAAGAAGGTAACGATGCCGAAGCGGCACGCCTGGCTGTAGCGCAAGGCTTGAACGTCAAACTGATCATCGACGACAACAACGTCACCATCGCCGGCCATCCGTCCGAATATCTGAAAGGTTGCAGCACCGCTAAAACCCTGGCCGGTCAAGGCGTCACCGTGTTGGAAGGCGATGGCGAAGACCTGGATGATCTGTACAAACGTATCATCACCGCCATCAATACCCCTGGCCCGGTTGCAGTGATTAACCACCGTCCGATGTGCCCAGGCATTGTTGGTCTGGAAGGTTCGACTCACGGTCACGATGTAGTCTCCGTGAAAGTCGCGCTGGAATATCTGGAGTCGCACGGCCAACAAGC
>CAZGUM010000043.1:0-18540 GCA_964529085.1 uncultured Methylomonas sp. | reverse complement strand
AACAAATCCAACGTGCTTAGCCATTTCTCGCACTCAGGCATTGACGACATGGCCGACAACACCTGCCATTTCGGTTTGAACAATATGTTCGCCGATAACGGTTTGAGCGACGGCTACGATACCAAACTGTATTTCCCGGCTGATCCGCTGCAAATGAAAGCCTGCGTCGAAAAAGTCTTCTTCGATCCGGGTTTGCGTTTTATTTTCTCCACCCGTTCTAAAGTGCCGACTATTTTGGACAGCGACGGCAAAGAGTTCTTCGGTGGCGACTATAAATTCGTCCCCGGTAAAGACGAAGTCATTCGCGAAGGTACTGCCGGCTATATCGTCAGTTTCGGCGAAGCCTTGTATCGTGCGCTGGATGCGGTCGAACGCTTGAAACAACAAGGCGTTGATGTAGGCTTGATTAACAAACCCACGCTTAATGTCATCGACGAAGATATGCTGGCGAAGCTCGGCAAATCGCCCAAAATATTGGTGGTTGAATCATTCAACCGTAAAACCGGTTTGGGCAGTCGGATGGGCACTTGGTTACTGGAGCGTGACTACACACCGAAATACTCTCATATTGCTACGCATAAAGAAGGTTGCGGCGGTTTGTGGGAGCAATTCCCGCATCAAGGTATTGACCCGGCCGGCATCATGGCCAGCTTCTTGAAGGGTTAATCCTCCCCACTCTTGGGGCACAAGGAAGTGCCCATATTTTTTGGCTGCGGTTCGTCGCAATATATGGTGTTGTTATCGGCAATCATCCAATTGGTCGAATTTGCTGGAAACCATAACTCTAAGCTTCAAAAAGGCACTACATGTCGGAATTAATTTATGTCTTAACGGTGCTGTTTTTTTCTTATGCCATTTACGTGGTTCTTGGAGACAGAATCTCGGCGCATCTTAAAAAGAGCTCGCAACCCAATTAATCTGTTCGCCGTACTGCTTAACTTTACGTAAGCAATTCAATATATCTTTCGGCTGTGTCTAGCAGTCTTGCGCTGGGTGGAAAATGCAAAAACGAATCATCGGCAACGTTCGATCAGACACCGCGTGTTTAGCCGAAAACTGTCTAAGCCTGGCGGAACTTGCAGACGTTGAAGTGAGTTCCGAGGATTCCCGGCACCCTATCGAAGCCGCTTTATTGCCTGGTTTTAGCCAAGGTTGGCGAGCAGGAACCCCCGGCAAGCAAACCATTCGGCTGTTGTTTAACCAAGCCCAACCGATCAAAGCCATCCAACTGGATTTTCTCGAAGCCGACATCGCCAGAACGCAGGAATACACGGTCCGCATGTCGTCGGATAACGGCCGCTCGTTCTTGGAAATCGTCCGTCAGCAATGGAATTTTAATCCGGAAGGCGGGACCGCAGAATCGGAACGGCATATTATCGATCTACCTGCGGTAAGTATTATCGAATTAAATATCACTCCGGATATTAGCGATTCAAGCGTGTTTGCCTCGCTTGAAAAAATGCGTGTATTTTGAGTTTTTACTGATGCCTTTAAGACTTTAACAGCCTTGAAACACCAGGATACACCTATTAAACATATTCGGTCAGCAGCTTATTTTATCTGAAGATATGACAATGTCAGCGCCTACCCACAATATCCATCAACTTACTAAAAATACTATAGCTTTAATTCTTGCCGGAGGACGCGGTTCGCGCTTAATGAATATGACCGATTGGCGAGCGAAACCCGCCGTACCTTTTGGCGGAAAGTTCCGTATTATCGACTTTCCGTTATCCAATTGCGTAAACTCCGGTATTCGTAAAATCGGCGTAATGACGCAATACAAGGCCGATTCTTTGATTCGCCATATTCAAAAAGGCTGGGGCTTTATGCGCGGCGAATTTGGAGAATATGTCGACATAATGCCCGCGCAACAGCGCATCGACGAAAACTCCTGGTACAAAGGTACCGCCGATGCGGTATTACAGAATATCGATATTCTGAAAACCCGCAAACCGGAACATATTTTAATCCTGGCCGGCGATCATATTTATAAAATGGATTATGCGGCGATGTTAATCGACCACGTCGAAAAAAATGCCGATTTAACCATAGGCTGTCTGGAAGTATCGTTAAAAGACGCGTCTGCTTTTGGCGTGATGGATGTGGATGCCAATCGCCGAGTCAGAGCCTTTGTGGAAAAGCCGGCCAACCCGCCGGTCATGCCCGGTAGAACCGATACGGCCTTGGCATCGATGGGTATCTATATTTTTAATGCCGACTTTTTATGGCAACAATTAATAAAAGACTCTCAACTGGAAAACTCCACCAACGACTTCGGCAAGGATATCATTCCCGCCGTCATCGATGACCATATAGTGAATGCCTACCCCTTTTTGGATCTGCAAAGCGGCCAACAAAGTTATTGGCGCGATGTCGGGACTATAGACGCCTATTGGACATCCAATCTGGAATTAATCGGTGTCGAACCGGATTTGAATTTATACGACGCGAGCTGGCCTATCTGGACTTATCAGGAACAAACGCCGCCGGCTAAGTTTGTGTTTGACGATAACGGCAGGCGCGGTCAGGCGGTTGATTCAATGATAGCCGGCGGCTCCATTATTTCCGGCGCAACCGTCAAACATTCCATGGTGTTCTCGAATGTCGTTGTCAGAGAACACTCGTTAATCCAAGACAGCATCTTATTGCCGCAAGTACAAATCGGCAAAAATTGCCGTATCAGTAAAGCCATTGTCGAGAAAGGCTGCGAAGTTCCCGAAGGCACCGTGATTGGTGAAAATCCGGATGCAGACAAAAGTCGATTTTATGTCAGCGAAGGCGGTGTCGTGTTGGTAACCGCGGAGATGCTCGGACAAAAATTACATTACGTCAGGTAACCGGATGTAAGTGCGGCTCGCGGCATCAACCTTTTTCATAATTGAATATAAAACAAACGCATGACCGAGTCCGCCCCTCTCTACACTCTTAAATCCTTGCTCGCACACCCGGAGTTTTCGGAAGGACAGTATTGGTATCAACAAGCGTACGACGCCAATCAAGTGGTATTTTTAGAAGGCGATAAAGGCAGGAATATATACGTAATCTTAAACGGGCAGTTATCGGTCTGTACTCGCGTGGTCCTTTCCGAAAATCAACAGATGTTGTCCGGACTGTGCGAGCTATTCGACGGTGACGAGTTTGCCCATTCCTGTTTTTTTGATGACGAACCGCATAGCGCCACGGTCAAAACGGTAAGCCCGTGTCTGTTGGCAGTTATCGATGCGATCAAGTTGAAGGCATTCCTGGACGCTAATCCCGAAATTGGTTACGGTTTACTGACACACTGGATCGGCATTATTTTGCCGCGTATTAGGCAAGGCAATAAACGGCTTTCCAGTTTGTTTAGCTGGGGACTGAAAGCCCACGATATCGATAGTTTGTTTTAATCCGCGGCTTTTGGCTCTGGAGCATCGCTTGAAAATCCCCAGCTTTAACTTGATGGCCCGCACCGTTTGTTTCATTCCACGCGGTGCCGGCCACGTTAATCCACCGCCACTTCCACCCGGTTTCTGCCGTGTTTTTTGGCTTCATACATCGCTGCGTCAGCCCGTTTGATCAAGGAATCCGGGCTGTCGCTACCTTTTAACGTAGCAATCCCCAAACTCGCGGTCAGGTTCAGCACATCCATGCCGTAAGCCAAGGTATGAGATTCGATGTCGGCGCGGATACGTTCACCAATCACCATCGCGCCGTCGATATCGGTGTCGCTGAGCAAGATGACAAACTCTTCGCCGCCGTAGCGAAACACCGCATCGCTACCGCGTACGCTGTCTTTTAACCAACCTGCCAACGAAGACAAGGCCAAATCGCCGCAACCATGACCATAATCGTCGTTGATATGCTTGAAATGATCGATATCGACAAATATCAGCGACAAATGCTGCGAGTTGCGATGCGCGCGTTTAATCTCGCGCATTAAGCTGTCGTTGAACGCGGTGCGGTTGTTGGTTTTGGTCAATTGATCGGTAAACGCCATTTTCAGCGCTTGCTGAAACAGGGTGGCATTTCTCAAAGGGTAAATCAGACAGCACAGCAGGCTTTCCAACATTTTCAGCTCGTCTTTGCTGAAACGACTACTGCGGGTCAGTTTTAACTCGCCCAACTGTTGCTCTTCGACTTTCAAAGCGTAGTTGCAAAAGTGACGGGCCATCACGCCGCGCTTGAATTCTAACCCAAACTCCTCGTTGATATATTCCACACCGTTGTGCGGAATAGTATTTTGGATTTTATTGCAGAAAATACTGATCAGCTCGTTGAATTCCAATGTGGTCTGCAAGGCACTACTGATATCGTAATGATGCAAATTGACAGCGGTTGAAGCTTCAAAGGTTTTATTGCTGACAATGGCTAAATCGGCTGCTTTATCTTTCATGACGGTTCCCCGAGTCTTGAATCAAAGTTCAAGAACAGATAAGCCAGGAACGTGCCAAAACAATATTACAGTTACATAACAATTAGTTATATAAAATCAACGCACCATATTTGCAACAAGCGGCAATTTTCCGCCGCATCGCTGCCGCTCTATGCAAAAGTGGGTCGTTGCCGAAGCAACGACGGTCTAAAACAAACCCAACTGCACCTGTGCCACTTCGGACATCATTTCCCGCGACCAAGGCGGGTCCAGAACGACTTCGACATCAACCGAGCTAACGCCAGGCAAGGCACGAATGCATTTCTCGACGTCGCTTTGAATTACCGGGCCCATGCCGCAACCCGGCGCCGTCAAGGTCATCTGCACATGCACATCGTTGCCGCCGCCGGCATTGGGGCTGGCGCTGCAGTGGTAAACCAAACCTAAATCGACGATGTTGACCGGAATTTCCGGGTCATAGACAGTTTTCATGACTTCCCAGCAGTTCTTTTCGACGGCTTTGCTGTCGGTTTCGGACACTAGGGTGTGCAGATGTTGGGGTTCCTTACCTAAGGCGTCGGCATCGATACCGGCGATACGCACCATATGACCATAGTCCGTGACTACGGTATAGTTGCTGCCTAAGGCCTGATGTATCGTGACTTCCTGCCCCTTGTTCAAGGTGCCGTGATTGCCGTCCGGAATCGTCACAATGTTGACGTCGCGGGTTAAAAATACAACTTCTCTGTCTGCCATAAATTTCTTAAGGTTTAAAAGTTTGGGCGTCAATAATTTGACCGGTCTTACCGATACTGGCGTCGCTGAATAAATAAACATAAAGCGGCTCAAGGCTGCTCATGCTTGGAATGGCGGTTTTATCTTCCGCGGGATAGGCTCGCTTACGCAGCGGTGAATCCACCGGCCCCGGCACCAAAGTATTAACACGAATTTTTTGCGCTGCTTCCAGTTCGGCGGCCAGAATGCCGGCAAAGCCTTCCAGCGCGATTTTTGCTACGCCGTAAGCACCGGAATAAGCCTGGACTTTGCGCGCAGACGAATCGGAAATAAACACGATGGAAGCATGCTCGCTACGTTGCAGCAAGGGCAGCAACACCCGGCATAATAGGAAAGGCGCGCTGAGGTTGACGTTTAACGCGTGGCCCCAATCCTTGGTTTTGTAATTGGCGATGGGGCTATAGGCGCTAAATTCCACCGCCGCATGCAATACGCCGTGCAAAACACCGTAGCGTTGCTCGATAGCATCGGCCATCTCTTCGTATTGCGCTTCGCTGGCGCCGGCCAGATCGAAGGGATACATCACCGGCTCCGGGCCACCGCTCGCCACGATTGCATCGTAAACTTTTTCCAGCTTGGGAATGCTTTTATCCAACAGAATGATTTGCGCGCCTTGCCCGGCTAAAGCCAGTGCCGCCGTGCCGCCCAGTCCGCCGCCGGCGCCGGTGATGAGTAAAACTTTATCGCTTAATGACATAAATTCGCGTGTATCCATTGCATCAATTGCGGCGGTTGTTCGATCAACGCATCGGCCCCCCAGGTGTGAGGTTGATCGTCGCTTTTCAGGTAACCGTAAAGCGCCGCCAGGGTTTTCATATTGGCTCGTTTGCCGGCGGTAATGTCATGAATGGCATCGCCGATATACACACAGTTCTCCGGCGATACGCCGGCTTGACGGCAGGCCGCCAGCATCGGTTCGGGATGCGGCTTGCTGTTGGCTGTGGTATCGCCGCTGACAATGCAGGCAGCCCGGCTGCTGAGTTGCATCGCGTCCATTAACGGAACGGTAAAGCGGGACTTTTTGTTGGTGACCACCCCCCACTTCAAACCCAGCTGCTCTATAGCCGCCAAACTATCGGCAATACCTTGAAAAAATTGGCTGTGTTCGGCAATATTGTTTTGATAGGTGTCCAGCATGAACGCCAACATCTGTTGCGCCAGATTGTCGTCCACGCTCACGCAATGCTTGATCATCGGCAAGGCCCCGTGGGAAATGAACGGCCGCACCGTTTCCGTAGGCGCTTCCGGAAAGCCATGCGCCGCCAAAGTCTTATTCAAGCAAGCGATCAAATCCGGCGCGGTATCGACTAGCGTACCGTCGAGATCGAACAACACGCAATCCAGTTTAAATCCGCTCATGCGCCGTTACTCGGGACGCTGAAACGCGGCAATATAATTGACGCCGATATCCTTACCCAGACTAAAGCGCTTGCTGAAAGGACTATACTCGATGCCCACTATCCCTTGCAGCTCAAGTCCTACGTTTCTAGCCATCTGCCCCAGTTCGGAAGGTTTGATAAAGGTTTTATAGTCATGCGTGCCTTTCGGTACCATTTTCAGCACATGCTCGGCCGCGACAATAGCCAACAACCAGGCTTTCGGCACCCGGTTCAACGTCGAGAAAAACACCATGCCGCCGGGCTTAACCAGCGTCGCGCAAGCGGCGATGATGGATGCGGGATCGGGTACATGCTCCAGCATTTCCATGCAGGTAACGTGATCGAAGCCGGCCGGCTGTTCTTCGGCGAGCCGTTCGGCGCTGATTTTCCGGTAACTGGCATTCACGCCGGTTTCCAGGCCATGCAAATCGGCAATATCCAGCAAGTCTTCGCTTAAATCCACACCCAATGCTTCAGCACCGGCTTTCGCCAGTCCTTCGGTCAGAATGCCGCCGCCACAGCCAACATCCGCCACCCGTTTACCTTGCAAATCGGCGTACTGCTGAATAAATTGCAGCCGTAAGGGGTTGACGTCGTGCAAGGTTTTAAACTCGCCGTTCGGATCCCACCAGCGCTCGGCCTGCGAACCGAACTTATGAATTTCGTGGGGATGTACGTTTTCTGTCGCTGTCATAATGCCAACCTGTTCATAGGGCTATAGTTTACTGTATTACTAGGTTATTAGTCATGCGCCAACTTGCAACATAGTCGCCACAGTAACTGCGACCGGCGCTAAGGCTTTAACTCCGAGGAAATTACCAATCAATCGCCCGGATGCTCCTGCAAGCGCTCCTGCCAAAGCTTGATTTTTTGCTTGAGGGCCGGCAAATCGAAGGACGTCAGCTCGCGCTTTTTCAACAACTGCTTGCCCGCTACCCAGACATCGGTGACCTGATGCCGGCTGGCGGCGTAAACGATCTGCGCCAGCGGATTAAACATGGGTTGGGTCTCCAGTTCGCTCAAATCGATCGCCACCACATCGGCGGCTTTACCGATGGTCAGCGAACCGATTTCGCCGTCCAAACCCAAGGCCTTGGCACCATTGATGGTAGCCATCTGCAGTGCCGTCATCGCCGACACCGCGCTGGCGTCGCCGGCTACACCCTTGCCCAGCAAAGCGGCCGTGCGCATTTCCGACAGCATATCCAGATCGTTATTGCTGGCGGCGCCATCGGTGCCCAAGGCCACGTTTATACCGGCAGCCAGGCATTGCGCCACCGGACAAAAGCCACTAGCTAGTTTTAAATTCGATTCCGGACAATGCACGATGTGGCCGCCGGTTTCCGCATAAAGACGAATGTCTTCGGCGGACAATTGCGTCATATGCACCGCGATAAAAGATGGCGTCAACAAACCCAGCTCATGTAAACGCTGCAACGGCGTTTGGCCGTTTTTGCCTTTTTGCTCATCCACTTCATGCGCGGTTTCGTGCAAATGCATATGCACGGTCAGATTCATCTCGTCTGCGTAAGTTATGACATTGCGTAAAGGTCCGTCCGACACCGTATACGGCGCGTGCGGCGCAAACGAGGTGCTGATCAATGTTTCATGCCGGAGCTGCTCGTGCAGCGCCAAACCCTTGGTCAAATACGCGTCGGCGTTTTCCGCCCATACCGTTGGAAAATCAAATACGATCAACCCGACATTGGCGTGAATACCATGTTGGATCGCCTGCTGCGCGGTAATTTCCGGGAAAAAATACATATCGTTGAAGCAAGTCGTACCGCAGCGCAACATTTCGGCTATTGCCAGATCCGTACCATCGCGCACAAAGGCTTCGCTGACCCATTTTTGCTCGGCGGGCCAGATATGGTTTTGCAGCCAATCCATCAACTGCAAATCGTCGGCGATACCTCTCAGCAAAGACATGGCCGCATGGGTATGGCAATTGATCAGGCCGGGAATCAGGGCATGCTGATCCAGAATCTCGACGCTACGCGCCTGATATTTCAGAATCGCCTGTTCGGTCGGCAATAAATCGACGATTTTCCCTTCATCGACAACCAGACTGGAATTCTCATGAATGACGGATTCCGGCTCAACCGGGATAATCCAACGGGCTTGAATCAGAAGATCGACCTGCATCTGCGCTCCTGGCATGCAAATTGGCGATTATACCGCGTAGCCGATAAGCCCGTGCGCGGAGTAAAGCCTCTCGGCGAGTTTACCGGCATGCGCTTGCCATTCCCGGATAGCCGGGAACACTCGGCAATATTCGACAACGCCGACAACAATCGTTAAAACATCTTAAAATAGCGGCCAAGCGAAAAAACACGCTGTCAGCCAGGCAAGTGCCGGCTGACAAGCTCTCGAAAAAAACACCCGTTAATTAATTGATTTCATCTAAACCACCATGAGCACCATCCAAAAACTTTCGGTACAAGCCTTGCAATGGAGCGGCCATAGCTTAAACGTACTGGACCAGCGCCAGCTACCGGAAACCATAGCCTACGACGAATACCGGGATGCCGCTGGCGTAACCGATGCCATTGCCTCCATGCGCGTGCGGGGGGCACCGGCCATCGGCATCGCCGCCGCCTACGGTGTGGTGTTGTCGGCGATGCGGCACTATCCGCAGCCGGGTTGGCAAACGGCTGTAGAGCACGATATTCGGCAACTGGCCGCCTCGCGGCCGACGGCGGTCAATCTGTTCTGGGCGCTGGATAAAATGCGCGGTTTACTGGCTAATGAACCGGCCGAACCCGTCACCGCCCTGACACAACTGGCCGAACAAATACACGCCGACGACATTGCCGCCAATCACGCCATGGGCGAGCGCGGCGCGGATGTGATCGGCAACGCCAAAGCGGTGTTGACGCATTGCAACGCCGGCGCGCTGGCGACCGGCGGTTACGGCACCGCGCTGGGCGTGATCCGCAGCCTGCACCAGCGCGGCGAATTGCAAAATGTGTATGCCGACGAAACCCGGCCCTGGCTGCAAGGCGCGCGCCTAACCGTATGGGAACTGGCGCAGGACGGCATTCCCGCCACGCTGATCGCCGACTCGGCGGCAGCCTGGCTGATGAAATCCGGCAAGGTAGACTGGATTATCGTCGGCGCCGACCGCATCGCCGCCAACGGCGACGTGGCCAATAAGATCGGCACCTATTCGCTGGCGGTATTAGCCAAACAACATGGGGTCAAAGTCATGGTCGCGGCGCCCTCTTCCACTTTCGACTTCAGCATGGAGAACGGCGACAACATCGAAATCGAGGAACGCAACCCCAAAGAGCTGCTGACGGATTGTTACTTAAACGACGGCTCGTTGGTGAACGCCTGGAACCCGGTGTTCGACGTCACTCCGGCCACCTTGATAAATGCCATCGTCACCGAACGCGGCGTGGTTATCGATCCCGGTCTACACGGGGTAAGGAGCTTGGCACCATGTTAAATCTAACGCGCGGCAACAACCCCTTATTTGCGCTAGGCTGTTTGTGGCAAGGGGTAAAAATGCTGACTCACCCCGAGTTGCGCAAATACTTGTTAATCCCCTTGTTCATCAATATGGTGCTGTATACCGGCGCCTTCGTGCTGGGCTACCATTCGGTGTCGGCCTTGATTCATTCCTTTATCCCGGACTGGTTGTCCTGGCTGAATTGGATTTTGTGGCCGCTGTTTTTTATCAGCTTTTTGGTGATCGGCTTCTTTACTTTTACCCTGTTCGCCAATCTGATCGCCGCCCCCTATTACAGTCAATTGGCGGCCAAAACTCTGCAAATTATCAGCGGCGGGCAAATCGCCAAAGCCGATCTGCCTTGGGATAAAGTGTTTTTCGGGGAGCTGCGGCGGGTAGGCTATCTATTACTGCGCGTATTGCCGCTATTGCTGCTGTTTTTGATACCGGTCGTCAATCTGATCGCGCCCTTACTATGGGCCGTATTTGCCGCCTGGGGCATCGCGATGGAATTTTTAGCCTATCCGCTGGAAGAGCGCGGCCTGCCGTTTCCCGAACAAAAACAATTCATGAAGCAAACCCGTTGGGGGGTATTAAGTTTCGGCGGTCTGACCGGTTTAGGACTGACACTACCCCTCGTCAATTTGTTGATCGGCCAAGCTGCGGTAATCGGCGCGACGATATACGTGCACAGCCTATCGGAAAACGCATCCATCAATCCCAAGTCTTGAGGAAAACCCCATGAAATATCAACCCTGTATCGACCAATGCACTTCCGAAGGCAGCCATTGCGAAGGCTGCGGCAGATCGCATCAGGAAATCACCGACACCAAAAAACTGGTGAAATCCGTGGTGGATTTTATCCGGGACCATGAATACGAAAACCCCGAAGAGTTTGTCGAGCGGATCGGGAAAAGTATTCTGAAAAAATTACAAAAACCTGCCTAATCTCCGCGCTGTTCCTGCCGGCAATGCCTTGGCGTTGCCGGCTAGACTCAAGTTAGAAACTCCCGATATTCATTCCAAATCCGCCGCCAAGCGGTAACCGACGCCGACTTCGGTCAATAAGTAACGCGGGCGGGCCGGATTGATTTCCAGCTTGTGGCGCAATTGCCCCATGTAAATCCGCAGATAATGCTGATCGTGAATATGTTCGGCGCCCCAAACTTCCGTCAGCAACTGCCGATGAGTAACGACCAAACCGGCGTGGCGAATCAGGATGCTCAACAGGCGGTATTCGATCGGCGTGATCCGTACTTCGTTTTCGGCGATAAACACCTTACGCCGCGCCAGATCGACGCGCAACTGCCCGGTCTCGAAACTTTCGAAATTGCCGATACTGCGAGAGACCCGGCGCAACAAGGCCTGCAGCCTGGCCTGTAATTCGCCGCTGCCGAACGGTTTGGTTAGATAATCGTCCGCACCTGCATCCAGCGCCATAATTTTGTTTTGCTCCTGACTGCGCGCCGACAACACCAGCACCGGCAAGTCGGATAACTGCCGCAGACGCCGAGTGACCGAAATACCGTCCATATCCGGCAAACCCAAGTCCAGAATGACGCAATCGGGATGATCACTCTTCAGTAGCGCTAAGCCTGTTTTGCCGCAATCCGCCTCTATGATGCGCCAGCCTCGGTTACTCAGGCTGCTTTTCAGAAAACGCCGGGTTTGGGAGTCGTCTTCGATCAACAGGATCAAGGGTTCGGATTGATTCATCATTCGATTAGCCCGGTTTCCTTAAAATCCAAAGACGGCGGTTCGTGCACGGGTAATTCGATAACAAATATCGCGCCTTTACCGGATAAATTGGCTGCGCTTATTGTCCCCTCGTGCGCCTCGACGATGGCCCGGCACAAAGCCAAACCCAGCCCTACCCCGCTTTGCTGGGTTTCGGCCACGGCCCGATAGAATTTATCGAATATTTTTTCTTCCATACCCGGCTCGATACCGGGGCCGTAATCCGATACCGTCAGACGCAGACCATGCACGGTTTTTTCGGCGCCGATATCGATAGGACTGCCGGGCGGCGTGTATTTGACGGCGTTCTCGATCAGATTCACCAACACCTGCTCCAACAGCACCGCGTCGATCCAAACCAAGGGCAAACTGTCGGGCAACTGCGTGCGCACCGGCCTGTCCCGCAAATGTTTCTTCAAACGAGTCAGGGCGCTGCCGACGATTTCTTCCAAGGCATTCCATTCCCGATGCAGCACAATCTCGCCGCTACTCAGCCTGGCCATATCCAGAATTTTACTGGTCAGCTCCGCCATGCGTTGCGCTTCGTCAATCACCGCTTTATATAAATCCTGTTTTTCATCCGCCGAAAAATCCCTGGCATTATCGATCAATGCGCCGGCGGCACCGATAATCCGCGTCAGAGGCGTGCGTAAATCGTGAGAAATAGCGCTAAGCAAGGCATTGCGCAGGGCTTCGGCCTCCGCTTGCAAAATGGCATCCCTGGCCTGCCCGGCCAGATGTAATCGCTCCAGCGCTTGCGCAATCAAATTGCGGAAAGTATCGAATAGCGCGCTTAATTCCGCACCGGACAAAACCGATACCGGATCGGGTCTAACCGCCAACACTCCCGGCCAGGACTGCGAACCTTGCAAGGGGTAATACTCCAAACCCGCTTGTTGTTGGACGGCACGCAGTTGAAACGCTTGCCTGGCAATTCCCGGGTCGGCGCCACGCAGGGAACAGGATAACGGGCCAGCGGAGGGTAGATGCAAATCTCCATGCACATCGGTAAACAGCAGCACCGTCTGCGCTTGGAATTGATCGTAAATATGCTGAATCGCAATGGCCGCGACCGTTTGATTATCCTGTGCATCCGACAACGCCCGGCTCAAACGGTATAGCGCGTTGGCTCGGCTTTCCCGTTGCCAGGCGATTTCGGCCTGTGCGCGCGATTTATCCAGCAAATTGCTGGTCAGATTGGCAACCACGATCATCACCGCCAAGCCCAGCATGTTCTGTAGATCGGAAATCGCAAACGAGAAAATCGGCGGGGCAAAGTAGTAGGCAAAAACCGGCGAACTCAGTAGCGACGCGGTGATCGATGCGCCGCGGCCATAGCGGCTGGCCACCAGAAACACGCCCAGTAGAAACGTCATCAAAATACTGGCCGGCCCCAGTATATGGCGCAGCGGCCAGTCGATTGCGGTACAAATAAACGGCGCCGCTACACCCCAGAGGTAACCGCGCCAGCGCTCGGCGCCGCTTATCGCCGCAGGCAAATGCGGCTCGACTAAGGGTAGCGGCTGTGTGTGCTTAGCCTGACTGCGCAAAATATTCCTCCACCATGGGTGCTGTCAGCCCGGTTTCTCAAAACGAATTGGCATTGACCAGAAAATGCACCCCAATGCTGGCGAAGTAACCTAACAAAATCGCCGGACACCATTTCATATGGCTGCTAAAGGTGTATTGACCCTTGGCTTGGCCGAGCAAGCCTATACCCGGCGCAGAACCGATTGCCAGCAAACTGCCGCCGACGCCCAGCGTCAAAGTCAATAACAGCCATTGGCCTTGCGGAATATCCGGATGCATGGTCAGCACCGCAAACATCAAGGTACCGTTATCGACAAAGGCCGACGATAAACCGATCAGAATATTGGCCAGGGATGGGTTGAGTTGCCCGTATAAAATATGCGAAATGGCATCCAGATAACCGATATAACCCAGGCCGCCGATACCCATCATCGCCCCGTAAAAGAACAGCAAGGTATCCCACTCCAGGCGTCCCACTTTGTCGAAAATATCGAATCGGCTGGCATTAACCGCCGAGGCGCTCAGATCGCCGCCACCGAAAAACAACGCAAACTCGGATTGTTGCTGGGCATCGGCTTTATCGGTTTTATGCATATAGAAATAAAAAAACTGCAGCAGCGACAAGCCGGCCATCATGCCGGCCGCGGCCGGCAAATGCAACGCCATGTCAAAGCCAACCGCCAATCCAATGGTGACGCCGAACAGCAAAATGATGCGTTTGGCACCGCGCGGCAATTCCACCTGCTCGACTTCGATAGTCGGTTTGTCCTTGGGCAATGCAAAATGCATCGCCATGGCGGGAACCAACAAATTCACCAGGCAAGGTACGAACAGTTTGAAAAATTCGGTAAAGCCCAACATGCCGTGTTGCCAAACAAATAGCGTCGAAATACCGCCCAAAGGACTGAAGGAACCGCCGGCATTGGTCGCGACCACAATATTGATGCAAGCCAAGGACACAAAGCGCGGACTATCTTTACCGACCGCCACCGCCACCGCCCCCATCAATAAGCCGGCCGTCAGGCCGTTGACCACGCAGGAAATGAAAAACACCAACAAGCCGGTGATCCAGAACAATTGCCGATAGCTCAAATTCTTCCGGACCAGCCAAACTTTCAAGGCATCGAAAATCCGCATGTCTTCCATCGCGTTCAAATAAGTCATCGACACCATAATGAACAGCAACAGTTCGATATACGTTTGCAAATTGCTTTTAAAGGCGGTTACCGCCAGCAAATCGTTGCCTTGCTCTTGATATACCAGGACGATGACGAACCAAATCAACGCCGCCGCCAACAACATGGGTTTGGATTTGCGCAGTTCCGTCGCTTCTTCGAACATCGCCGCGACATAGGCCGCCACCATCACCGTCAATGAAAAATAGCCGGCCCAATGATGAGTCAGATCGAGCGGCTGCATGATCGCCGCCCCGTTCGTTTCGGCATAACCCCATTCGGGTAGCGCCAAAGCCGCCAATCCCAGCAGCCAAAATATACCTTGCACGATGCTCTCCTTAGATTGTTTGCCATTCGCAAATTCTAATCGGCGGGATATAAAAAAGGTGTAAAGAACCAGGGAGATTGCGGTTAATTGGCAGAAGCCAGGGTATGCTTTGGCGGCCTTTCTCTATTCCGTTATTTCCCGCAGTTTCCAAAAACAAGCGTAGTACGCTCAATGCGCTAAATTTCGTTTCCTGAATTCACCCGGTGCACACCCCACCTCTCGGCGAAAGAATTTGACGAAATTCGTTGCTTCCTCAAAACCCAAGCTTTCTGCAATCAGCGACACGGATAAGTCTGTGTGGAACAAAAGCCGTTTTGCTTCCAGAGCTATACGCTGGGAAAGATAGGTTTTGGCATTCACGCCGGCGACTTCCAGTGTAGTGCGACCAAGCGTCTTTTCAGAGCAACCGAGGAATTTGGCATAGTCGGATACCCGGTGCCAATGGTAAAAGTGTTGCGCTATGGCCGATCGGTAACGTTTGAAGCGCTGTACTGCCGATGGATCAGCTCTCTCCAGTGAAGGTTTATCCGACTGATAAAGATACAGACGAATAAGCAGCTCATATAGCTGGTAACGCAAAATGGCATGCACCACACCCCGCTCAGCCAAACGCTGCGTATCGGCGAACATGCATGCGATACTTGCCGCCATCCATTGTTGCTGGTTTTCGTCGAGCGCCAATGCAATTGGTAAATCTTCCACATATTGAAAGACTTCCTGTTCATCGGCAGACATCGGAGTTTTCCTAGGCTCTCGAAATTCAGGACGATAAAGCATCACCCAACCTTGCCAGTCAGTCGCCATATCGAAACGGTGCACCTGTTCCGGCTGTAATATCAACAGCGAGCCCGGCTCACAGTCGATAAACTCGAAATCCACCATGTGTCGACAACATCCATCGCTGACATAAATCAACATGTAAAAGGCGATACGTTCGGCCAGTTGCAGTCTTTTCGCGCTCACTCTTTGCCTAAGCGCTGATATGGGGAAAATCTCCAAATCCAAATCATAGCCAGTCGGCGGCGCGTAGCCGATTTGGGTAATGGCGGCTTTTACAGAGCGGTGAGCCATGACAACCTCAAATTGTCCATTTTATACCATAAATTCCCCCTTAGTTACCTTGTTAACAATGCAGATGAAGCCGAAAATTTCCTTCGTATTTTTTTATCAACCATTTGAAAAACATGAAGGAGATTTTTGTCATGACCATCATCAAATCACGGCGTCTTATCTTGGCCTCGGTTGGGCTAGGTGCAATTTTTATCCCTTTTATTGCCATGTCTAATGATTATTCCCAGGAGAAAACCATGTCCAGCAAGTACAAACAAAAAGTCGTCAGTTTGCTCAAAAGCATCGAATCCGGGGATCCCAAACCAGTCGGTTATATCAATCCTAATCAATACATTCAGCATAATTTAGCAGTAGCCGATGGCTTGGAAGGTTTTGCCGCCGTGCTTAAACTACTGCCGAAAGGATCGCCCAGAGTAAATACCCTCCGTGTTTTTCAGGACGGCGAATTCGTATTCGCGCACACTGACTACGATTTTTTTGGTCCGAAGGTTGGCTTCGATATTTTTCGTTTCGAGAGCGGCAAGATTGTCGAGCATTGGGATAACTTGCAAGAAAAACCTGCTGCTACCAATCCAAGCAACCACACTATGCTGGACGGCCCAACAGAGGTTACAAATCTGGATAAAACCGAAGCGAACAAAAACCTAGTGCATAACTTCGTTGACGACATTCTTGTCAATGGTCGTATGAATGTGTTGGCAACGTATTTTGACGGCGACCACTATATCCAGCATAACCCGCGGATTGCAGACGGTTTGTCGGGGCTGAGCGCCGCCTTGCAAGTCATGGTCAAGCAAGGCATTACGATGAAATATCACCGTATCCACAAAATACTGGGGGAAGGCAATTTCGTTTTGGTGGTGAGCGAGGGCTATTTAGCCGGCCGGCACAGCGCGTTCTATGATCTGTTCCGCGTAGAAAATAACAAAATTGCCGAACACTGGGATACGATTGAAACCATTCCATTAACGACCATGCATAAGCATGCAAACGGTAAATTCTGACTCAGGTTCAAGGGCATGATTGTCTCTGACCTTTAATCAACGGATTGATTTACCAGGCCAATTTGGCTGATGATAATCAAGAGCAAATTGCCGGAGCTTAGGGGGGCAAATATTGACCTATAGAAGGTGTCGGCAAACCTATCCGACCCTTTGACTGATACGTTTGTCTGTCCTCGGCGACGTATCGGTGCCGTATATTTGCACGCCGACGCTATCATTCGACGGCTCTTGGACCGTTCGAGCTGAGCCTGTCGACGCACAAGCATCCCGTACGTTGAGTTTGTAGGTTAGCGGTTAGGCACGCCCCCCAACATTGATGACCTTCAAATCATCAGTAACTTTGATTTCGCTTTGCCGATGGTTTCCGGGTGATTTTATGGGTGTCGCGTTGGCTTCGTACCTCACGCTCCCTCAAACCTGTTGTTGTTTTCGGGAGAAGCGGTGGCCCAATCGGCGGGTAATGTGCCCGGTTGATAGCTAAAACCCTATCGCAAATTGCATAATTCTGCTAAGCCCAGTATAACGGGTGCGGATCGGTCAGACCGCGCCCTATGCGCTACTGCACAGTATCCGATCTAAAAACGCAGCCCTTTAAAAGGCTGCGTTTTTTCCATCGTCGGTTCAACCTGCCTGCAGACCGTCAATTAACGAAATACGCCAGTTAACTTTCCGACTTTTGCGCTCCGAACATATAGCTCCCCGCAGTTCCAGATTCGTCACGCTCAACATCGCGAGAGATTGACGCTAACGAAAAAGGTCAGCAATAATCTTCTTCCTATAGGAATTTCAGAAAAATCAGGTTATGGAACAACTCACCGATCTCAAAGCCATCCTCCACTCCAAACGCGCCAACATCTACTACCTGGAAAAATGCCGGGTGATGCAGAAAGATGGCCGCGTGCTGTATTTGACCGAAGCCAAGGACGAAAATTACTACTGGAACATCCCCATTGCCAATACCACCGTTATCCTGCTTGGCACCGGTACCTCGATCACCCAGGCGGCGATGCGCATGCTGGCCAGCGCCGGCGTGCTGGTCGGTTTTTGCGGCGGCGGAGGCACGCCCTTGTTTAGCGGCTGCGAAATCGAATGGCTAACGCCGCAAAGCGAATACCGCCCCACCGAATATATCCAGGGATGGCTGAAATTCTGGTTCGACGACACACAACGTTTGACGGTTGCCAAAGCCTTTCAAAAAGCCCGAATCGATTACCTGCGCCGAGTCTGGAGCAAAGACCGCGACCTGCAAGCCGAAAACATCTTCGCCGACGACAGCGCCATAGCCGCCGCGCTGGACAGTTACGCCGCGCAAGTCGAACAAGCCGATAAAGTTGGCGATTTGCTGCAACGCGAAGCCTTGCTGACCAAACAACTCTACCGCTATGCCGCCAGAGCCACCCAACACGCCGATTTTACCCGCGCCCATGATGCCACCGATTTAGCCAACGGCTTTTTGAACCACGGCAACTATCTGGCTTACGGCCTGGCTGCCACGACCTTGTGGGTACTGGGCATACCGCACGGCTTCGCGGTCATGCACGGCAAAACCCGGCGCGGAGCGCTGGTGTTTGACGTTGCCGACCTGATCAAGGATGCCATCGTCCTGCCCTGGGCCTTTGTCTGCGCCAAGGAAAAGATGAGTGAGCAAGAGTTTCGCCAGCAAATCCTGCAAAAATTCACCGACCACAAAGCCCTGGATTTCATGTTCGAGCA
>CAZGUM010000042.1:6877-26815 GCA_964529085.1 uncultured Methylomonas sp. | reverse complement strand
ATATCCAGAAATACGCCGTCTATGCCCGG
This sequence comes from uncultured Methylomonas sp., assembly GCA_964529085.1. Taxonomy (GTDB): domain Bacteria; phylum Pseudomonadota; class Gammaproteobacteria; order Methylococcales; family Methylomonadaceae; genus Methylomonas. Next base: position 26,786 of record CAZGUM010000042.1, on the reverse strand, counting down.
ATAATCTTTAAGCAGCGCCCAGGCCTCTTGTGCGCTGGCGGCTTCGGCTACCACATCGAAATCCGGGTGTCGGCGCTTGAGTATGTTTTTTAATTCGTCGCGGGCCAGATACTCGTCATCGACTATCATCACGGATCGTTTACCTACCATGGCGTACTCCTCTTGGGTATGGTCAAAATAACTTCGGTGCCATGGCCTTCCCAGCTATTGACGGTCAGCGTCGATTGCCGCGGAAAGGCCAGATTGAAACTCTGCCGCAAATGATAGAGCGCGCTGCCGTTGCCGTTGACCGAATCGACCGGGCGTTTGCCCAACTCCGCCAGACGTGGCGCCGGAATACCATTACCGTTGTCGCTAACCCGCAAAGTCAATGTCAGGCCGTGATCGACACCGATGATATCGATTTTTAGCGGCCTGGTCAGACCTTGCATACCATGCAACAAGGCATTCTCGGCCAGGGTTTGCAAACAGCGCGGCGGCAATTGGCAATGCAAAAGCTGGGGCGAGATATTGCGCTGGAACTGAAAAGTCTCGGGAAACCGCAGCCCCTGAAAAGCCAGATAGCGTTCTACCTGCGCCAACTCCTGTTGCAGGGAAATCGAATTGGCACCGACGCTACGGCGAGTATCGTCGAGAAAGCGCGCCAGTTTCACCACGTATTGCGATGCCGCCTCCGGATCGCGACGTATTAGGGCTTTAATCGCATTTAAGGTGTTATTCATGAAATGCGGCTCGATTTGCGCGTTTAAAGCCCTAAGTTCCGCCCGCTGCGTTTGACTCCGCAGCCTGTCGCGCTCCAGATCCTGCATCACGAATAAAAACAGCAGCACACCCAGCGTATTCACCACCGCTATCGGCATCGCGGTTTCCAACACCAGAGTTTGGGCGTCGACATAAGGCTGCACCCACAGCAGTAATATCAGTTTCTGCAAGATAGTGCCGGTCAGTGCGATAAACGCCGCACCGCGCATGCCGATGGCCCAGCACGGCCGCCATGAAAATGCGTAACCGGCCCATAGCCCTTGGATTACGGTAGAGAACGCGCTGGCGGAACCGGCAAATCCGCCCAGCAGATATCGCTCCCAACCGGCAAACAATCCCGCACCAAAACCTACCCACGGACCGCCGCTCAAACCGGCGGCCAATACCATCAAATCCCGAAAACCTATGACCGCTTGCGTATGCTTCAATGTATCGGACAAATCGGCTGGCCAGGCAATACGCTTACCCACCTGATGTACATCCAGCAAAAATCCGCTGTGCGTACCGATAATTGCAAACACGCCGAAAAACGTCGCGCATATCAACCGGTTCCGCCAATATTGCGGATCGCCGCGCAACGCCTGCCTGAGCCATTCCATCCGAATCAGCACATGGGCCGCGATTAACACTACGCAAACCCGTTGCGACAACTGGGCGGTGTTGTCCAGCCAGTGAAACATCATGTCGGCGGAGTAATGCATGTTGGCGACCTCGACTTTATGCAGCCGCGAATATCGGCATACCGGATTAGCTGGGTTTTCTTAATCTAAATTTCCGCCGGTAACGACGCGTCTTGCAGGAAATTAAACAAAGATTCCTTAAGCCCGGATTAACCCTGAAATACCGATTTGCCAAGCGTCAATCCGGCGGGAACCGGCATGGCCCTTCATCGAACAATTCCGGTGATTCGTCACTAAAAACCCGCCACTACCGTAAGCCTGCAGACAACTCTTTGCGATTCTGAAAATACTGAAGATAAGCGCGAAAAACAGTGCGCCGCCGGCCGGCCAATCTGGCCCTGACAGCCAAATCCAATTTAAGCAAGCGAGGTTGCGATGACAAACGCCAACGATATAGACATCAAACTCAGACGGTGCCAACCATTCGTCGTGCCTCCGCACTTTGCCAGAGAGGAGCGCTGGGGCGTGATTACCGTAATCACGGTTTTTTGGGGACTGTATCTCGGCATGCTTTTCAGGCGCTTCGATGAAACCAGCCAACTGAAAATTCCATGGGTGCAAATCGACAGCGAATTGGCTTTCGAATTGGGGTTGGGTTTACTCGGGGTTTTGCTGTCGCGAAAGTTTATAGGTTACGCGCAACAACTGGTAACCCGTGCGGAAGAACTGGCAAACGATGGCGTGCCGGCAACCGGACAAATCATAGATCGCTGGCAATTGGGCACGGCAACCAGACCCCGTGAATTCATCGCTTATCGCTTCGATTACCAAGGCATGGTCTGGATCGGAGAACAGTTGGCTACGCAGCCACCCTACAACAATTTGCAAATAGGCGACAACATAGTCATCCGGCTACTACCGCGAAATCCCAGGGTTTGTGCGTTGCAGCCCGCCACAGGCGAAACCGCACACAAACCGCCCAGGCTAAAAGTGGCGGCGCCGCATCGGGCCACAAAATTACACCGACAAATTTCAATTACCTAAACAACCGGCTAAACGCCGTTAAGCGGATTTTCCTCTGCCACCACTGCCACCACTGCCACGGAGATTTACCATGTCTTCACTGATATACCGCGCCATACTGATTTCTTGTAGTACCGGCTTGTCGGCCTGCGCCACGCAAACTTATCCGGGGCCGGAATTATCTAACGACCAAATCGCGACAGTTTCCTTGTCGTCACCATCCATATCTTGGTTGCCACCGTTCTGGATATTCCCGCTTAATTTGGCAACGAGGCTTGATGAGGATTGGAAACATACCGTGGATTATAAAATCGAAGTCGACCGGCAAGAGTTAACTCGCTTCAATTCCATTTCTCTGTTACCCGGCCCGCACCATGCATCCGCCCAGTACACGGAGAGCAATACGGCACTGATCGGCGGCAAGAGCTGTACTTCATCAGATAGCCGGTACATTAGGGAAGATCGCAACGAAAGCTGCACCCGGACGACGGTATGCAAAGGATTATTCAAATTTACCGAGCGGGAACACAATTGCGCCTTAGACTTTAGCGCGGCAGCCGGCTCGGCTTACCAACTGCTGGTGACCGGTTCCACCGCGAACGAAATAAAATTGAGCTTAAGGGACACGGACGCGCGGCAAGCGGATCGCGGGAACGTTTGCCATTGGACACCCTATCACTCACACGACGAATACATCACTGATACCGCCACTAGTGATTGTTCGACCAAAGCCCGGCCACCCGAACGGCCGACCCCGGACATTCATGTCCGCCACGAAGATAGGCATCTTGGCCGTGATCGTCCTCATCCCGAGCGCATACCGGACACTATCCACGGCCACCCATATCAGCACGTGAACCGCCCACACCCGGGCGTAGGCGAAGAGCCGGGTATCCCGCACAAACACGACGCTGGGCTGTACGACGAACATCATGCGGCTACAGACCATAGCGATGTCGGCAACGCGCTTCCCCGTCCTACCGGTAAGCACAAACATCCAGTAGAAGCCAGGCTCGACAATCAGGAGCCGGCGTCGCCAAGCACTTTCGGCGCGGACACGCAAAAAGAAGCTATTACCCATACCGATACTGGCCATCATCCAAGCGGAGATCACGCAAAAGTTCGGGACATAAATGTACACCCACCGATTTTGAACAAGGAGACAACCGCCATTTCGGACTCGGACAACAGTGCCGGCACCGGCAAAATAGCAGCACCGACGACACCGTCCGCAAGCGATTCTTCGTCGCAAACGCCGATCGGCACAACAACGGCAAAAAAACCGCCTATTCCCGACGCTGCGCCCAATACCCGCGACCCCGCTAATGCCGCCACGCTAAGTACCGGCAGTCAGGCACCCGCATTAACGGATTCTTTGAGCGTAAAAGACACTGCTCTGCCCGCTACTTACCACCGCGACTTGAATTCAGCCGATTCTCATTCGCCACCGCTACAAACAATTTTAGAGTCTAAAGATCGCCTGTCGCCCTCTTCAGGCACCTCGCCTGAACGCGACTCCACAACGCCTTCTTCAAGCCCCGAACCGTCACCGATTAATCCGGCTACCACGCCAGGGATTGGCGATGCGCCCATTGCGAACTCTTCATCATTTACCAGTTCGCCGTCCAGGAGCGATACAAGCGCCGACCCGATTCCAGCGTCTGCGCCAAGCTCAAGCTCTTCAACACCCACTAATACATTTTCATCGTCCGGCAGTTCGACACCTGCTTCGGAACCTGTACCGCACTCTAGCTATAGTTCGGCTCCTGTCCCCCCCTCTGTGCCAAGCGATTCACCGTCCAGCAACACGAGTGCCGGACCCGCTCCAGCCTCGACCTCAAGTTCATCTCCCAATTCACCGCCAGCACCCGACAACTCCGCTTCACTTGGTAGCGCCCCCAATCCGAGCCCTGCGCCCGCCGCCTTGGAGGCACCCACTATGCCCCCAAGCCCAAAGGCGGCGGCTCCAACGTCGGTCCCGGACTCAGCTCCGTAAACGCTGCGATCGATACCTTATTTAGCCAGTCCCCTTACAAGCGGGGACTTTGCTTGAACAGTTTCATCCCCGTCAATAAACGCAACACGGCCTAATCCGTCGGCCAAGCTCGGCCGTCATTGCCAGCTCAAGCATCAACTATTTCAACGATCTATGGTATAAAGCGCTGCGATTTCATTATATCTCTACCATCATTCGGCGGAATCGATGTTCGGGAAGCGACACTAAAAAGCCATTCGGTAATGCCCCAGGCGTTAGCGAATTGGATTAATAACTAAACCCAGGGGGACAGATCATGTTAGAACTTTTACTAATCGTAGGCGTAGTATTGCTGGTAGGTTGGCAAGTCTGGAAGCGCAAGCACATGCCAGCCGGCAAACCGGCAGAGAGCAAACCTACATCTACGAATACCGCGGCGGCTGAATCGCAAACGAATACACCGTCGCCCGTTGCCCCCGTTACGCAACAAACTGAGCAGCCATTGGCAGTCCCGGCACCGGAGCCGGTAGTGGAATCCGCTCCAGCCGCCGTTGTCGCGTCAGCGGAAAAACCAGTCGCCGCCAGTCCGCTGGCAACTGAGGCCGCAACAGTAAAAATACCCGAAGACTCGGTATTAAAACGGCATTATTTGGCCGCCCTACAAGCGGAAAAAGACGCCCTTAGCAATCCGTACCCAACCGATTCCGTACTGCGTCGCCACTACGAAACGCTGCACAAAATTGCGAGACCCCAGGCAGTTTACGAGCCGGAATTCAGTCAGCCACAAACTTCCACCCAGCCAGCAGACAGCGACACGGCAAATATTCCGGATGACTCGATTTTGCGTAGCAAGATTGAAGCAGAATTGCCGCCTCGGCCTACCGATTCGGTATTGAAACGCCACCACGACAGTTTGGTACAAGCCCTACTGCAACAACGACTGGCAGGGTAATAAGCGCTAGGAAATTGTCGCGGATTTCAACAACGACAGTTATAGTCAGGCAAAACCGGGCCCGGTCACTCCGATAAAGAATGACCGAGGAGTGGAACCTTCGGGTAAAATTTAAATTCCCTACCGAGAAACCCGTTTAGCTTTAAGCGTGGTTTTTGAACCTAGTCTGCGCGGTAAACGACGACACCGCGCAATAGGCAATAGGTTTTTGACAATCCCGCGGAGAACGGTAGGCTCGGCTGTGATTTGTCTAACAGTCTTGCAATGCGGGTTGGCGATACCCTAAGCGAAATATAAAGATTGTTATTCAACACCATGCTCTATGAGCGTTAACTCAGCCCATATCGGATCAGCACTTAAATGAATTCCCTATATCAATTCTCGGCCACCGACATTCGGGGCGAAACCATCGCATTGGAAAGCTATCGCGGCAAAGTACTGCTAATCGTCAACACCGCCAGTCAGTGCGGTTTCACGCCGCAATTCCGCGGTTTGGAAGCCTTGTATCAGACCTATAAAAGCCGCGGATTGATAATATTGGGGTTTCCATGCAATCAGTTCGGCCAGCAAGAACCCGGCACCAGCCAAGAAATCGCCAACTTTTGCGAACTCAATTATGGCGTCAGCTTCCCGATGTTCGAAAAAATCGACGTCAATGGCAGTAACGCGCATCCGCTCTTCGAGTATTTGAAAACCGCCGCCCCGGGCATTCTGGGCTTTAACGCGATCAAATGGAATTTCAGCAAATTTCTGGTCGGCCGAGACGGCAAGGTTTTCAAACGTTATGCGCCGATAGACACGCCAGCCGGCATCAGCAAGGACATTGAACGTTTGCTGGAATTGAGCGATGCACCTGTCAAGGCGTAGCGAAGCTTTTCACCCAATCGCCCGGCTTTACCGCACCGACAACAGCTGTTGAGTCGAGCGAACCGACCGCCGTGGTAGCGCTAACGTCGGTTATCGTCAAGATACCTTGGGAATCGCCCAAACCGGCTCCAGCCGCCGCCCCGGCTGAGGCCGAATAGATCATCAACTTATCGCCCATTTTAATTTTATCTTGGGCGCCGGCGGCAATCACGATCCGATTATTGCCGGCTTGCAATACCCTGGTGGCAAACGGATAACAGCCGAAAAGTTTGTGAATGTCTTCGCTGGCTTGTTGAATAATCCCGCCGATGGCGTGCCCGGCGGGCGTTGAGTTAAAACGGTCGCTACCCACGGTATAACCGTTCGGTAAGGACACGTCGCCGACAATCGAATCGGTATATCGATGTTGAAACAGCAAGGCACCGCTGAAGCCATCGTAAACATACACATCGATCCCAACACTGCGGCGGGCGACGAAATCCCGAACCAAAGCTTTCACATCCGCCAGCGCCCCGCTACCGCGCACATACTCGGTGGATTCCACGCGAAAATCGCGAATCACGCCGGATAACACAAACTGCGCGTTCTGCTGTTTGGCGATATTCAGAATAACCGATTCGCCGGTGCCCTCGGCAAAGCGCAGCTCCGGCGCCATATCCGGCCGGCTGTACAAGGACGTATTGGTCAGATTACGGCCGATAAAATCGCCGGTTTCCATCAGATGATTATTAATTTCCCTGGGAATACCGCTATATAAATCCTGGCTCTCGGTACCGCTAATTTGCTCGGTATTCATGATCGGAAAGCCGGTGGCGACGATTTTCTTGCGGTACGGCGATCCGCAACGCTGCTTATCGGACAACATTGCCAATACTTGTACGTGGTAGAGATCGGCGTCCTGCCATTCGTCGACCACCTTAATGTCGCTGACCAGCATCGCCGAATTATTGTTGCGCTTAAGTTGCAACGCCGCGTTACTCACCGCCGCGTCGATGGCGGCGCGGCGAGCCTCTTCCATACCGCCGCCGGCGATTGGCGCGCTACCTTGTACGCTAACCTGCCGACCCGCTAACGGCGCAGCACTCTCATCGCTACGGCGGTTATCGTTGCCGGTACCGCACGCAGTGAGCAAAACAATCAACAATCCAGTCAGGCAGCCTTTATAGCGCATTTAAAAATCCGTTGATCAACAAGTATTGAAGCACTGTACGCAAACCGGTGTTGGCTGTCCATTCCACATCGTAAAGACCGGCATCCAACAGCACCTCGTCAACCGCACCCGGCTGCTTGGAGAAGCCTTGCACGTAATATTGATCGCTGCAATCCCGAGCGCCGCAGGCGAGATTGGCGGACGTTACTGTCGCGGTTTTATATCCCAGCCGGGTAAATCCCGATTTATTGTCTTCTTGCAGGCATTGCCCCACAAGCAAGGTATCGCCGGACATGCAACGGTAGAAACGGGCGCTGAGATGCAATTCCAAGGTGGTTTTTAAACTATCTCGCACCGTCCGGTAATCGGCCGCATGAGCCTCGCGTAAATAACTATCCAGGTAAATCCGATACGCCTCGTCATGCATCACCTGCGCACCGACCGTGGTTTGATTGCTCAATTTTTCTTGATACAGCAAATCGGCCAAGCCCCGATAAGCATCGAGTTTTGCAGTTTGTTGCGCCTGTAACCAGCGCTGATTCGCCGCAAGTTTGCCGCTATCGTCGAAATGGCTGTATCCCGTGGCACGCAACGTTTTACCGGCAAACGGCGCTTCGGCGATTTTGCCCCCGACTGAGGCGCAACCGCTTAAGGCTAACAATGCCAATACCCACCAAACAGCTTTGCACGCTTTCATGATCCCTCCTCATGGACTCGCCTAAGTCATCGACTACTTGGGGTTTTTCTTGAGGGCGAATTGCAGAATCCAAGCATCATCCGCAAAAAATTTCTGTCGTTGCGGCCGATGACGCCAGCCATGCTAGCTATGGGTCTTGTCGCCGGCCACGGACCAGAGCTTTTCCAGTTGATACAATTCCCGGGCCTGACCGGTCATCACATGCACAATCACATCGCCCAAATCCAACAGTATCCAGTCGGAACTTTGATCGCCTTCCAATCCCAACGGCTGCTGCCCTTGTTCCTTAACCTTTTCGATGACGTAATCGCACAGCGACTTGGCGTGACGGGACGAAGTGCCGGTGGCGATGACCATGTAATCGGTAATGCTGGTTTTGCCGCGCACATCGATAGTCTTAATGTTTAAGCCTTTGCGGTCGTCGAGTTCGGTTTCGACCAGCTTGAGTAATGCTTCTGTTTGCATTCAATTTCCTGTGTGATGAATGGGGGTTTGATAGAGATGATGCCGCCGAATCAATTCGATGACCCGGTCCGGCAGTAAAAATTGCGGATCGCGTCCGGCCGCCACCAACTCGCGGATGGCGGTAGCCGAAATATCCAGCGCGGTGACTTCTTGAAAAACTAAATACCCGGCTGCCTGCCGGCTTAATTGCGTACGGTCTGCGCGGATACGCTGTTGCAAAAACGCCGACACAGCCAATTCGGCATAGCCGGGCCGGGTCATCACCACGACGTGCGCGTAATCGAATAAGCGCTGCCATTGATACCAACGCTCCAAGCCGGCAAAGGCATCGGCGCCGATAAACAGCAGCAAAGGCGTGCCGCCTATTTCGTTGCGCAAGGAATGCAGCGTATCCACCATATAAGATGGGCCCGCCCTATCCAGCTCGCGCCGATCGACGCTAAAGCCATCAGTGCCGGCGACAGCGGCTTCCAGCATGTGCAAACGCAAGTGCGCCGGCACTTCGGGTTCGTCGCGATGCGGCGGCACATGACAGGGAATCAAGCGCAGCTGCTCCAAATCGAACAGCTCTTTCACTTCCAGCGCGGTACGCAAATGGCCGTAATGGACCGGATTAAATGTGCCGCCGTAAACGCCAATCATTATTGGCGGATATGCCCGTCGCCCAACACAATGTATTTCAGCGAGGTCAAACCATGCAAACCAACCGGACCGCGCGCATGCAATTTGTCTGTACTAATCCCAATCTCCGCGCCCAATCCATATTCAAAGCCGTCGGCAAAACGGGTGGAGGCATTGACCATCACCGAGCTGGAATCCACCTCGCGCAAAAAGCGCCGCGCCAAGGTGTAGTCCTCGGTGACAATGGCCTCGGTATGCGCGGAGCTATAAGTATTGATGTGCACTATTGCCTCGTCGATGTCGGCAACGATCTTGATAGCCAAAATCGGCGCCAGATATTCGGTATGCCAGTCTTCTTCCGTGGCGCGTACGGCGTTTTTGATCAAGGAACAGGTTTTCAAGCAACCGCGCAGTTCCACGTTTTTTGCCGTGTATTGTTCGGCCAGAATCGGCAATACCGTGGCGGCAATGCTTTCCGCCACCAACAAGGTTTCCATCGCATTGCAAACGCCGTAGCGATGGGTTTTAGCATTCATCGCTATCGCCACGGCCTTGTCGATATCGGCCTTACCGTCGATGTAGACATGACAAATGCCGTCCAGATGTTTGATCACCGGTATTGTCGCTTCGGCGCTGATACGTTCGATCAGGCTTTTGCCGCCGCGCGGCACGATCACGTCTACATAGTCTTTCATGGTAATCAGTTCGCCGACCGCCGCCCTATCGGTGGTTTCCACCACTTGCACCGCTTGCTGCGGCAAACCCGCCTCGGCCAAACCGCTGGCGATGCAGACCGCAATAGCCCGGTTGGAATGAATCGACTCGGAGCCGCCGCGCAAAATACAGGCGTTCCCCGATTTCAAGCACAAAGCCGCCGCATCGACGGTAACGTTAGGCCTTGACTCATAAATGATGCCGATCACGCCTAAAGGCACACGCATCTGTCCAACTTGAATCCCGCTGGGCCGATAATTCAGGTTGGTAATTTCCCCGACCGGATCGGGTAGCGCGGCCACTTGCTTCAGACCTTCAATCATCGCCTGAATGCGAGCCGGCGTCAGTTCCAGACGGTCCAAAGAGGCAGCATCCATGCCGTTCTGTTTACCGGCTTCCAAGTCTTTGCGGTTTTCGCCTGCAATCTCGGCACTACCGGCGGCTATCGCTTCGGCGATTTTTAATAAAGCGTCATTTTTCCGCCCGCTCTCGGCCTTGCTGATCTCACGGCCGGCCGCTCTGGCCTGTTGTCCCAATTGCTGCATGTACTGTTTAACGTCCACAATTATCGATCCGATGAATTGGAAAAACCGGCATTATAGCAAGCCGGGCCCGGTTACAGCGAAAACGGCAACCGCCGCCGCCATTCCAGGCAATTTCAGTCGCCGCCAGCCGCGTTGCCGACAACAACACATCGTGACTACGCTTGCAATTGCCAAGCGCGAATCGACCTCGTAGACTGCGGCCAAACAGTTGCAATATCACCTATTCCAAAAGGACATCAGCATGAGTCAGCTTTTTTCGCCCTTTACAATCGGCTCGATTACGCTAGCCAACCGAATTGTGATCGCGCCCATGTGCCAATATTCGGCTGTCAACGGCGAAGCCAGCGATTGGCATTTAATGCACCTGGGGAATCTGGCGATGTCCGGCGCCGGCCTGTTGATTATCGAAGCCACCGCCGTGGAACCGGAGGGGCGTATCTCCCCCGCCGATCTAGGCCTCTGGTCCGACGCCACCGAAGCCGCCCTGGCCCGCGTTTTAAGCGCGGTGCGAAAATATTCGAAAATACCTATTGCGATTCAACTCGCTCACGCCGGCCGCAAAGCTTCCACCGCCGCACCCTGGGATGGCGGCGGTTTGGTCGATACCGAGCAAGGCGGCTGGCCGACTGTTGCCCCATCGGCTTTGGCCTTTACGCCGGACGACCCGGCGCCAACCGCACTCGATACGGCCGGTTTGCAACGCACCTTGCAGGCTTTTGTGTCTGCGGCGCAGCGCGCATATAAACTGGGCATCGACGCCATCGAGATTCACGCCGCCCACGGCTATTTGCTGCACGAATTTCTCTCGCCCTTATCGAATCAGCGCGACGACGAATACGGCGGCTCGCTGGAAAACCGCATGCATTTCCCGCTGGCGGTATTCGAGGCGATGCGGGCGGCAGTGCCATCCAAGATGCCGATCGGCGTTCGGATATCCGGGACCGACTGGGTGGACGGCGGCTGGGACTTAGCGCAAAGCGTAACCTTTGCTAAAGCCTTGCAAGCGCGCGGTTGCGCATTTATCCATGTCTCCAGCGGTGGCCTGTCGCCATTACAAAAAATCCCGGTCGGCCCAAATTACCAAGTGCCGCTGGCGGCAAGCATCCGAGCAGAAACCGGCCTGCCCACCATCGCCGTCGGCCTAATTACCGAAGCCGAAGACGCCGAGGCCATCGTCGCAGAAGGCCGGGCCGATATGGTCGGTTTGGCGCGCGGCATTCTGTACGATCCGCGCTGGCCGTGGCATGCCGCCGCCAAGTTGGGCGGGCAAGTGGACGCGCCACCGCAATACTGGCGTTGCCAGCCGCGCGAGCAAAAGGCTTTATTTGGCGACATCCGCTTTCGCCAGCGCTAAACAGATCGCGGCTAAATAATCCGATTCAATTGGCACAAAGCCAAGCGCTCGGCACCCAATAACACCAGAAAACTCGGCCCTCCGGCCAAGAACTGTCGAACTTCGACAATGGATATTCATGCATTTTTTAGGCATTTCAAACCCCGCTTTTCTAAAACTTTTAACTTTTCGCGTACTGATCGTGCTGGCCTATCAAATCGTGGCGATTGTGGTGGGCTGGCATATCTACGAACTAACCCACGACCCGCTGGCGCTGGGCTTGATCGGCCTGGCCGAAGTTATCCCTTATTTTTGCAGCGCACTCTTTGCCGGTTATGCCGTCGATCATTACTCTCGGCGCTGGTTCGCGATTTCAGCCTGTTTATTGTTGGCGCTAAATGCTTTGACGTTGACAGCTGTGGCGGCGCAATGGATTCCGGGCAATCCGGTGTTATTGATATACGCTTCCATTGCCGTGACCGGCGTGGCGCGGGCCTTTATCGGCCCATCGTATAGCGCACTGTTTGCGCTGGTCTTACAACGCGAGAACTATGCGCGGGCAGCCGGCTTAGGCAGTTCGGCGTTTCAGTTCAGCCTGGTGGCCGGCCCGGCAATGGGCGGAATTCTAGTCGGCTGGACCGGCAAGACCGCGGCTTACGGCATCGCCGGCGGCTTGTGCGTGTTGGCGGCGCTGGCTTTACTGTCGTTGCGTATCAAGGAACCGCCAGCGGCGGAAGGCGCGCCGATTTTTACCAGCATTGCCGAAGGCCTGCGTTTTGTATTTAGCAACCAGATTATTCTCGGCGCACAGTCGCTGGATATGTTTGCCGTTTTGTTCGGCGGCGCGGTGGCGATGCTGCCGGCTTTCATTCACGACATCTTTCATTACGGCCCGGAAGGCTTGGGAATTTTACGTGCCGCGCCCGCCATTGGCGCCGTCATCACCGGCTTATTCCTGGCCAGGTATCCGCTTAACAAGCACGCCGGACGCTGGCTATTGATTGCCGTGGCGGGATTTGGCCTGTGCATGATCGGCTTTGCCCTATCCACCAATTTCTGGGTTGCGGGCTTTGCCTTGCTGCTGTCCGGAGCTTGCGATGGGGTGTCGGTAGTGATGCGCACCACCATCATGCAACTGGCCACGCCGGATACCATGCGCGGCCGGGTAGCGGCTATCAACGGTATTTTCATCGGTTCGTCCAACGAACTGGGCGCATTCGAGTCGGGACTCGCGGCGCGCTTGCTAGGCTTGGTGCCTTCAGTACTATTCGGCGGCGGAATGACGCTGTTGGTAGTCGCGGTTACTGCCAAATTGGCACCTAAACTACGCAGACTGGAGCTCGATCAGCTCCAGTGAGTATTAGCTAATACCGGTTCTTACTCGGAGTTTTTTCGCCGCATAATGAAAAAACCCGCACCGACAGTGGCAACCACCAAGGCCAACATCAAAATCGGATGTTGATAAAACATGTCGAAAAACGCCCCAGTGCTTTGCGATGTACCTCGGTAATACGGTCCCATCTTCCCTCCTACATGATTGCTTAAACGCCAATTTACAGCCGATTCGGCTGACCGGACTCAGAAATCTACCGCGGAATTTGGCCTTGTCCAATTTTGCTGGCTGCACAACCCAGAGCGACCGAATGACCTGTTATCGAACTTGAGCAACTATAGACTCACAAATCGTGACAGACGGGTACGGGCCGAGAACATTATTTCACTCACACTCCCGCCATTTTGTAAACCACTCGGGCAATTCGCGGAATTCGCCCAGATCGTTGAGACAACGATCGACAGGATCGTGGTTGCCCCAGACTACCTCGGCCAACGCACCGTCGGCGACGCGGGCTTCGATATCCTTACAATATAGCCCCAGGTCGCGCTGGACATAGAATCCGTAGGTCCGGCAAGCGACCGGGCGATGGGCATAGACCAAGCATGCGCCTTGCGCCCGATCCAACATCGGGCACACGATGGGACGCGATACCTGGCCGGCCAATGCGGCAATTCCCCGGCCGATTTCCATAAGTTGCTCCGGCGTCAACGCTTCCAACCCCTGTTGCAATAAATCCCATTCCTCGGCAGTGAGCCTGGGCACTTCGGCGAGCCGATAGCAACAACCGTCACAGCCTTGGCGGCATAACCAGTCGGGATTGCTCTCGCGAATGGCGTTGACGCGCGTTTCAATATCGGTGTGGAGTTGGGCGAGGATATTCACTTTTTCGACCTTTTTAGCAGCGCAATGCCGAACCGCTCCGGCAAAACCGATATCAGGCTTCCAATTCGGCCCCGCAGGAGGAGAGACCGGATTCGTCGCCATAGATTAAAGACAAGCCGGACGGTTCCGGAGCATCGATCCGACGCGCTGAATACGCATCTAATAGAGGGAGGATATGTTTTGCCGATCGTGGCGAGGTATAAACCAGATAGCGATCTCCATCGTTGCTCCAGTTTCCAAACATAGCCATGCCGGCGGGTCCGTTTCTAGCCACATAGGCCGCGCGAAATGCACCAAACAGTATGGCCAATTCGCCGGATTCGTATTCCTGGCGAGATAGCGTAATGCGATGCCAGCTTAGGGTGTTTGCCATCTCATTCCATCCGTTCATTGATCCGCATCGTGTTAGTTACATGAGCCGCATGGCTCATGGCATATCGGTGCATAAATCTTAACATGTCTGCGCGACGGACCAATTGGCCTTTTCCGCCGAGCTGGGCGGGACCGAACGGCCTACCCGAGCTTTTTAATGCCGATGAACTTGTTCTGTGCGGTCAGTTCCATTTCAAAATGGCCTTGTATGCCGGCCTTGGTTAAATAGCGCTGAACATTGCCGGCCGGAAACACGATGCGCCGGCCGTCGTCGGCAATAGTGGTCACGGTTTTGGCTACGCCTTGATAGACGGCCAGATATTGGTCGTAACTCAAAGCGAGTTTGAAACGAATGTATTGATTGGCCATAAAAAAGCCGCGCCGGAGGATATCCGGCGCGGCAAAGGAGCGTTTTAACGAGCGTTTTGTAAGGCCGCGATACGTTCTTCCAACGGCGGGTGACTCATGAACAAGCGTTGCACGCCACCGCCGTTAATGCCAAATGCGGCCAACTCGCCAGGCAATTCGGCCGGTTCGTGCGAACGTTGCAAGGCCTGCAACGCGCCTATCATTTTTTGCCGGCCCGCCAGATTGGCACCGCCGGCGTCGGCGCGGAATTCGCGGTAACGCGAGAACCACATCACCAGCATCGAAGCCAAAATCGACAAGGCGATTTGTGCAACCATCTGCGTCACGTAATACGCCGGACCGTAACCGCGTTCGGTTTTAAACACCACCCGGTCCACCACGTAGCCGATAATGGTGGCGAAGAAATAGACGAAGGTATTGACCACCCCCTGCATCAAGGCCATGGTAATCATATCGCCGTTGGCGACGTGACTGATCTCGTGGCCGACGACCGCTTCCACTTCATCCGCGTTCATACTGCGCAGCAGACCGGTACTGACCGCCACCAAGGCATTGTCGCGGCTGGCGCCGGTGGCAAAAGCATTGGCTTCCGGCGCATCGAAAATACCCACTTCCGGCATGCCGATACCGGCCTGGCGGGCTTGGCGTTCCACCACGCCGACCAACCATTGTTCGGTCTGATTTTGCGGACGCTCAATAACATGGACGCCCATCGCGTTTTTAGCCGACCATTTGGACATGAAAAGCGAAATCACCGAACCGGTCATACCGATTACCGCCGACATCGCCAGCAGACCTTCGATGTTCAAATTTACGCCTTGAGCATCCAGCGCGCCTTTCAAGCCTAATACGTTAAATATGATGCTGATCGCGATCATAATGGCCACGTTGGTGGCCAGAAATAGCAATATTCTCATCATGGCGTAACTTTCCTCTGTTGTTATAAAGTGGGTTTAATCTGGGGAGCTGAAAGATTAAATTCAAGGCTATAGAGTGTTAACATCTTTCAAAGTTTACTTGAGGGACAAAAAAATGAAACTAATTAAGTCGCTGTTGATGCTGTTTGCCGTGGCGCCTCCATGCCTGGCGGCCACCCCGGAACATGAGGCGGTGCTAAAGCAACTACGCCTGCCGCCGGGGTTTAACATCAGAATTTTCGCCGACGATGTCCCGAACGCCCGGCAAATGGCGCTGGGCGACAATGGCGTGGTCTATGTCGGCTCCCGGCAGGGCAGCGTCTATGCCGTGCAAGACAAAGACGGCGATGGCGTCGCCGAACAAAAGTATGTCATTGCCCAACAATTGAATCTGCCGAATGGCGTAGCTTACAAGGATGGCACGCTATATGTCGCGGAAATTCAACGCATCATTCGCTTCGACGACATTGGCCAACGCTTGGCCAACCCGCCCAAGCCGGTCACGGTATACGATCAATTTCCGTCCGACCGCCACCACGGCTGGAAATATCTGCGCTTCGGCCCGGACGGCAAACTGTATACGGCGGTCGGCGCACCTTGTAATGTCTGCGACTCGGATAAGCCTATTTACGGCGCGTTGATTCGTCTGGATCCGGACGGTAGCGATATGGAAATTCTGGCTCGCGGTATCCGCAACACCGTGGGCTTCGATTGGGAAACCCGTAGCGGCCATCTATTTTTCAACGACAACGGCCGAGACTATTTAGGCGATGACGTGCCAGCCGACGAATTGAACGAGTGGAACCAGAAAGGCGAACATTTCGGCTTCCCTTACTGCCACGCCGGCACCATCCCCGACCCCGAGCTTGCCGGAGACAAGCAATGCTACAAATTCAAGGCACCCGCCTGGAAATATAAAGCGCACATCGCTCCGCTGGGTATGCGTTTTTACACCGGCAAACAATTCCCGGACACCTATTTCCGGCAACTGTTTGTAGCCCAGCATGGTTCCTGGAATCGCACCGTGCCGCAAGGCTATCAGGTTAATGTGGTTAAATTCCGCGAAGGCCAAGCCTACAACGAACAACCCTTCATCAACGGCTGGCTGACTGCGCAAGGCACGGTCCTAGGCCGCCCGAACGACATCCTGCAAATGCCGGACGACAGCCTGTTAATCAGCGACGACAGCCTGGGCGTGATCTATCGGGTGAGCTACGGACGATGACCGACAAGCACTTTCAAATCCTGGATACCCAAACCCTGTACGAGGGTTTTTTCCGGCTGGAACAATACACTCTGAAACACACCCTGTTCGCCGGCGGCTGGAGCCAGCCTTTAAAACGGGAACTGTTCCGCCGGGGCAACTGCGTGGCCGTATTGCTATACGATCCCGACCGCGACGAAGTGGTATTGATCGAGCAATTTCGGGTCGGTGCGGTCTTGCAGCCGGAGCGGGCTTGGTTGCTGGAAATTGTGGCCGGCGCCATAGAAGAAGGCGAAACCGCCGAAGAAGTCGCGTATCGCGAAGCCCGCGAAGAAGCCGGCTGCGAAATCCGGGAGCTGAGAGAAATCATGCAATTCTTCACCACACCCGGCGGCTCGTCGGAATGGATCACGCTATTCTGCGGCATGGTCGATAGCAGCCAAGTCGGCGGCATTCACGGACTGGACGAAGAAGACGAAGACATCCGCGTCAGTACCCTAAAATTCGACGAAGTGTTTCAATTGCTGGAAGCCGGCAAAATTGAATCCGGGATTCCGATCATCGCCATTCAGTGGCTATACATTCATCGCGAGAAATTGCGGCGGCAATGGCTGGCAAAAGCCGGAGCGACCGCCTAAGGCATCATCGGAACGGAAACTCTACCTCATTTGCAAGGAGCCGGCCCGCTGCAGCCACTTACCGGCTTTTTCATTCAACCAGGCTTGGGCAAACTCATCTTTTTTGATCAGCATATCCAAAAATGCGCTGGAGACGCTGGCGATTGCCGCGACCTGTTTGTAACCCAGGTTGGGATCTAAATGTTCGGACTTGCCGAACATGCCGCCGTTCATGCCACGGCGCCCGCCACCATGACCGCCGGGCTCCATGCCGCCTATGCCGGCATCTCCCCGCCTCGATCCGCTCAACCCAAAACGGCCGCCCATTTCGTTGCCTGCAAACAAACGGTGTCCGGCACCGCGCATTAACAATAAATATTTACCGCCGGCCGGCGCTTGCTCCCATAGCGCAACTCTGACCGAAGCCGAGCTAATCGCGTACGGATCGTTATCCTCGCTGCCGGTAATGGCCAACAACGGTAAATCCAATTTCTGAAACCGCGTACGCACATTGCCTTCCGCCAAATCCAGCGATGGACTCAACACAATCGCCGCAGCCGGTTTAAGCTCGTCGCTGTGCGGCAATCCGGTGCCGAAATTCTCGCCCAAGGCCGCAGTCACCGTTTGCGCCCCTAAATCATAGCCGGCCAAAATCACTTTGGACAAATCGGCGGCGGCATACAAGGGTTGCCGCAAATCGTTACGGGTTTTTAATTGGCGATAAGTCCAATACAACTGTTCCAACCGGGTTTTAAGATTTTCAGGGGCAAAGTACTGATGCCCGACAAAACGCAATTCGCTTTCGCGGGCGGTCCGCGAAGGTCGCTTCCGCTTCTCGGTGAACCAGCCGCCGCGCTCTTCTTCCGGACGCGGCTCCATATTCTCGTCCGCCATATCCATGTTTTCGTCATTCGGCAATTCATGCGGATCGTCGAATTTGCGCTCCGCTTCCAAGGCTTTGAGCGCCAAACTGATCTCTACCGGCTGCATACTAAACACCACATAACCCGCCTTGGCCCAAGTCTCCCGCCATAGCCGGCCCCCGCCGGCGTTTTCGCCCAAACTGGGCAGATATATAATCAAGGGATAATTACCCGGCGCGGTAGGCGCGATAATTTCCACTTCCAGCTCGGTTTGCTGATAGGTCCAGATATCGCGGTTGCTGTCGATTGCAAAACTGCGCGCCGTTTTATAGCCGCCGTTGCTCAGCGCTTCCGCCAGTTTTTCCTGTTGCTCCTCCTGACTGGGCAAGGTCGGCCGCGAGGAACATGCCGGGAAGCATAGCAATACCCAACAACAAATCAGCAAACGAGAGAACGTAAAGCAACTGGGCATGGTTTTGCGGCTCCGGCAAAGGTCAGAGGTATGGTCGACGAAGCCATTATCGCCGACACACCGGTAAATCTGGGCAAAGGAATTGTAAAAACGGGTAAACGCCGCCTGCGACTGGCCGCCTAATCACGACTGCATCGTAACGCCTCCAGCGCTTTATCGAACGCAAACACCTCGACATCTCGGCTCAACACCTCGGCCACTTCGCGGCCCAAGGCCTGGTAAAGCTCCGCCCGATGGTCGTGCAGGTATACCTGGGACTGAATATTACCTTCCGCCAGCAAGTTGCTCAATGTGTCGATTACCGCGCGCAGGTGCTCAGCGGAGTACGGGGACAAGCCAAACTCCAAGTTCGGACTAGACGCCGGCACTACGGCTTGCACCTCGGCGATAAAACGCGCCAGTTGCTCGGCTAACTGCTGTAGCGGAACGGCCAGTTGCTCGGCCGTGTTCGCGGTTTTTTGCTTTAGCGGCAATTCTATAGCCGCCGCGACCTGACTAATTTGCGTCACGCCCAGAGTAGCCGAGGCTCCCTTCAGGGAATGCGCGGCGATCTGCGCCGCCTGCAAATCGCCTGCCGCCAACAAGTGTTGGATATTCACCGCTTCGTCGGCATGACGTTCGGTAAAGTGCCGCAATTGGCGCAGATAAAACGGCAGTTTATTTTGAACGTTATCTAGCCCGGCCGCCAGATCCAGCCCGGAGATCCCCGCCAAACGGCCACGCAAGGCCTCGGCGCTATCCTTAGAGGACGCCGTCTCTACAACCTTTGGCCGGGCAATATCGTGCGCCGTCGGCATCGCTATCCAGCGCAACATCGCGCTAAAAAGTACATTGGGATTGACCGGCTTGGGTATATGGTCGTTCATCCCCGCCGCCAAACAGGCTTGTCTGTCCTCTTCAAATGCGTTGGCCGTCATCGCCAGTATCGGCGTTTTTTCCCGTCCGGGAAGTTGCCTGATGGCAAGACTGGCGGCAATGCCATCCATTTCCGGCATCTGTACGTCCATTAATATCAGGTCATAGGCATTATTGGCGGCCATCTCGCAAGCGATCCGGCCGTTGACGGCCAAATCGACCAGCAACCCGGCTTCCTGCAACAGTTCCAGCGCCACTTCCTGATTGATCGGATTATCTTCCGCCAATAGCACGCGAC
>CAZGUM010000042.1:0-6777 GCA_964529085.1 uncultured Methylomonas sp. | reverse complement strand
AGTTCCAGCGCCACTTCCTGATTGATCGGATTATCTTCCGCCAATAGCACGCGACGTCCTCGCAGCGTCGATATATCCGGATGTTTGGAGACGGTTCTGGCCTGGCGCAGCCAGCCCGTTTGCACCGCAGCGATACCATCGTGCAAAGTAGATAGCGTCAGCGGTTTGGCAATATGCCCGACGATACCGGCGCTTTGCAATTCCTCGACACTGCCGTCGTAACTGTAGGCAGTGACCAGCATTATTTTCGGCGAACAGGCGCCCATCAGTTCTACGATTCGGCGAGCGGTTTGCAGACCATTCATATCCGGCATCATCCAATCCATTAATATCAGATCGAACGGCACGCCCGCATCGATTGCAGCGCTAACGCTTTTTATCGCAGCCGCACCGGAGTCGGCCGTGCTGACTTTTGCCTGGAAACCCGTCAACATGTGCGCGATTGCATCCCGTGCCTCGGCCACGTCGTCGACCACCAACACGTTCAGGCCTTCACGAATAACCGCGGGTATGACCGGTTTGGGATTCAACGCATACTGGAAAGGCAACTCCATCCAGAACGTACTGCCTCGGCCGAGTTCGCTTTCCACGCCCACTATGCCATCCATCATGTCGATCAAACGCTTACAAATCGCCAAGCCCAGGCCGGTGCCGCCAAAGCGGCGCGAGGTGGAAGAATCGGCCTGCTCGAATGCCTGAAATAAACGGCCGCATTGCTCCTTATTCATGCCAATACCGGTATCGCTGATCTCGAATCTTGCAACAATACCGCTGGTATTTTTATCGATTAAACGGGCTCTAAACACAATGTGGCCGGCATCGGTAAACTTCACCGCATTGCTGGCGAAATTGATCAGGATCTGCTCCAACCGCATCGGATCGCCGCGCAAGACCAGCGGCAGGGCCGGATCGATACGATCTATCACTTCCAGCCCTTTTTCGGCGGCACGATCGCAAATCAGGTCGTTCAAACTTTTAAAAACCTGATCGAGATCGAAATCGCAGATGTCCAGAACCAGCTTGCCGGCCTCGATCTTGGAAAAATCCAAGATGTCGTTGATGATACCGAGCAGATGTTGCGCGGCAGTGCCGATCTTGCTCAATTGCTCGCGCTGTTTGGCCTCCAGTGCGGTATTTTGCAACAGGTGGGTCAAACCAATGATCGCATTCATCGGCGTGCGGATCTCATGGCTCATATTCGCCAAAAACGCGCTTTTGGAGACGTTGGCCACTTCCGCCGCCTTCATCGCGTCCGCCAGTTGTTCGGTGCGCTCGACAACCAACTCTTCCAATTTTTCGCGGTAATGCTCCAATTCTTCCTGCATCGCTTTTTTATCGGTAATATCGTCCTTGATGGCCATGTAATGACTAATCCGGCCGTCTTCCTGCCGGATCGGCGAAATAATCGCCGATTCCACAAACTCGCTACCATCCTTGCGTTTGTTGATAAATTCGCCATGCCAGGACCGGCCATTAGTCAAATTATCCCAAAGCTCGACGAAACATTCGGGCTTGGTCTTACCCGATTTCAGCAGATTGACTTTTCGCCCCATCAACTCCGAGCGCGCATAGCCGGTAGTTTGGATAACGGCTTCGTTGACATACTCGATGTGCGCCTCCAAATCCGTAATGACGATGCTTTCCGGGCTTTGTTCGACCACCAGCGAAAGCTTACGCAACTCGTCCTCAACTCGCTTGCGTTCGGTAATGTCTACCAGGGTTGCCAACAAATTATCACCCATAGTGATACCGGAAATGATCGCCGTGCGCACCTCGCCATTTTTACAGGTCACTTGATATTCCAGCGAATCGATAGGCGCATTTTCTTCGGCCGCGCGCAACTGTAAGGCTTGCCATTTTTCGATAACCGATCGCCGGTAACCGGGGTCGGGATAGGCATGTTGCCACCAGTCCTCAATGGTCGGAATTTCCGCCAAGGAATAGCCGAACGTCCGCAATATAGCTTGATTCATGGCCAGCATACCGCCATCGGCGGCAACCAGTGCCATCGGCACCGGCGCGATATCGAACAATTTACGGAAATTGGCCTCGCTCGTCAGCAAAGCGGCCTCGATCCGTTTGTGTTCGGTAACATCGCGCACTATTTTCGACGCACCGATCACTGTACCGTCCCTGTCCTTGATCGCCGAAATCGTCGTGAGCACCTCGATCCGGCGGCCATCCTTACGTATACGCTGGGTTTCGTAATTGGAAATCAGCTCCCCGTGCGCCACGCGCGTCAACAGTTCTTGCTCGGTTGCCAGCAACTCCGGCGGGAAAAGCAGCGTAATCGGTTGCCCCACGATTTCGGCGGCGCTATAACCGAATATTCGTTCGGCCGCGGCATTCCAACTAGTGACGATTCCATCCAGGTTTTTACCGACTATCGCGTCATCCGAAGTATTCAACACGGCGGCCGACTGCGTGCGCTCCGCAACCAAGCCCTGCTCGAGCAATTCGTTCGCGGCTGTTAGCGCCAGCTCAACCCGTTCGCGTTCGGCAATTTCCAGTTGTAAACGTGCGTTGACCTCGCGTAACTGCGAGGGGCTGGGTAATTGCAACGCCTTCGGAATCAACGGCAATAGCACCGCCACCGTAATCACCGACACGACGGCGGTCAGCGCTTTCAACACTGCATCCAACCCGTACCAGGGCACCCAAAGCACAACCACGTCCATTAGATGCGTGGACCCGCAGACCAGGATAAACAGCGCAAATAACCAAAGTACCCGGATATAGGGAAAGTCCAACCGTTTCAGCGCAAAATAACCCAAGGCAATCGGCAACAAAAAATACATCGCAAAAATCAGACCGTCGCTCAGCACAAAGGTCCACAACAGCCCGGGCGACCAGCTCAGGCAATAGCCATGCGGCATTAAATTATTGTCGGAAAAAAAACGCAGAATTTCATTCATGGCAGGCTTGTCGGCAAAGGGTTAGTCTGCGGCTCATGGACTTTAGCAACAGGCTATCATTAGTCTGCCTATTAATTAGAAAATTCACCGTCATAGCATCCTCGAAATACCCATGAAGGCAAAAATAGCAGGTAGCGGGAACATCATCGCGATTTGGTCTCCAACCCCATCAATTAAATTCCGCCGGCCAGCCGCGCTGGCACCATTTCACCGAGAGCGTTGCGGATTGCATCAACTTATGTAACAAAGCCGATAACAGCACGCTTGAAATACAAACCAATGGACAACTTGACGCCGCAAAACCCAATGAAAAAACCGTCGTTACCGGAACATTCCGTGATTCTGCCGATGCTGCAGTTGATCTGGCGACCGCTGGCAACCCTGGCCTGGATCCACAACAAATACGGCGAACTGGTGCTCGGACGGCTTTTTGGCAGAAAAATACTATACGTCTGTGCCCCCGAATACATCGAACAAATCTTTAATCTGGAGGGCAAAGGTTTGCTGAACAGGGACTTTCTTTACGACGCCAAGCGAGTGCTGTTCGGTAACGGCCTAGTCAACAGCGAAAACGGCGTATGGCGTAAACAACGCCGTTTGATGCAGCCCTTGTTTACGAAAGAAGCCGTTAAAAGCTATGAGCTGATCATGACCGAGGAAGCCGCCGCCGCGGCAGACAAGTTGAAAATGGCAGCCAATAGCCCTATCGATTTAACCACGGCGATGAAGAATCTGATTCAGCGGATTTTTATCCGCATCCTGCTCGGTAAACCGGTGGATAGCCTTAGCAACAGCGCGGAGCTGATCAAAGTTATCGAAATAATCTGTCAGGAATTACCGGTGCAATTGGGCAGCGAAATTATTTTTGGCAACCGCGTGAAACGCTTCATCCCGTTAAAATCCAAGCGCTACCATGCCGCGGTCGATTATCTGAAAGCCTTCCTCCGCGAGGCAATCGCGGAGAAACGGGAAAACCCCGGACCGGACCTGATATCGCAACTGATTCAGTCCGGCGACAGGACTACCGGATACACGATGCCGGCCGAACTGTTGCAGGACGAAACCGTCAATCTGTTCTTTGCCGGCCAGGAAACCACGATCAATACGCTGTTATGGTTTTTTTACCTAACCGGCAAGCATGAGCAGGTGCGTAACAAGATCGCCGCCGAAATCCGCGCCTTGCCAAACGAGCCGCTAAGTTCGGCTCACCTAAGTCAACTGCGTTATACCAAAGCCGCGTTGAACGAAACCTTGCGCCTCTACCCGCCCACGTCGGCGTTGTCCACGCAGACCGTTCAGGACATCGAACTCGGCGACTACAGCATCGCCAAGGGCACTACGGTCTTGCTGAGCATGTATACCACGCACCACAGTCCCCGGCTTTGGGATAAGCCCGAAGAGTTTAACCCGGATAGATTCCTGGACACCGCAGCGGCGGAACGGCACAAATACGCTTTTTTCCCGTTCGGCGGCGGCTTGCACAATTGCATAGGCAAGCATTTCGCCGAACTGGAAATGTTGCTGATCATCGCCAGTTTTGTCAGGGAATTTAGCTTCGAAACCGACATTAGCGCCAAAGAAGCGTTCAGCATAACGTTAAAACCGGATCGGCCGGTTATTGGCAGAGTGCTGCCAATTGGTTAAGCTTACCGGCATTGCCGACTCTCTTCGCTAATCGGCAATACATGGGCCGTCAATACGGCTCTTTTAACGTAACAAGGAATGTCATGAAACAGACCATCAGTTTTGTCACCCTGGGCGTAGCCGACCTGGACCGGAGCCGTCGTTTCTACCAAGCGCTCGGGTGGCAAGAATCGTCCGGCAGCCAGGAGCAAGTAGCATTTTTTCAAGTCGGGACCATAGGCTTTGCCTTGTTTGGCCAGGAATCGCTGTCGGACGATGCGAACCTATCGTCCGAGGGATCCGGCTTTCCCGGATTTTCTCTCGCCCACAACGTAGCTTCCGAAATGGAGGTCGACACAACCTTGTTGGAAGCGGTGTCGGCCGGCGGCAAGCTGGTTCGTTCCGGCGAAAAAGCCGCTTGGGGCGGCTTCAGAGGCTATTTCGCCGACCCCGACGGATTTCTCTGGGAGGTTTGCTTCAATCCGTTCTTTCCGCTCGACCAACATGGCTTCATACAATTGCCGAAATAAACGATTAACCACGGAGCGGTCAGCAAAACCTAGTCGTACCATTTGACGACGTAGTCTGAACCTTACACATGCCACGAATTAGCCTTACGTAAAGATTACATGTTGTTACAATGTGATAATGGGCGGCAACGCGCTAAATACCTGCGTTTCAAGCCTCTTCAGGCATGGAGGGCGTTACTTGTGCCGGCTAGTGTTTCGTGCCCCACTGCAAACCCTGCGAACCTTAATATTAAATAACGAATGGCAAATAACGCCACCGCATCAAACTAAAATGAAATTCCGAGTTTTTCTACAAAAGCTATCAAACCCTCGCGTCAGAAAGCGATTAAAAATCGGCCTCTCTGTTTGGGGCGTAGCCATTATAATTAGCCTGATATTTAAGTTTGCCTACGATATTGGTTATTTTAAAGCGCAATCGCTTATAAATAACAAAAACACGGCAACGCCTAATTCCACTCAAGTGCTGACTTTAGAGTCCGCGCAACGCATAGTATCCGGCGCATTAAAAGAAGACTTTAACAACCCGAAAACGGTTGTGACCCAGGTTATCGATAATAATCAGAAGCTTTCTACGATTATTGTCGAAAACAATAAGCAAAAACAAATTGGCTGGATTATAGACATGCGCCTGTTTTTTACCGGCGCGCTATTTAATGATAATGGCTACAATTTAACCGAGTCTCTTGAGTATCAACACAATATTAATAACAGAAACCGTTGATCGGCCCAGCGCTTTACGACCGGTTTCTAAGTCCGCAAATGCCCGTCTCCATACGCCACCCACTTGTACGTTGTTAATTCGTCCGGCCCGACCGGGCCGCGCACGTGGAGTTTGTCGGTGCTGATACCAACCACCGAGCCCAAGCCGTAATCGCCGCCGCCCGACAATCTGGTCGAGGCGTTAATCATCACCGACGCCGAATCCACTTGTTCTTCAAACTGCCGGGCCATACTCAGGCTTTGCGTGACGATGCTGTCGGTGTGGCCGGAACCGTAGCGGTTGATATGGTCTATGGCTTGTTGAATGCCATCCACGATCTTCACCGACAGGATAGGCGCCAAGTATTCGGTATGCCAGTCTTCTTCGGTCGCAGGAGTTACACCGGGCAACAGCTTTTGTGTTTGTTCGCAGCCGCGCAGTTCGATATGGTTTTCGGCAAATGCCGTTTGCAGCAGCGGCAATAGCTGTCCGGCGCATGCGCTGTCCACCAGCAGGGTTTCCAGCGCGTTACAGACCTGCACGCTTTGGCATTTGGAATTGACCGCCAGCGCGACCGCCTGCTCCGGATCGGCATCGGCATCGGCAGCGAGATACAGGTGGCAAATACCGTCGTAATGCTTGATGACCGGAATCCGCGTGCCTTCAGCGATACGCTTGATCAAGCCTTTACCGCCGCGCGGAATCAACACATCGATGTATTCGTCCATTTTCAACAGCTCGCCGACCGCTTCGTGGCCGGGGGTACGAATAATCTGTATCGCATGTTCTGGCAGACCGGCTGCGACGGCGCCGGCAATCATCGCGTCGGTGAGTATGGCATTGGTTTGCAGCGCTTCCGAACCGCCGCGCAAGATCACCGCATTTCCGCTTTTGATGCACACCCCGGCGGCATCGCTGGTGACGTTGGGGCGCGACTCGTAAATGATACCGATCACGCCGAGCGGCACCGATTTTTTGTAAACCCGCAGCCCGGCCGGATTGGTATGGC
>CAZGUM010000041.1:0-26835 GCA_964529085.1 uncultured Methylomonas sp. | reverse complement strand
CCGACCTGTCCCTTAGGAGGGGACCGCTCTATCCTGCTGAGCTACCGGGACCTTGAGTTGCGATTTTACCACAAGGCATAAGGCTAGGCTTTCTGTTTTCTAATCTCTACCCGTTCAAGCGAAGTGATGAAATAAGATAGCTTGGATTGGCTTTTTGCAGAGAGATTTTCAAAAAGCCCACCGATTTGCACTTTGGCGGAGGCTGCAGACACCGGCTTTACAAAACGCACCGAGAGGTCGAAGTCCATTACATAATCTTCAAAGGTAATTTGACAGTTTTTTATCGTATCACCACGCTGCACCCTCGCTCTATTCACCGGCACGGTGATGCCGGCACCTCCTCTGGACAAATCGAACAGACTGCCGCCAACCGAAATACCGGTACGCTGCACCACCCCGGAAAACGGGATATCTATGCTGCTTATTTCCAGGCGCGGGGTGCGCCGACGCTGAGGATAGAAAACGCGCTCGGGCAGCGGCGCCTTGTAATAATTGATGCCGCGCGAATGACCGACTTCAATATCGGTCAAATTAAAGGATAAGTGTATGCCTTTATGGAAGGTGGAAAGCTTCAATAAGCGACTAAGCAACAGTAAATCATTGCCGTGCTTAGGCATGAGCTCATCCAAAATGATGGTTTTTTTATCCAGCTTGACTGCGAGTATCGAGGAACTAAAGTCCTCCCCCTCCACCTGGACCGTACATAGCGGGGAGCTATTTTCAATGTCACCCAACAACTTGGCGATCTTATCGGGATCGGTAATAAAGTTAGGATTCTCAAAACTCAACAGCTCGTCATCGTCGGTCTGAGCGTGTTCCGCCGGCAGCGGTTTTGAAAATAAATGCCTGAGTTTTCGCAGCATGAAGGCGACCTGTCTTATTATTCGACGCTCAGTCTACACCGAAATTAATGTATGCGAAAACAGCTCGTTACGGGCAACGCCATCCGGACCGTAGGTAGCGGTTAATGGCGACTTGCCTCTTAAAATTTGTAGCGATCGTTGAGTATGCCGGCTTAGCAGAGCGATGCTAGCACCATTTTGCTCGTTGATAGCGCGACATGTTTGGGAGAGTCTGACGATGCGATTCCAACAACTCCAGGATTCGGAAATGTTGATGCCGGCAGCCTTGGCTTTGACAAGATAATTTTTAATTCCGTCGTTACTCACCACCAACTGCTCGGTGGCGAGCACCTGCCCTAATTGCTTGGTAAATAGCTCAAGCTGGGCAACCAGATCTT
This sequence comes from uncultured Methylomonas sp., assembly GCA_964529085.1. Taxonomy (GTDB): domain Bacteria; phylum Pseudomonadota; class Gammaproteobacteria; order Methylococcales; family Methylomonadaceae; genus Methylomonas. Next base: position 25,595 of record CAZGUM010000041.1, on the reverse strand, counting down.
TTTTGTGTGAAGCAAGGGCCGAAATCGCATCCGCATCTGCTTTTTGCTTTAGATTCACGGCTTCCGCACTGAGTAAATCGTGCAGACTTTGCGTTGCTTTTAAGCTGTTATTCAATAATTTTTCGGTGATTTGATAAGTTTTCTCTATCATGACGTCATGTGCTATCGGTTAATTGACCCTCAAATTGCAACATTTTCTCGGCAACGCGTTCGGCGTTGACTTGATAGTTGCCGGCCTGCACGGCGGCTCTTATGGCCGCGACACGGTCTTCGTTCACCACGGGGGCGGCACTGCTCGCAGCTGTCGCCAATTTAATATCCTGCGCGGTCGCAGTGATTTCGACAGTATCGGTAGAGACGCCATTAACAGGTTTCTCTTTAAGCTCTGCCGAGTCTTTGACCGCTGATTTTGCCGGTAGCGGTGTGCTAACAGGTTTGCCGGTAATTGATTCGATAGCCATGGCGAAATTCCTAAATGAGTTTTATCTGAAGCATTTAGCGGCATCATCATAAATTCCTTTAATGCTTTATCAAAAATAAACCGATACCTGACCGGCATCGACCACGGTAGCCTGTATCACCCGCTGTGAAGACAAGTTTTTGACTTTAATCTTCTGGCCTTTGGCGCCATCGGCCATAGCGGTGCCGACGGCGCTAATTAACACCCCGGACTTGCCGGATTGGATATTGACGCGCTCGCCCCGCCTTACCATGGTCAAATCGGTAAAATGCTGTTTACTTAACACGCTTCCGGCAGGAATATTGCGCACCGCCTGTTTCTCAACAACATCGTCCAATTCAGTCAAATATCCTTGCTGTATCAAACCCACATCGCGAGTCTCCTTGCTCAAATACTCAGCACGAGTCACATCACCGCGTCGCAAAGACCGGTTGAGCACCAATACATCTTTAAACGATTTCACCGTCACCATACTGTAAATCGTCCAACCTTTTTCGCCGTGACACCTTACACCCATCGTATTCCTACCGGCCTTTATCTCACCGGCTTGAGCAAACACCTGCAAAGGTTGTTCGCACTGCGGTAATTGCAACCGCGGATCGATTTGCACACCACCGATCTCATATTTGCCGCCGGGTTCAAGATTCGCGCCGATATACTGATTAACCGTATCCTGAATCAGCGACACCGATTGCATCGGAGCCGCAAAGGCCATTTCCGAAGCCAGCAGCAAAACAACCTGTAATTTTATGATCTTCATCGCAATCGCCGTATTTTTGACTTTTGCAGAAAATACAGCACAAAACATACCAGTAATTTTCTAAAGTAAAAAAAAGTAAAGTCGCTATAATTGCAAACAGCATATTTCAGGGGGTTTTATGGCCGGAGTCTTAGACGGAGTCGATCAGCGCACTAAACTGGCGGGACACAACAGATTCGAACTATTGTTGTTTAAACTGGTTAGCAAACAACGCTTTGGAATTAACGTATTCAAAGTCCAAGAAGTCATTCAATGCCCGCCCCTCACCCAAATCCCTAACTCCCATTCAGTGATTTGCGGGGTAGCCCACCTTCGCGGCAAAACCATTCCGGTACTGGACTTATCAATGGCCATCGGCATGCGTCCGCTATCGCGCGATGCCGGCTGTTATGTCATCGTCACTGAATATAACCGTTCGATCCAAGGCTTTCTGGTGGGCTCGGTAGACCGGATCATCAACATCGGCTGGGAACAAGTCAAAGCCCCTCCCACCGGCACCGGCAAGGAGAGCTATCTAACCGCAGTTACGGAAATCGAGGGCGAATTAATCGAAGTAATCGATGTCGAAAAAGTCATGAAAGAAGTCATCGGCGGCCGGGAAGAGGCTTCCGCCGAAGTGATAGACAGCGAAATAGTCAGCAAAAATGACCATATTTTGGTGGTCGACGATTCATCGGTGGCGAGAAATCAAGTAAAGCGCGTCTGCCAACAAATTGGTATCGAATGCACGTTGCTCAAGGATGGTCAGGAAGCCTGGGATCATTTGTCCGCATTGGTTGCGGAAGGTGTCGACATTCAGGATCGCTATTCGATGGTCATTTCCGATGTGGAAATGCCGCGCATGGACGGCTACACCTTGGCCACCAAAATTAAAGCCGACCCTAATATGAAGCAAATCTATTTGATTCTACACACCTCATTAAGCGGCGTGTTTAACACCGCCATGGTGCAAAAAGTCGGCGCTAACGAGTTCCTGGCCAAGTTCGACCCGGACTCCTTGATGAACTCGATTCAAAATCAGCTCAAGGTTTACCATGCCGCGCATACCTGATCGAAGCACCTCTCTCCGCCTAACTCCGCAAACCAAATATGTTGAATTTGGCTGATCCGGGTAAATCGACCGGAAAGATTATCGACATTTCCGCCGCAGAGTATCAAGCCATACAACAATTCCTCAGTCAAAACTGCGGCATCGAATTGGGCGACAGCAAACAATACCTGGTGAAAAGCCGCTTATTGCCATTGCTGAATAAACTGGAATATTCCAGCTTCGGCGAACTGGCCAGCGGTCTGCAATCAGCTTCGTTTTCCTCGCAAAAATTGAAAAGCGCGGTAATAGACGCGATGACCACCAACGAAACCTTCTGGTTTCGCGATGAACGCCAATTCGCCGAGCTAAGAGAGAAGGTTCTCCCCAGCTTGCTGAACGCCAAAAACGGCAACGTCAGAATTTGGTCGGCCGCTTGCTCATCCGGCCAAGAACCATACTCAATCGGCATCTGCGCGCTGGAAGCGATCAAAGCCACGACAAAAGCGCGCTCGGTACAAATTATCGGCACTGACATCTCCGAAACCATACTCGAAGAAGCCAAGAAAGCGGTTTATTCGGAAGCCGCACTGTCCCGCGGCGTGGATCACACCACCAAGGCCCGCTATTTCCAAAAAAATTACGATGGCTACTTACTCGCTCCCGAAGTCAGCCAACTGGTACGCTTCCAACAATTTAATCTACTTAAATCATTCACGGCGCTGGGCCGTTTCGACCTGATCTTCTGCCGCAACGTATTGATCTATTTCTCGGACCAAGTCAAACGGGACATCCTGAGCCGCATGGCCGACAGCCTTGAACCCGGCGGTTATCTGTTTCTCAGTAGCACCGAAGCCATGCCCATAGGCTTAAACTCGTTTGAACTGGTCCGCTCCGGCTTAACCAACTATTTCAAAAAAGTCGCTTAAACCACCGTCAGTTTCTTGACGACCCCGAGAAGCGGCAGCATTTTGCCGCCCCTTCCGAAATACCTTTTTTTGACGCTTCATCCGCCGCCCAAAAACCCCATCTAACTGAAATAAAATCAGATTTATTTTATGGCACATTTACTGCTTTAAGGTTTAAAAACCCAAAGGTGGCAATTATGGCTATTAATTTCGATAGTGCCTTAGGCATACATCCGCAAGCGTTGGCGTTGCGTGAAAAGCGCAGCGAGATCCTGGCCTCTAATTTGGCCAACGCCGATACGCCAGACTACAAAGCTCGCGACCTCGATTTCAAATCGGTGTTTCAGCAAACCCTGGCCGGCCAAGGTGCGGAGCTTAAACGCAGCCAACAAGGACACATGTCCAGCCGTAACGACGTACTCGGCGCCGAACTGCTTTACCGCAATCCGCAACAAGCTTCGCTGGACGGCAATACCGTCGAATCTCATATCGAGCAAGCCAAATACGCCGAAAACGCAGTGCAATACGAAGCCAGCCTGCGCTTTGTCAACGACGATTTTTCAGGGCTGATGACGGCCATTAGAGGAGAATAATCATGTCTTCATTTCGCATCTTCGATGTTGCCGGCAGCGGCATGAACGCGCAGAACCTCAGACTCAATCTGGTCGCCAGCAATATCTCCAATGCCAGCAGCATCAGCAGCAGTATCGATCAGGCATACAAGTCCCGGCAACCGGTGTTTGCCGCCGAATTAAAAAACGCGATGGACAAAAACAGCACTGCCAGCGGCGTCAATGTCTTGGGGGTCGTCGAAAATCAGGCACCACCGGTGATGGAATACGCCCCCAACCATCCGTTGGCCGATGCCACCGGCTATATCTATAAACCCAATGTCAACACCGTGGAAGAAATGGCCAATATGATGTCGGCCACCCGCTCCTACGAAAACAATGTAGAAGTGTTGAACACTGCCAAAAACTTGATGTTACAGACCCTGAAAATGGGACGTTGAGGCTTTTATGACCAGCGCAATAGACACATTTAACAGTCTCGGATTGGCAACCACCGATTCCAGCACCTCGAAAACCACACAAAAACAGACATTGGGACAAGACCAGTTTCTGAAACTGCTGACCACGCAAATGACGCATCAGGATCCGATGAAACCCATGGAGAACGGCGAATTTCTTGGCCAGATGGCCCAGTTCAGCACCGTATCCGGCATCCAAGACCTGCAAGCATCCTTCAAGGATTTCGCCAGTTCCATCAGCTCCAATCAAGCTTTGCAGGCTGCGGGCCTAGTCGGACGATACGTCTCGGCTCCAAATAAAGAAGCCTTGCTTGGAGCCGGCGGCAGCGTAACCGGTGACTTCGAACTACCGGGCAGTTCCACTAATGTTGGAGTTAAGATCATAAATCCGGAAACCGGAGAAACCATCAGGGACATCGACCTCGGCTCACAATCTAAAGGCACTACCAGTTTTGAATGGGACGGCAAGGACAGCGCCGGCAATTTGGCCGATCCCGGCGTTTATAAAGTTCAAGCCTATGCTTGGCTAGACGGCGCCAATACCGTATTGAGCACCAACATCAAGTCACTGGTGAAAAGCGTGACGATGGGCAGCGGCAGCACCGGACTTCAAGTCAATCTCGACAGCGTTGGCACCGTTAAATTCAGTCAAATTAAACAAATCTTGTAGGAGTAGTCATCATGCCTTTTACAACAGCATTAAGCGGCTTAAACGCCGCATCCAACAATCTGGCGGTGACCGGCAATAACATCGCCAATGCCAACACCGTCGGCTTTAAAAAATCCCGATCCGAATTCGCGGACGTTTACGCCTCCAGTTTGGGGGGCGTCAGCAACACCACCCCCGGAGCCGGCGTCAAAGTCGCTAATGTTGCGCAACAGTTCAATCAAGGCAATTTACAGTTCACGGACAACAACCTGGATTTGGCAATCAGCGGCGAAGGCTTTTTTACCATGGCTAAAAGCCCGACCGAAACCAACGACTTGTCCTACACTCGCGCCGGCGAGTTTAAATTAAACAAGGACGGCTACCTGGTCAACAATCAGGGTAAGGCCTTACTGGTATATGCGCCCAACACCACCAAGGTAGAAGACGGTTTTAGTACAGGCGTGACCACACCGGTGCAAATTAATACGCTAACCGGCCTACCTTCCACTACCGATACCGTCAACATCCAGCTAAATCTGGATGCGCAAGCCAGCATAACCCCCGGAACCCTAACTTTTGACCCGAACGACAGCAATACCTATAACTCGCAGACTTCGACAACCGTTTACGACTCCCTAGGTTCGCCGCACATTTTAACCACCTATTACGTCAAACTGGATCCTTCCACGGCGCCGGTTACCGGTACCTCGGAATGGTTGGTGTATCACTATATGAGCGAACCCGCCACGCCGAAAACAAAAACCGCGGTGCCGGTAACAGCCGGCCAATTGGGAGGAACCACTCCCGAGTCCGCAAAACTGACTTTCGATTCCGGCGGCAAACTGATTACCCCACTGGATGGCAAGTTTTCCTTAGGCAATTACGTTATTACTCCGCCAACCGGCGCCGCGGATATTAAGATCGGCACCATGAATTTTTTCGGCACCACCCAAGTCCAGCAAAAATTCAGCGTCAATGGTATGACGCAGAACGGTTTGCCGGCCGGACGCTTAACCGGCATCGATATCGATGACGAAGGCGTGATTTTTGCCCGTTTCAGTAACGGCGGCTCGCAGACCATGGGTAAAGTTGCATTAACCCGTTTTGCCAATAATAACGGCCTGGCAAAACTCGGCGACACCGCCTGGGGACAAAGCGCCAATTCCGGCGAACCGATTCCCGGCCAAGCGGGCGCCAACAACTTCGGCTCGATTCAAGCCGGTGCCCTGGAAAGTTCAAACGTCGACCTGTCGGCGCAGTTGGTGAATTTGATCGTGGCTCAGCAAGCTTACCAAGCCAACGCGCAAACCATCACGACCGAAAACACCATCATGCAGACTATCCTGCAAATCCGTTAAATAATGGAGAAGGGTCATGGATCGTAGCCTATACATTGCCATGAACGGCGCCAAGCAGACTTTGCTGGCGCAAACAGCCAACGCCAATAATCTGGCCAACACCCAGACTACCGGTTTCAAGGCGGATTTCGAGCAATTTCGGGCGATGCCGGCCTTCGGCCCGGGCTTCCCGACGCGGGTCTATGCGATGACGGAACGCCCCGGCACGAATATGTCGGCCGGCGCTATTCAAACTACCGGCCGAGATTTGGATATTGCTGTCGACGGCAGCGGCTGGATCGCGGTAAGCGGTGCGGACGGTAAGGAAGCATATACCCGAGCCGGCGACCTGAAAATCACGCCCGAAGGCTTACTGCAAACCGGCGCCGGGTTATCGGTAATCGGCGAAAGCGGCAAACCCATTACCATTCCGCCCGCCCAAAAGATGGAAATCGGTACCGACGGTACGATCAGCATAGTGCCGCAGGGTGCCAATGCCACTAACACCGTTATCACCGAAAGAATCAAACTCGTCAACCCCGACCCCGCAAGCCTGGAAAAGCGCGACGATGGTTTGATGCACCCCACCCAAGCCGGGGTTATCCCGGCCGATGCCAATGTGACTGTCGTTCAAGGCGCGCTGGAATCCAGCAATGTCAATGCGTTGTCTGCAATGGTGGAGATGATAGAACTCTCCAAAAACTTTGAGCTGCAAACTAAAGTCATGAAAAACATCGACGACTTAGCAGGCACCGCGAGCAAATTAATGCAAATGGCATAAAACCTGCTTTACTCCTGATAAGACAAAAAATTGTCATCAGGAGGCAGTCATGACAGAAAGAGCATTATGGGTCGCAAAATCCGGTTTGGATGCCCAACAAACCCGCATGGCGGTTATTTCCAACAACCTCGCCAACGTCAATACCACCGGCTTTAAAAAAGCCAGACCGATCTTCGCCGACTTGATGTATCAAAACGTCAGACAGGCCGGCGGCCAAACCACCCAAAACACCCAATTGCCCACAGGACTGCAGCTGGGAACCGGCGTCAGGACGGTGGCTACCGAAAAAATCCACACCCAAGGCAATATTCTGCAAACCGGCAACTCGCTGGACATAGCGGTCAGCGGCCGAGGTTTTCTGCAAATTTTAATGCCTAACGGCGACATCAACTATACCCGCGACGGCTCGTTCAAAGTCGATTCCACCGGGCAAGTTGTAACCTCCAACGGGATGCCGTTGGAACCGGCCATCACCATACCGCAGGACGCGCTCAATATCACCATTGGCCAGGATGGCACCGTAACCGTCACCCAGCCGGGCTCGGCAACCGCAAACCAAATCGGTCAGATTCAAATAGCCGATTTCATTAATACCGCCGGTTTAGAACCGATTGGCGACAACTTGTTTAGAGAAACCGTTGCCAGCGGCGCACCGATTATCGGCACACCAAGCGAAAACGAATTGGGCAGTTTGACGCAAGGCGCTTTGGAGACATCCAACGTCAACGTGGTCGAAGAACTGGTGAATATGATTGAAACCCAACGCGCGTACGAGATGAACTCCAAAGCCATCTCGACCACGGACCAAATGCTGTCCTTCGTCACTCAACAACTTTAATTTAGGACAAAGATCATGAACCGATTAGCTCAACATCAGCGGCAAACAAGCGGCAAATTTTTGCTGGTGGCGGCAATCGCGCTGTTGCTGGCCGGTTGCGATACCTTGCCAAAACGCGATCCCGACTTCGCGCCGGTACAACCCGCTGATTTACGCCCGCCCAGACAAAGCAACGGCGCCATTTATCAAGCCGGCTACGACATGCGTTTGTTCGAGGACATCAAAACCCGCCGAGTCGGCGATATTTTGACCATCACCTTGGCCGAGGACACCAAGGCCAAAAAACAAGCGGATATGAACACATCGAAAGACACTTCGGTGTCGGTTACCGCCCCTACCTTGTTCGGCGTTGCCAGCCAAGCCTTACTGGGACATGACTTAAAAACCAGTTTGGCCGCAACATCCAAGTTTGCCGGGATAGGCAAGGCCGACCAAAGCAACAGCTTAACCGGAGACATCAGCGTTACGGTGGTAGAAGTATTACCCAACGGCAATATGCGGGTACGCGGCGAAAAACGGGTAACGTTAAACGACGGCAGCGAATACATCCGAGTCTCCGGTATCGTCCGCCCCATTGATATAGACGCAGGCAATACCATTTCCTCGGCCAAAGTGGCCGATGCCACCATCATGTATACCGGCGACGGCGGCATGGCCGACTCCAACAAAGTTGGTTGGTTGGCGAGATTTTTCCTGAGCCCGATCTTTCCGTTCTAAGAACGAAGGAAACGCGCTCACTTGGAGACAGACATGAACAAACATATCGTATCAATCGCATTTATCGCCTTCTTATCGGCTACGGGCCTTGCTAGAGCGGAACGCATAAAAGACCTGGCCTCCGTTGCCGGCGTCCGCACCAATCAACTGGTGGGTTACGGCTTGGTCACCGGCTTGGATAAGTCCGGCGACAAATCCTCCAAATTCACACCGCAAAGCTTACGCAGCATGATGGGTCAGCTGGGATTAACCTTGCCGTCGGGCACCGATCCCAAGGCCAAAAACACCGCATTCGTCAGCGTTCACGCCGAGCTGCCGGCTTTTGCCAAGCCTGGTCAAAAAATTGACGTCACCGTTTCGTCGATAGGCGACGCCAAAAGCCTGCGTGGCGGCTCGCTGTTGATGAGCCCTTTACGTGGCGCCGATGGCAACGTATACGCTGTTGCCCAAGGTAATTTGGTCGTTGGCGGTTTAAGCGCCTCCGGCGAAGACGGCTCGAAAATCACCGTCAACAATCCCTTGGTCGGCCGCGTACCGAACGGCGCCACCGTGGAACAGTCCGTACCGACGTCATTCGACCAAAGCAGCGAGCTGGTATTCAATCTTAACAACACCGACTTTACCACTGCGACTAGCATGGCGGCGGCCATTAATAAGGCATTAGGTGCCGATACCGCCGCCGCAATCGATGCAGGCTCGGTTAGTGTCAGGGCACCGGTTGACCCTTCCCAACGCGTGAGTTTTGTTTCTGTGATCGAAAATATCAATGTTGTGCCGGACGATGCTCCAGCGAAAGTCATCGTCAATTCGCGAACCGGCACCGTGATTATCAATAGCAAAGTGCGCGTGCAACCGGCAGCAGTCTCGCACGGCAGCCTGACGGTCACCATCAGCGAAAATCCGCAGGTTAGCCAACCCAATCCATTATCAGGCGGCAGCACCGTGGTCACGCCACAATCCAATATCTCGGTAAAAGAAGATAAAAACCATATGTTTGTTTTCAACCCCGGGGTATCGCTCGACGAAATCGTCCAAGCCGTGAACGGCGTCGGCGCCGGCCCCAGCGACTTGGTGGCAATCTTGGAAGCCCTGAAAACCGCCGGTGCGCTGAGAGCCGAGTTGATTGTGATTTAACAACACCAACGTAATCGACTAAGTGATTGACTGGAGATTCCCATGTTAAACGTAGACAGCGCTTCGGTGTATACCGACTTCAACGGCCTGGCGAAACTTAAACAAAGCGCGCGCGAGCAATCGCCGGAAGCGATCAAGGAAGTCGCCAAGCAGTTCGAGTCGGTGTTTTTAAGCATGGTTATGAAAGGCATGCGTCAGGCTAAATTGGCGGATGGCATCCTGGACAGCCAGCAAAGCCAATTTTATCGGGATATGTACGATCAGCAAATGGCCGTGCATCTGGCCGGTAAACCCGGCATCGGTTTTGCGGATTTAATTGCCAAACAATTATCGCCCAAACAAAACGACGACGAAAAAGACAACACACTGAACACTAACGACTTCTTAAATCGTGCCGCCGGTACCGGCGCCAGCAGTAACGTGAACAACCCGCAATCGATACGTACAGCGGAGGACCCCACGGCCGCCGAGCAAAAACCATTGGACGCCTCCGGGTTGAGCAGCCTGGAACGCAGCTTAGCCCGCTTGGAACGCAGTCAGCAAGTCACGGCCGGCCAATGGCAGACCCTGGAAGATAATCTGCAAAATGTGGATAGCCAGCCGCTAAATTCTAAGGAAGATTTTATTAGGGAATTATCGCCACATGCCCAGCAAGCCGCGCAAACACTGGGTGTCGATGCGAATATGTTGTTGGCGCAAGCCGCGCTGGAAACCGGCTGGGGACAATCCGTGATTAAGAACGGCCAAGGCGAAAACAGCTACAACCTGTTTAACATCAAAGCCGATAAATCCTGGCAAGGCAAACAGGCCAAATCCATGACAGTGGAATTCGATGGCGGTGTCGCCAAGAAAGAGATGGCCGGCTTCCGGGCCTACGATTCCTATAAAGCCAGTTTCGACGACTACGTGAACTTTATCAAAACCAATCCGCGCTACAGCGAAGCGCTGAAAAAGTCCGGCAATGCGGGACAATATCTGCACGAACTACAACAGGCCGGTTACGCCACCGATCCGCGTTATGCCGAAAAAGTGATGACGATTTATCGGAGTCAAACCGCCGAACGCGCGGCAGCTCTGAAAAGTACCGGTTAGGAGGAAGCAATCATGGCAATGGGAATTTTAGGAACTGCATTATCCGGGTTGACGGCGTTCCAGCGCTCACTGGAAACCACCAGCAATAACATCAGTAACGCCAACACCGAAGGTTATAGCCGGCAACGCGTGGAACTGGCAACCCGGCCCGAACAATTTACCGGTGCCGGCTACATCGGCAACGGTGTGGATGTCGCCAACATTACCCGCAGCTACGACCAATTCATCACCAATCAATTGCGCTCCAGTACCTCTACTTATAACGAGGTCAACAGCTTCTACACCTTGTCGTCGCAAATCGACAATATCACAGCCGACGACACCACCGGTCTGGCACCAGCGATGAAAAGCTTTTTCGATTCTGTGGATGGCGTTGCCAACGATCCGACGTCGATCTCGGCCAGACAAGTCATGCTGACTCAGGCCGGATCGCTCACACAACAGTTCAACACCATGAGCGCCCGCTTCAGCGACATGCGCAAACAGGTTAACGATAACTTGACCAGCTCAATTGATGAAGTTAACGGTTATGCCAAGTCGCTTGCCGATCTCAACGTAAAGATCGTCGCCGATATTGGCCGCTCTTCCGGCAAGCAAATGCCCAACGAATTGCTCGATCAACGCGATGCCTTGTTAACCAAAATTGCCGAAAAAACCGACGTTTCCTTCGTCGACCAGTCCGACGGCTCGATTAACGTATTTATCGGTAAAGGCCAACCCCTGGTGCTCGGTAGCTATGCCTCGACCCTATCGGTGCAAGGCTCCAGTACGGATGTGGACCATAAACAAATCGTACTGAACGGCCAGGACATATCCAACCAACTGTCCGGCGGTGAAATCTACGGTAATCTGCGTTTCCGCGACCAAGTGCTGGATCCGGCTCAACAACAATTAGGTTTGCTCGCAACCGGTATAGCCACCGAATTCAACGACATCCATAAATCCGGTTTCGATTTGAGCGGCCCGCCAGCCGCCACCGGCGTAGACTTTTTCGACCTGGGCTCGCCGGCCGTCCAAGTGCAGACCACCGCCAGTAATGCCGGCATCACAGCCAACTTTGTCGCCCCAACCTCGCCGACATTGTCGAGCACTTTAGGCGCATCCTACCGGCTGGACGTGATCAGCACCGCCCCAGACGTGTTTACAATGACCAATTTAAGCGACAACACTGTCACTACTCCATTGGGCAGCACCGACTTGACCGACCCGCCTCCTGCCACGGCGGCGGTTAACGGTTTCAACATCAGTTTTAGCGGCACTTTAGCCATCGGCGACTCGTTCCAAATCAGCCCCAGCTTTAACGCTGCCGCGAGTTTTAAAGTCAATCCGGCGATTACCAATCCCCGGCAAATCGCCGCGGCCGGTGCTGCCGGCCTACCCGGCGATAACAGCGTTGCACTGAAGTTGGCTGCTCTGGAATCCAAATCGCCGATGAACAACGGCAAAAGTAGTTTTACGCAAGTCTACGGCAATCTAGTGGCCGATGTCGGCTCGCAAACCCACGCGGCCTCCGTCAGTAAATCCGCTCAAGAAACATTGCTAAAACAAGCCACCGGCGCCAAGGAAAATATTTCCGGCGTCAATTTGGACGAAGAGGCGGCCAATCTCATTAAATTTCAAAATTCGTATCAGGCGGCGGCCAAAGCGGTTTCTGTGGCCAATTCCTTATTCGACACCCTAATCGGGGCCTTTCGCTAGGAGACTATCATGCGTATTTCAACTTCCTGGAGTCATCAGCTTAGCGTTAATAGCATGCTGGACCAACAGTCCAAACTTAGCGATATTCAGCTTAAGCTATCGTCCGGCAAAAAATATCTGAATCCATCCGAAAATCCGGTCGCGACCACCAGCCTGATCGATCTGAATCAAAATATTAAGGAAAACCAGCAATACCAGGTCAATATAGGCGCGGCCCGGCAACGGCTGGGTCTGGAAGAGTCCAGTATCAGCAATGCTACCGAGGTTGTGCAGAAAATACGCGAATTAACCGTGCAAGGCCTGAATGACAGCAATACCCAAACCAACCGGCAACAGATCGCTAATGAAATCGATGAATTGAATAAGCAATTGATGGGGATTGCCAATACCCAGAACGCGAACGGCGAATACATTTTTTCCGGCTACGCCAGCGACAAGCCGGCATTCACCCAGAGCAATAACTTCCAAACGTTTGCCAAAGGCGACCCGAGTACGTCGCAACGAGAGATTGCCATTGGTCCGAATGGTCGCACGGTTACCGACGGCGACGATGGCGAAGCCGTCTTCGGCGCCATCGACCCGGCCGCGCCACCGCTAACCCCGGGGAGCAACAGCAGTATCAATGTGTTTCAGGCAATTGCGCAGTTATCCAGCGATCTGAAAGCCAATACGCCGAACAGGTTATCGCTGGACGACCTGGACAAAACCTTAGTGCGCATGGATACCGTCCGCGCCTCGACCGGCGCCCGCCTCAAAGCCCTCGACGATCAGGAGAACCTGAACGCCGACTATATACTCGCCAACAAATCCACCGCATCGGACATTGGCGACCTGGATTACGCCGATGCGCTGAGTAAGTTCAACCAACAACAAATATCGCTGCAAGCCGCGCAACAAGCATTTACCAAAGTGCAAAACTTGTCCTTGTTTAATTACATTTCTTAGCGGCGGCTTGCCTGGACTTTGATCGAACATAGCATCGTCCCTCGCGATTGCGATTGATGGGCGACCTGCCGACGCGATTAGTGAACTGGAGCGTCTTGCAACACTCCGAGCATCGTTTCCGGATGGTGTAATTGCTGCTTGATGTCGGCAACTTGCCAATTGGGCCGCAATTGCAACAACAAGGCGGCCATTCCGGCAACATGCGGCGTGGCAAATGAGCTTCCGCTCATAAAGTCGTACGCTTCGTGGGGCACGGTTGTCAAAATATCCCGTCCGGGTGCAACAATTTCGTTGCTATCGGTTTCGCCGCCTTGACCGACCGCCAGCACGCCGGGAATATCGGCGGGAAAGCCGCCGGCTTGGTTTTTGCCGGGGACCGCCGCAATCACAATAATGCCCTTGCTAAGGGCTTTGTCGATCAGCATTTTCAATAGTGGATCTTCCGGGCCGCTCAAACTCAGATTAATGATCTGACTGTTCATTCGTATGGCCTGATTCAAGGCCAAGGCCAAGGTGAAGCTGTTGCACCGCGCGGCCAATGAATTCGGTTGATCTGGCCAACAGGCGCGAAATGCCATTACATCGGCTTCCGGCGCAATGCCGGCGATACCGATGCCGTTGTTTGGCTTTGCCGACAAGACGCCGGCAACCGCGGTGCCGTGTTTGTCGGCTAAATTATGGTCGCCGGGTTCCGGCGCCATGTTTTCCGTGTAGTTTATTTGACCTTTCAGGTCGGGGTGATTGAGATCGACGCCGGTATCGATCAATGCAATACGGACGCCGTGACCGGTGGTTTTTTTATGCCACTCGCCGATGCTCAGTGAATTAAATGCAGACTGTAACGGCAGATACGGGTCGCTATAGATGGTCTGCTTGTCAACTTGCTCGGCTAACACCCGAAAACTCTGCATCAATTGTACCGAACCGACATCCTTATCTTTTCGCAATGTCTCGATCACCCGGTTCACGACCAGGGATTCGGGGACTTCGTAAACCACGCAATTGACGCCCAATTCAGTCACCGGCCATTGCGCGATTAGTTGCAAGCGATAGCGTTCGGCTAATTTTTGCGCGATATGCTCACTCCAGCTCGAATTGCCGTAGCTGCCGTGAACGCGGTATGCATCCTGACTATTGCCTGGTAAATCGCGATTAATGCTTCGATCGACGAAGGTCACCAGCAATCGGTGTTCCTGAGCCGCGCCGCTATCGCCCAATCGCGAATAATCGGTTTGATTGGCACAGCCCATGCCAAGTGCGATCAACACAAGCAGCGTAGCCAGGCGAATCGCTTTCATGGTTGTAATACGGGTTCGGCCAATAGCACGTCCGGGCGGCTGCGCAAGATGGCGATGGCTTGTTCCAGGCTGGGCTTACCGTCATTGCTATTCAGGCGAACGGTCAATGCTCCCGCGCTGTTGACCTCGCCGACCCGTTGGCCGTGCAACGCCGCCAGTACGCCGGCAATATCCGCTTCCGAGCTGGATTTCGCAAACACCACGCGCAATTCCGGATCTTGGCTGGATCCGGGCCTAGCAGCCGACAAGGTGCGGAAACCCTCGTTTGGTATCGGCAACGTCCGCCAACCGAACGGCAACAGCAGCGCCAGCAATAGCGAAGCGGCCATTGCATACCGAAATCCGCTGTGTTTTACGTAAGAGCTCAACCGGTGCCGCGGAGTTTGTTGCTTAAAGGCACCCGACGACAGGGGATTCGGCTCGCGCGCCGGCAATTTACCGGCCAAACCGGCAAATGAGGTTTCCGCCGCCGCGTCCAGATCGGATGTCTGGGTTATTGCATTGGCCAGCTTGTGTAACCCGACCAACTCGCGGCGACAAAGCAGACAATGCCGAATGTGCGCTTCTACAATCAAGCGCTCGTGCGGTTGCAGACTCTGATTAATATACCAAGGCAATAGCAACTGAACCTGTTGGTGTTCGGCCTGGGAGTTTGATGTGGTGACGGTCATAGCTTAATCTCCCTTGGCCCGTGCAAATGCGTTCAGCTTTTTGCGGGCATGGAACATACGGGTTTTAACGGTGTTTTCCGGGCAATCGAGGACTTTGGCAATCTCCTGATACGGCAGACCGTGATAAAAAGTCAGTTCGATAACGGCGCGTTGGTCGGCCGGCAGACTGTCGAGTGCCTGATTAAGCCAATCCTGATTTTCGATGTTTTCGGCCATATTCGCCAAAGGGTCACCAAGTATCTCGCTGAATTCGTCGATATCGATATCTTTGCTGTATTTACCGGCTTTGGACAAGGCTTTTAGCGATTTATTGTAGGCAATGCCAAACACCCAGCTGGAAATTTTACTGCTGTGATTGAAGCGTTCCGGCTGCTGCCAAACCAACAATAATGTTTCCTGTATCAGTTCTTCGATGTGTTCGGAATCTCGGGTCGTGCGCAAAATAAAGCGAAATAACCTGGGGTAGTAAAGTTTATAAAAGGCTTCGAAAGCCAGAGCGTCCCCTTCAACTATACGCTGGAGCAAGGCATATTCATCGACTATGTTTTCAGTCTTGTTCGGCATGGGCGGTGTTGAACGCACTAGACGCAGCATGATTTAACCTTCATCGCGGATTAACGGGGTCATGCTATCTGTATTCCGCCGACCGAGCGAAAGGTTCAAACGGGTTGAAAACTATTAAAACCCAAAGGTGACCGAGAATAGATATTTATTGTCCTGCGGGCGCGGATAAAATTCGTCATGATGATATTCAGTGCTTTCGTGAAAACCGAGGTTAGCGTCCACATAGCGAAAATCGACCGATAGATTATTTGTCAAAAACCACGACACGCCGGTATTCCAGTAAAAGTAATCCTGGCCCAATAGGTCACCGGCTTGGTTATATCCCAAACCGGCGGAAAATTGCAC
Organism: uncultured Methylomonas sp.; assembly: GCA_964529085.1. Taxonomy (GTDB): domain Bacteria; phylum Pseudomonadota; class Gammaproteobacteria; order Methylococcales; family Methylomonadaceae; genus Methylomonas. The sequence continues at coordinate 9,341 of CAZGUM010000041.1, read as the reverse complement.
GGTATCCAGTATGTCGCGCCGATAATTTAGTTCGTAATTCAACACGTTCGCTTGGCGTTGATAGGCATTCGGTGCGATGGCTACCCTGGCGCTCAACCAATTCTGATAATGCGCGGATATGTAAACCTCCGCATAATTGGCGTAATGATCGAATATTTTATTGTCGTAAATATAAGCGCTGGCCGCTAACTCGGCCCGCCAACCGGCTGTCACCGGCCATGTCCAGCCTAAATGGGGTTTGATTTCAACTGACGCGCGACCGACATTTTTACCGTCGTCAAAACGCACCTGAGATACGCTTAACCCACCAAACCAGCCGCTGTCGTCCTGATAATCGATATGGCCTTGAACGAGTGGGTTGCCGCGATTTTTGGAGTAGCCCCGGTAAATATAATCGCTTAAAAAATTCACACGCCCATGCCAATCGGCCAGAGCAAAACGCCCGCCGAAACATAAACTAAACAACCCGATCGATAAGCAAAACCAGCCTTTGCAAAAAATATTCGAAGACTCCATGTGGGGGTTAATAGCGATCAAAACAGCATTATTTCCTAATTGGATGGTACCTTCAACCAAGGCCGGGAACAGACGTTTATAGTCGGCGACTAGGCCCAATGCGCCAGTCGATTTTGCAATTATCGACTAGCTGGAGCGAACTGGTTCCGGATGTGTAGCAGTTGTAAAAACTTTGTGCAATCAACTCGTCAATAATGGGCATATAGATTAGATACGTGTAGCCTGATGGCCGCGATCGACGCATCGCAACCCATGTTAGTCAAGTATTATGTCCGTGTTTGGCTAGGGTTGACCGGCAAGTTTTGCAGTTCAATTCACGGCTGGGGGCGCTTGTAACAGCGGCGGGCTAAAGTCGAAACCGAAATGCTTGGGGTCTTCGCCTATCACCGCGGCCGAGACGATGTAAAACACGTAATCGTAGGTTTCCACCGGAATTTCGTATTGTTGGATGAATTTCCAGAAGTTGCGGTCGCGCGGGTTATCGGGCATTTTTTCCACCATCCCGCGCACTTTATTATGGCCGTAGTTATAGCTGGCCATCACCAACAATCCGGACGCTTGCGCCTGCTTGCTGTAGATATATTTCAGGTATTTCGCCCCGGCTTGGGTGGCCTGCGGAAAGTCGAAACGCGCATCCTGCTCGTCATATTCCCGAACATTCGCCAGCGGTCCGGGCGGCAGACCGTATTCCTGGCCGGTGGTGGCCAAGAATTGCCAGGCACCCTTCGCAATCCCAAAACGCGTCTCCGGCCCTATCGCCTTGGTGTCGTAATTGCTTTCCTGCAACGGCAAATACATAAAATAAGCCGGCAAGCCTTCCTTATCCAGCGCATCCAAGACCATGGTGCCATATTGATTGTCTTGCATGTTTTTTATCGCCAGGCGCAATCTGCCCGTATCCTGCCAGTTCTTGATGTATTGCCGCACCTGGGTAACAAACTCGTCCGGCAGTTCCAGCTCGCTTTCGCCAAAGCCTCTGACCACGCGGGTAATCAACTGGCGTTCGTATTGTTCGTCGGTCGGAAAGCTAAGGCGCAGAAAATCGATTTCTTTCAGGTATTCCTGATACTTGGCTTTCATCAATTTCAGCTTTTGCCGTTCCTCGGCCAAGCGTTTTTTCTCTTCCAGAATTTTTGCCTGTTCGGCTTTAATGCGCTCCTGAGAGACCTTTAATTTTTCGTCCTTTACTTCTTCGAAGGCTTTGGCCAAGGACTCGACATTCTCCGCCAACCGTATATCGGCTTGCGACAAACTGACTTCCAAGGTTTTTACGTCATAAAACATATTGATCGCCAACTTGCGGGCATTGTCCAGCGCCAGATATTGATAAGTCACCAAGCCGGCGGAGATCACAAACAAAATCCCCAGGGACCAAATTAGCTTTTTGTAGTTTTTGGTTCTTACCGTTCTATCCTCGCGGATCACCCGCCGCACCATGCGCGTGTAATCGCCCATATCCGCCGATTCTTCCTCGGACAGCAGGCGGTTTTTAATCGCATCAGCTGATAAATTCTGCTGCGGCTTGGGAGGTAGGGCTTTGGGCTGATTTAAAACAGGCGTTTGCGCGACGGCAAATAAGGTGGCATCGTCTTTTGGCGTGGGTAAAACGGGTTTTGCATTCGCGGAGGCGATTTTCAGCTCAAACGGCGAAACGCCCAGGCCTAATAAAACCGGCAAATGCAACTTGGTTTTAGCGGCCACCCGCTGTTTGTCCAGATACACGCCATGCGTGCTGTTTAAGTCGACAACCCACCAGCCATCGGGCGCGCGTTTGATCTCCAGATGATGCCGGCTAATGGATTGATCGTTGACGACCACCGAGTTCTCTTGAGCCCGGCCAACGCTAAAGCTGTTTTCGAACGCATAATTGGCGATCACTTGTCCGCTAATATTCAGCAAATCAACCAGAAGCGTCTCAGGCTTGGCCAATACCGTGCGATCGGCGTCCGCTTCCGCTGCTTTAAACGGACCGACGCCCATGAAAACGGTTTTATCGTCTTCCATCAACTTGCCTCTCGTTGCAGTGCTTACGCTAGGCCTTGCTATCAGTATGTGATCGGGTCTCTACCGAGTAACAGCATTAGTCGCCCTTGGTAATCGGTAACGGCAAAGCAAGATCCCCCCTAAATGCTGACAAGTTTGATTTTGCCAGTGCCGGACAAGCATAGTCCAACAATGGCAGCGATGCTTATGAAAGCTTACGGGCGGCAATGGCTTGGCTGAGTTGATAGACAGCCATCGCATATAACGGGCTGTGGTTATAACGGGTGATGACGTAAAAATTATGCAAGCCCACCCATAAATCTTCGCCGACCTGTTGCTGGTAAGCCAGCAGTTTGACCGTTTCGCCGGCGGCCAACTGCGTCGGCACATCCACCCCCAAGCGGCGTAATTCGCCGACACCGACATCGGGTTTCACCCCCTTGCTCAATGCTTGCCGATAAGCGTCGCCGCGCGCTGTGACAGGAAAAGCCACTGGTCCGCCGGGTCGCCATTGATTGCGCACGAAATAATTGGCCACGCTGGCAATCGCGTCGGCGCTATTTGTCCAGATATTACGTTTGCCGTCCATATCAAAATCCTTGGCATAACCCCTAAAACTACTGGGCATGAATTGCGGCAAGCCCATCGCCCCGGCATAAGAGCCCATGGGCTGCAGCGGGTCGATATGCTCTTCGCGAGCCAAAATCAGAAATTGTTCCAACTCTTTCAGGAAAAACTCGCTACGCGGCGGATAGGCGAAACCCAGGGTCGCCAGCGCGTCGATCACCCGATACTTGCCGGTATATGCGCCGTATTTGGTTTCCACGCCGATGATGGCGATGATGATTTCCGCTGGCACGTCGTATTGGCTTTCCACGGCTTTCAGGGCCGCTTCGTTGTCTTTCCAGAACTGCACGCCGCCGGCTATACGCGCTTCGGTCATGAATATCTCGCGATACTGAAACCAGGGCTTGCCTTCCGCCGGTTTCGACATCGCGTCCAAAATCGGCTGCTGAATTTGCACGGCCTTGAACAGCTGTCTCAATTCAGCTTCATTGAAATGCTGCTGCTTGACCATGTTATGGATAAATTGCTTGAAACTGTCAGTTTCCGCCACTTCAGCGGATGCGGAACCGGCAGTCAACAGCAAGGCGGTCAATAATAGCCAGAAGGATACAGTATTGTTAATTTTCATAAGTCAATTAAACGGGTAATAATTTACGGTGAGTATGGATGGACATCAAAATACCAAAGCCGGCCATCAACGTCACCATCGAAGTACCGCCGTAGCTCACCAGCGGCAACGGCACGCCGACCACCGGCAACACGCCAATCACCATCCCGATATTGACGAACACGTAAACGAAAAAGGTAAAGGCCAAACTACCGGCCAACAAGCGCGAGTAGGTATCTTGGGCTTGCACCGCAATATAAAAACAGCGGCTGATCACCAACAAATACAACACCAGCAAACCGACACAACCGAACAAACCGAACTCCTCGGCAAACACCGCAAAGATAAAGTCCGTGGAGCTTTCCGGTAGAAAATCCAGCTCCGCCTGGCTACTACCCAGCCAACCCTTGCCATTGATGCCGCCGGAACCGATGGCGATTTTCGACTGAATGATATGGTAGCCGGCCCCCATCGGATCGGCTTCCGGGTTCATAAAAGTCAATACCCGGTTACGCTGATATTCGCGCATGAAGTGCCATAGCACCGGCGTCAAGGACGCCAACAGGGCTGCGCATCCCAGCATAAACCACCAGGACAAACCGGCGAAAAACAGCACCGCCGCGCCGGAACTGGCCACCAGTAATGCCGTCCCCAAGTCGGGTTGCTTGGCAATCAATAATACCGGCAGTATTAACAGTATCGCTGCCCCCACAACATGCTTAGGCTTAGGTGGCAATGCGTGTTCGGATAGATACCAAGCCACCATCATAGGCGCGCTGACCTTGGTAAACTCGGACGGTTGGAAGCGGAAGAAGCCCAGATCCAGCCAGCGCTGAGCCCCCATGCTGATTTGCCCCATCACCGCCACCGCCAGCAACAACAGGACGCACAGCGTAAACAAAACCACCGAGAAACTTTGAAAGCGGCGCGGGTTGATATGTGCCAGCACGATCATTAACAACATGGCAAAACCCATTCGGGTTGCATGCCGCACCAGCAACGGAATTTCCTGGCCGCCGGCGCTGTACAAAATCACGAAGCTGGTTGCGCAAATCAACAGCAAACCAATAAACAACGGAATATCGATATGCAGTTTCCTCAGCAAATTGCCTAACAGCGAGGGCGGCTGGAACTGCTCGTTGCGCATTTCGCTTCTCATGGCTGGGCCTCCTTTTTTTGATTCAGATAGGCATCGATAATTTCGCCGGCGATGGGCGCCGCCACCGAGCCGCCGTGACCGCCGTGCTCGGCGATAATCGCCACCGCAATTTGCGGATCGTGGACCGGGGCAAAGGCTATGAATAAGGCGTGGTCGCGCATTTTAAAATCGATGGCGTCCTCGTTATATTTCTCTTCCTGCTTGATGGTAAAAACCTGCGCTGTACCGGTCTTACCGGCAATTTGATAGGTAATGGCCTTGGCCAAGCGGCCGGCGGTGCCCCGCGAACCGTGCACCACGTTAGTCATACCTTTGATGATGTTATCGACGTTCTGCGGTTTCAGCGGAATCAGCGCATCGGCCTTACCGCCGATCAAGTCGGCATAGTCGGCGCTGATAATACTGTGCACCAAATGCGGCGTGATGACCTTGCCGTAATTAGCCAAAGTCGCGGTCGCGTGCGCCAATTGCAAAGGCGTGGCTTGTGTGTAGCCTTGGCCGATTCCGGTAATCAGGGTTTCGCCGGGAAACCAGGCCTGGCTACGGTAATGTCGTTTCCATTCTTTAGACGGCATCAAACCATCGACTTCGCCGACTAAATCGATCCCGGTTTTCCGGCCGAAACTGAATTTATCCATAAAATCGTGCATTTTATCGATACCCAAGGCCAGCGCCAGATCGTAAAAGTACACGTCGCAGGATTGAGTGATCGCTTCATTCATATCGACCATGCCGTGGCCCCATTTCTTCCAGTCGCGGTACTTGTGATCGACATTGGGTAGCTTGTAATAACCAGGGCAGAATAACCGGTGCCCGAAATCGGTCACCCCGTATTCCAAACCGGCCAAACCTAGAAACGGCTTGACGGTGGAACCCGGCGGATACTGGCCGCGCAAGGCTCGGTTATAGAGAGGTTGATCGGGCGAATCCTGCAGGGCTTTATAATCCTTGCCGGAAATACCGGAAACAAACGGATTGGGATCGAAGCCGGGCCGACTGGCAAACACCAGTACACCCCCGGTCTTGATTTCAATCGCCACCGCAGCGCCATTGTATTCGGACAATGCGTCGTAAGCGATTTTTTGCAAATCGATATCCAATGTCAGATAGATGTTGGAACCCGCCACCGGCTCGACAGTGGCAACGGTGTTCACTGCCCTGGCCTGGGCGTTGGTTTCTATTTCTTCATAACCGGCGGTACCGAGCAAATGCTCTTCATAGGTTTTTTCGATACCGGTTTTGCCGATGTGATTGGTACCGCGATATTTGGCGATCGGCAGGGTTTTCATTTCCTGTTCGTTGATGCGGCCGACGTAACCGACCACATGCGAGGCCAAATCGCCATAAGGGTAATGCCGCACTAACCGGGCGTAAACATCGACACCGGGAAAATACGGCCTGACCACCGCGAACTTAGCCACGTCTTCATCGCTGAGGTTTTGTAATAGCGGCGTGCTGGTAAAGGACTTGTTGCGCTTGCGTTGCTTTTGAAACAAGTCGATTTTTTCGTCGGAAATGTCCAGCAGCTTCTGTAGCCTGACGAGCGTATCGTCTAGATTTTGGATCTGTTCCGGGATTAGCTCCAAACTGTAGGTTGGCACGTTTTCAGCCAACATCCGGCCCTTGCGGTCGTAAATCACGCCCCGCGTGGGCGGTAATGGCGAAATTTTGATGCGGTTATCCTTGGATAGAGTCGCATAGTGCTCGTGGCCGACCACTTGCAAATACACCAGGCGCACCACCAGGCCGGCGATCAAAAACAGGATCAGGATAAAAGCCGCGACGATGCGGCTTAAAAATAAGCGACTTTCGGCGAGCGGATCCTTGATGGCGAATTTTCTATCCATGCCTCGTCAAACGATACGCGCCATCACTCGGATGTAGCGCAGCACCACAAATACGAGTGGCCATACCAGGGTACCGGACAAGACCGGGTACCAAAAAGATAGCGGCAGGCGGTTGCCGGCTTGCATGCTTTCCGTACCGAAAATAATACTCTGCGCCCCCAGCAAGCAAAAAAACACGAACAAGCATTGCTGCACCATCGGGAACTGCCGTAAGCGCCGATGTTCGTTGATGCTGAAATAACAGATCAAGGCGTAGATCAAGGCATACTGACCCAATAAGCGTCCGGTCAATACATCGGTTAACAAGCCTATCGTCCAGGCGCTAAACACGCCGAAGCGTTCCGGCAACGCAATCGACCAGTAAATCAGCACCAACACAATCCAGTCCGGGTTAAAAACGTCCATGCTCGGAAACAAGGACATCACCCTGAGTACCATCGCCGCGGCGACGGTGACAATGAAATACGCCGTGGCCAGAAAATCAAGGCGCGACATGTTCGGCTTCCTTGGTATCCGGCTCTGCCGGTGCTTTACCCGGCTCGCCCAATACCACCGGCGTAGAGTGACTCCAGACGATCAAAAACTCACGGCTTTTGTCCAGCTCGGCTTTCGGCGTCGCGTAAATATTGGCAAACGACTTGTCCGGCCTAGCTTCGAACTTATCGACCACCGCCACCGGATAACCGGCCGGAAATACACCGCCCAAACCGGACGTCACCAACAAATCGCCCGGCACGATGTCGGCGTTATTGGCGAGAAACGGCAAATGCAGGCGATTGGGTTGGCCGGTGCCGAAGGCTATGGTGCGCAAACCGTTACGGTTAACTTGCACCGGAATGGCATGATCCGGATCGGTGATCAGCATCACTTCCGAGCTGGAAGGCAAAGCCCGGACCACCTGACCGACGATGCCGTTGGCGTCCAGGACGGGTTGTTCGGCGTGTACGCCAAAGCGCGAACCTTTGTTGACCACGACGGTGTGCTCGTAAGGTGCCAGTTTTACCGAAACCAGTTCGGCCACCAGCACCTGCTCGCCAAGTTGAAACGAATTTTCCAACAACATCCGCAGCCGGGTGTTTTCTTTTTCCAACGCCGCGAGTTTTAACAATTTGGCGTCATTTACAAATTGCAACTCTTTCAGGCGCCGATTTTCTTTTTGCAATTCAACGAAGGATATGACTGTCCCGGAGATAGACTGATAAAAATCCACCGGTAGACTGGCGAGCGATTGTAGCGGATAGGTGAGCACCGACAATAACGACCTTAGCCTATCCAGGCGTTCGCTACGATAATCGATGACCAACAATGAGATGGATACCAGCAATGCCACCAGTAAACGTGTGTTAAGCGAAGGGCCTTTGGCAAATAAGAGTTTTATGGCAAACCTCTAACAATCAAGACGCGACAAGCAAGACCGGCGCCTATCGACGCGATAGCAAGAACAATCAACCTCCGCCGGCGCGCATAGAGTACCGAGCGGCATAAATTTCGTAGAAAAGGCGGTTTTAACCACGCAAAGTGGCTAAAACCGCCTTTCAGAGGTTTTTTTATCGGGCGTTTATTCCAAGGAGAATGCCGATGCGCCTTTAGAATCCAGCATTTCCAATACCATGCCGCCGCCTCTAGCCACGCAGGTTAAAGGATCGTCGGCGATATACACCGGCAAACCGGTTTCCTCGGAAATCAAACGGTCGATGTCTTTCAGCAAGGCACCACCGCCGGTCAATACGATACCGCGGCTGGCCACATCGGCGCCCAGTTCCGGCGGCGTTTGCTCCAACGCGACTTTAACCGCGCTGACGATGCCGGACAACGGTTCTTGCAAGGCTTCCAGAATCTCGTTGCTGTTCAATGAAAAACTGCGCGGCACGCCTTCCGCCAAATTGCGGCCGGTGACCTGCATTTCCCGTACTTCGCTGCCCGGATAGGCCGCGCCGATTTCGTGCTTGATCTTTTCGGCGGTAGCTTCGCCGATCAGCGTGCCGTAATTACGGCGCACGTAACTGATGATAGACTCGTCGAAACGATCGCCGCCGATCCGCACCGAAGCCGAATAGACGATGCCGTTCAAGGAAATGACTGCCACCTCGGAAGTGCCGCCGCCGATATCCAACACCATGGAGCCATGCGCCGCATCGACCGGCAAACCCGCGCCTACGGCAGCCGACATCGGCTCTTCGATCAAATAAACTTCTCTAGCGCCAGCCATCGCCGCCGATTCGCGAATCGCCCGCCGCTCGACTTGCGTAGAACCGCAAGGCACGCAGATCAGAATGCGCGGACTGGGCCGCAGTAATTTATTTTCGTGCACTTTTTTGATAAAAAACCGCAACATGCGCTCGGTAACCGCAAAATCGGCGATCACGCCGTCTTTTAGCGGCCGGATTGCGGTGATATTGCCGGGTGTACGGCCCAGCATGCTTTTGGCGTCGGCGCCGATGGCAGCAATGGTTTTTTGACCACGAATCTTGTCTTCTTTAATGGCTACCACGGAAGGCTCGTTGAGTACGATTCCCTGGCCTGGAACATAAATTAACGTATTTGCCGTACCCAAATCGATAGACAAATCATTGGAAAAAAGGCCACGAATTCTTTTAAACATTGTAAGCAGTACCCTAAGCGCACACGGAAAATCCCACTACTTTAACAATCAAGCAGGTAT
>CAZGUM010000040.1:0-26881 GCA_964529085.1 uncultured Methylomonas sp. | reverse complement strand
AGTTCAAAGCAAGACAAAATTCATCCTCAAAGGAGAAAAAATGACTACTCAAACCATATCCCGAGAATATCAACTCGCTGATGTTCCATTTACGAAAACCCTATTCGAAGGCAAAGCCTTTGCCTGGCTCTGGCTTGCTATTCGCCTGTATTTGGGATACCAATGGATCGAATCGGGCTGGGGCAAGATTACCAATCCTGCCTGGATGCAGGGTGGCGAGGCGCTGAAGGGCTTCTGGGAACGCGCCATCGTAATTCCCGATGCGCCTGCCCGCCCATTGATCGCCTTCGACTGGTATCGCAATTTTATCCAGTTTATGCTGGACAGCGGCAACTACGTCTGGTTCGCCAAACTTGTGGCGGTGGGCGAATTGCTGGTGGGCGCGGCATTGATCCTGGGCATCTTCGTCTGGTTCTCCGCCTTTGTCGGCGGTTTCATGAACTGGAACTTCATGATGGCGGGTTCGGCTTCTGTCAATCCTGTCTTCCTGATCCTCTCCATCCTGCTGATCCTTGCCTGGAAAACCGCAGGCTGGATTGGACTGGACCGCTGGCTCCTTGTACAGGTCGGCACACCCTGGCAACCTGGGTTGGTCTTCCAGAAAAAGTAAATCTTCGTTCGGCGCATCTCTTCTCCTCAAGCGACATCCGAAGGTGACTTCGGGTGTCGTTCTTGATGTTCTCTTTTTGAATTCTTCACACTTTCTTTATAGGCACAAACTATACTGTTAACTTGAATTGACAATTGGAGCATAAACCATGACCGACTCGAATCAAATTTCTCGAAGGGACGTTCTTAAATTAATGGGACTTGGCGCTGGAGGTTTATTCCTCAGCGCCTGCGGACTTCTCCCATCCGCCTCAGCCAACCCGACAATGGTTCCCATTACCCCAACACCACTTACCCGATTGCCTGATCTACCGATTCTATCTGCAGAGTTAACGGCTGGGCGCGGCACGCTTCCCATTTTTTCGGGGAGGGAAACGTCCATTTTGCGGTATCAGGCTTCGGTCAAGGAAGGAGGCGGGGAATTCCTCCAGACATTAAGCGGCTCATATTTGGGTCCAATCTTCAGAGTGAAACAGGGGCAGCGAATCCAGGTTCGGTTGAATAACGAACTGCCTGATCCGACTATCATCCACTGGCATGGTTTAAAAATTCCAGAAGAGATGGACGGGCATCCGCGCTATGCTGTCGCGCCTGGGAAAAGTTATGACTATGATTTTCAGGTGATCAACCGCGCGGGCATGTATTGGTTCCATCCGCATCCGCACCAGTTGACGGGACCCCAGGTGTATTACGGGCTGGCTGGTTTGTTCATCGTCAGTGACGAAGAGGAAGTCGCGCTGGGTTTGCCTGCGGGCGAATATGACCTGCCAATGGTGATACAGGATCGTATTTTTGATTCGCAAAACCAGATGGTCTATGGGGCAAACGGAATGATGGATGCGATGATCGGTTTTCTGGGTGATACGATTCTGGTCAATGGAGCGCCCAACGCCAGCGTGGACGTGAAAGCCAGCGCGTATCGTTTGCGCTTGTTGAACGGTTCAAACTCGCGCATCTATAAACTCGCCTGGCAGGATGGCACGCCTTTGACTGTGATCGCCACCGACGGCGGCTTGCTGGAGAAACCCGTGACCCGCGAGTACATCACGATGGGACCTGGGGAACGTGTGGAGTTGTGGGCGGATTTCAGCGGAAAAAGTGCGGGCAGTGAAATGAAACTGGTCAGCCTGCCGTTCACCGATTTTAGCAGCGGAGGAATGATGGGCGGCATGATGGGTGGGGCTGGCTTGCCTAACGGCACGTTGCTCGATATCGTGAGTTTGAGAATCGGCGAAAAGGGCGCGGATGTAATGCCGTTGCCGTCGCAACTCTCCACGATTGAACGACATGCTGTAAACAATGCAGTCAATCGAAACAATCCGCGATCATTCAGGTTGGCGATGCAGGGCATGGTTCACACCATCAACGACCGCCTGTTCGAAATGGATGCGGTGGCGCAGGACGAGATCGTGCGGCTGGGCGACCTGGAAGTTTGGGAGTTCGTCAATCTCGAAGGCGGCGGAGGCGGCATGGGAATGGGCATGGGCATGATGAACATGGATATGCCCCATCCCATGCATATGCATGGCGTGCAGTTTCAGGTGCTGGAGCGTCAGATCGCACGCGGATACGAATCCGCATATCAGGAATTAAGCGGCGGTTTCGTGGACGACGGCTGGAAGGATACCGTGTTGGTGATGCCTGGTGAAACCGTTCGGGTACTTGTACGCTTCGAGAATTATACGGGAGTGTATCTGTACCACTGCCACAATCTCGAACATGAGGATGCGGGGATGATGCGGAATTACAGGATTGAAGGATGAATCTGCAACAGTTCTAAGGGACATCTCCCAATTGATGAAGCCGGGTTAATGCAGGCTCAAAACTGGGGTGGTATTTGAGGGCATTCCGAAGATCCGTTCTGGCTCTATCATTATCCCCCAATGCTTCAAGGGAACGGGCGCGCCAATAGTAGCTCTCCTCGAGAACCGGTTCACTCATAGCCTTGAGGGTGGTGGTGGCAAGTTCAATCACATCCTGATAACGTCCTGTGTAAAAATATGCCGAGTACGGCCCGGTCTGATACCACATCATACGCCAGGGTCTCTCCTGCTCTGGAATATCAGGATACATGGCAAATGCTTTGTCATACGCCACGGCTGCACCGGCATAATCCCGGAGTTGAACCAGACTGCTGCCCAGATTGAACCATGCAAAAAATTGATCCCTTCCGGCTAATTGGATGATCTCTTCCTTTGCCACCTGTGCTGAGCTTTGGTTGTTGTTTTCCACATCAAAATGGGATCCCAAAATCGCGACCACGTCTTCCTGCCGTTCAATCGGATAAATAACAAGATATGTGAAATTAAACGCCCGCCAATTACTCTCCAAATCCTCATACTGAATAGACTGATCGGGACCATAATACGAATCCTGAACGATAAACCTGCCTTCGATTTCATCGTAACCGGTCACGAGGACATAATGCCCCATCCAACCATCGAAATCGCGTCCCTCGAAGCCTTTCTCGATGATCACCGGCAATTTTGCAGCCAGCAGGCGTTTGAGCAGTTCGATGTCACCGCCTGTACGGTAAACAATTTCAAATCCCGTTTCCTCCAGAACATAATCGGACAGTTCATCAGGCATTACATTCTTGTCTCGCGAATTGGGTTTGGTGAAGGCGGCAATAGGTCGCTGATCGCCGTCCCATCCCCAGTAAGTAAGCGCCATTGCCAAGGTAGCCGGGCCACAGTTATTCCAGGTTTGATATTCATGCTGGGCGCCAATGAGAGTTATCCTTTCAGGTAATGGTATTGGCGATACAACCAGGGTCGGCGTCGTCGCAGGCATATGTTGGGGAGTGGGACCCGTCTCAGTCACAGTTGGGTGAGGGGCTTCAGTTGTGGAACCTTCCTTTGGGACGAATACCACTTTCTCCGGAGGCGAGATTGCATACTTGGTTTGTGCCAATACTTCATTGACTCGCCATGCAACTTTTTCATGAACTGCAGGAATGGAATAGATCAGGGGAATCACAACAATTGACCCCAGTAGGAAAAATATTGCGAGTTTGGTGTTTATTATCTTCTTCATATGAACGACTATTTGATCAAATTATTTTCCATGAAGGCACTATTTTGTACCCAGCTACACAGGCATTCCTGCTTATCCAAGGGTACACAGCTCAAATGAAAACTACCTGAAAAACAATATCCGCAAAATGGCGTATACCCGGAATAGGCAAGATGCCTCTCTGCATTTAATGTCAGATCTTGTAGACTCCATCCTGCGGATTGAGATTGCTCCCAGCCTTGGGCGTTTTACACTCAGTCAGTTAACTTAAATCAAAAAAATACATGAAGGAATACATTTACCAAGGAGTATCCATATGTCATTCAAAGACCCCGTCTGTGGCAAACGGATGAATCGCGGCAAAGCCCACATCACCATCGAGTTTGAAGGTGTGAACTATTTTCTATGCTGTCCGCAATGCCAGGCGCAGTTTGAGCGTTCCCCCAAAACCTTTGCCAAGCCCGAATTGGGCGAAAAGGCAAGGAAAGTCCAACACTATCCTGTAAAGCAACACAATTGAGAGGAGATCATCATGAGCGACAATTGCCACGTTGAACCGATCCAAAAGTCCGCGCTGGATCATATCATCCAGTCTGCTGACCGAATCCTGCTGTCCGTTTCAGGGATGGGCTGTCCTAACTGCGCCACGCGTGTACGTAATGGTCTGTTGTTGCTGGACGGCGTCCATGACGCCGATGTGCTGTTGAACATGCGCATGGCAGAAGTGTACTTCGATGAGAAAAAGGTCTCTATCGAGATGCTTGTTCAGGCAGTGGTTGGGGCGGGAAATGATGGACGCCATAACTACCAGGCACAGGTGATCAACGCTTAATTCGCCTCCTGCACCAGATGACATTCATCATAAGCCATTTGGCGCATACCTCTATCCGCCGTACTGCGCTGGAACGGACATAATTGTCAGACTACTATTGAGCCATCCGAACACGGAGGCTCAATATGTTTTCAAAAGCAAATAAATTTATTTTCCTGTTAATTGTGCTTGCGCTGGTTGGCACGGCAATTTCAGCCTGTTCCACATCAAGTTCAAGTGAAGTTCATCTTGCCATGTCGCCATTGGACCAAATGCCAATGGATGTTCAATCCGCTCCAGTGGCAGTGCAAGAGGCGTACCAGTTTAATACCGCCAATCCCGACATCATGCAGGATATTCCCTGTTATTGCGGATGCGGCGACATCGGTCACACCTCCAATTATGATTGCTACGTTTCGGATGTGGATGCCAGCGGGAAGATCACCTTCGACAATCATGCCCTCGGCTGCTCCATCTGCGTGGACATCACCCAGGATGTGATGCGCATGCTGAACGAGGGCAAAAGTCCGCAGGATGCCAGGGCATACATCGACACAACCTATTCAAAATACGGGCGATCCAATATTCCCTAACCAGATGAACCCGCGCTTCTCTCTTCTCCTCCTTGTAATGGCAGGACTGGCGGTGGCATTCGCGCCCCTGCCAGTTCCAGCCATTGCGCCTCAAGAACGGACCTTTGAGATTGACGCGCACCAGTTTGCCTATTCTCCCTCCGAACTTAAAGTCAACACTGGCGATACAGTGACCATCCAACTGGTCAACACGGATGTTGTCCACGGTTTATATGTGGATGATTACGATATTTCCGTCGAAGCCGACCCAGGTCAATCTGCAACCCTGACCTTCGTAGCCGACAAACCCGGCTCTTTCCGCTTCCGCTGTAACATCACCTGCGGAGCCATGCATCCCTTCATGATCGGTAAACTAATTGTTGGAAGAAATGACTGGCTATATCGCTCGATAGGGCTTGCGTCCTTGACAGTGATTGGCTTCTTTCCTCTTTCTTCTTTCATCTTGAAAAAAGAAGAAAGAAATGTTGCGTAGATTATGAACCGCATCGAACTTACCCGTATTCCCTTTATAAAGAACGCTCTCAAAAGCCGTTACCCCCAATTGGCAGTCTTTATCGTGATGCTGATCGGATACATCTTTGCCATCCTTGCGGGACTCATCGGAACACCTGTCGGGAGTCATAACTTTAGCATTGTCTTCGTGTGGATTGCATGGTGGGCTATTCTGATTCTTGTGGCGGTTCCCTTCTTCGGGCGTGGATGGTGCGCGGTTTGCCCGATCCCGCTTCCAGGCGAATGGTTACAGCGTGGCGCAGCGTTGAGTCCCCCCGACAAAAGACCGAAGTGGCTCAATCTCCGCGTACCGAAGATGTTCCGCAATATCTGGCTGCAGAATATTTCTTTTCTTCTTCTCGCTCTTTTCAGCAGTGTTCTGCTCACCACCCCAAACATCACAGGCATTGTGCTTGCCGCCATGCTCTTCGCCGCCATTGGACTTAGCACAGTTTTTGAACGCCGCGCCTTCTGCCGCTATCTCTGTCCCGTTGGCGGGTTTATCGGTCTGTATTCCCAAACTGCCCCTATCGAATTGCGCATCAAAGATAAGCAGGTTTGTGTCACTTGTGAAGGCAAGCCATGCTATAACGGTTCTTCAGCAGGTTATGGCTGTCCGTGGGATGTTTTCCCCGGCGGGTTGACAAAGAATACTTACTGCGGACTCTGCATGGAATGTATCCGCACCTGCCCGCATGATAATATTGCCGTCAACCTGCGTCCCTTCTCCGCTGACCTTGCCAAACCATCCACTCGCATGGACGAAGCATTCAAAGCCTTCATCATGCTCGGCTCGGCGATTATCTATGCAGGCGTCCTGCTGGGTCCGTGGGGCGCATTCAAGGATGCCGCCTACAATGTCAGTTCAAACTCCTGGTTCATCTATGCCATCGTTTTTCTTGCGATCATCTTCGTTATTCTGCCTGGCTTGTTCATGCTTGGTATTCTAAACAAGAAGAATACGCTTCCACTTAAACAAAGATTTGCATCACTCTCAACCGCCCTGATCCCATTGGGTTTGATGTTCTGGGTGGCATTCAGCCTGTCCTTCGTTCTCACCAACGCCTCTTACATCCTTGCCGCCCTCTCCGACCCACTGGGGCTTGGGTGGAATCTTTTTGGCACAGCCCATGCAGCATGGCAGCCGATGTTCACCTCCATTCTCGCACCTGCACAGACCTTGGCGCTGGTTGGCGGCTTGATCTGGTCGGCGCGCACCGCGCAAAAAGCCGCAGGTGAAGTAAAGGTTTCACCCATTCCAGTGATCATATATTGTTTTATCGCCACCTCTCTCATGCTCTGGTTATTGCTATGAAACGCTCCGAACTCATCTCACGCATCCTGATTATCACAGGGATACTCCTTGCCGTTGGCGCTCCATTATTCCTTTGGGCACGCACACCTTTGATCCACGCACGCATGGCGGAGGATGGCGGCTGGAATCCCGATGTCATTCAAGCAGAAGTGGGCAAGCCTCTTCATCTAAAGATCACTTCCGATGACGTTGTACATGGTTTTGCAGTCGGTCAGATGGACATGCGAAGTGTGGACATCCTGCCCGGCAAAGTTACCGAGGTCACATTGAACTTCGACAAGCCTGGAATCTATGCCTTCTTCTGCACGCGTTGGTGCGGACTCAACCACTGGCGCATGCGCGGCACAATAGAAGTCAGCGGCGCTTCTACTGACCCCCAGCCTGCCTCTGTTCCCCTCTACGTTTCCCTCAACCTCGACCTTGACGCTCCGCACGACGCGCCTGTTGTTCCAACAGGAAAGCCTTCGGCGACCAGCGGTCAATTACTGGAAGCCAATTTACCAATTGACCAGTCTGCCGACTACTATCGTTCTCATTCACCTTATGAGGTTTTTGAAAGTTTACAAAACACATCCCTAACCGAAGCCCAACGCTGGGACACAGTCGCCTACTTCTGGCAATCCAATACCACCCCTGAATCCCTTGCAAACGGGAAACAACTCTACGCCCAAAATTGCGCCGCCTGTCACGGTGAAAATGGCGCAGGCGATGGCGTCTTTGCCGACGATCTTGCCGAGGCAGGTGAAGCCTCCATGCAAACAATGGAGGGCGCAATGAATATGGTGATGCAAGTGCCTGTGGATTTCACCGATCCGCGGCGGATGCTTGGTGCAAGCCCTGCATTATTACAAGGGAAAATCCTACGCGGAGGCATGGGAACAGGGATGCCCATGTGGGGCGTCATTTTTACCGAAAAACAAATCTGGGACCTGATCGCATACATCTATTCGTTCCAGTTTGAATATGGAAATTAAGGAGGCTCTATGAGCAAAAAACATAAGAGACAGAAACAAAAGCAGAAGTTCCCGTGGCTGTTTCTGGCGCTGGGCGGAGTGTTCATCGCCCTTGCAGTATTTCTGTTCGCGCGTCAGGGGGATGGTGGCAGCACGCCGTCGATCGCAGTGGATCAACAGTTGATTGACTATGGCGATGTGAAGTTTAACGTGGAGAAGACTTTCGCGATCAAAGTTACCAATACCGGGGATGGCACACTGCGCTTCAAGGAAGACCCGTACATCGAAGTACTGGAGGGATGCTGACCACCTCAACTAACCATCGGTTCGATGGTACTCAAACCTGGCGAAAGCACCATTGTCGAATCCAGTGTCTTCATGATGCACGAAGGCATGGATGGCCCGCACAACTTTGCGGTTCATTTGAAAACAAATGATCCCGCGAATCCTGATCTGATTGTGAATGTACTATCCAATTGGATCCCCTAAGATCTGGAGGTCTATATTCAATGTTTGCAAGTTTTCTATTATCACTGCGTGAAGGTCTGGAAGCCGCCCTGATCATCGGCATCGTACTGGGAGTCCTTGTAAAACTAAAGCGCACGGATATGAACGGCGTCGTCTGGCGAGGTGTAGGCTTAGCCGCACTGTTAAGTCTTGTCGCAGCGCTGGCTCTTAACCTGCTTGGAATGGAATTCGAAGGTAGAGGCGAGGAAATTTTCGAGGGCATTGCCATGCTTCTTGCCGCAGGAGTCCTAACCTGGATGATCCTATGGATGAAAAATCATGGTAGTACACTCAAGAGTGAAATTGAGGAACAAACCAACCAGGCAGCGCTGGGCAAGGGACAGAAAGCCCTGTTCGCGTTGGCTTTCCTGGCAGTATTCCGCGAGGGGATTGAATTGGCGTTGTTCCTGCTCGCGGCAAGACTGACTTCCAGTCCGTTGCAAACGGTTTCCGGCGCATTACTTGGCTTGATCAGTGCGGCGTTTTTGGGTTGGATAGTGTTTTCATCCACCATGAGACTCAGTCTGCGTAATTTCTTTGGCGTAACCAACATTCTTCTGGTTATTTTTGCGGCGGGTCTGGTTGGGCTGGGAGTTCACGAGTTCAATGAAGCAGGGATCATTCCTTCAGTAATCGAAAACGTCTGGAACATCAATGCCATTCTGAGCGACAAGAGTGAGGTGGGATTGCTTCTCAAAGCGCTGGTCGGATACAACGGTAATCCTTCCCTGACAGAAGTCGGCGCTTATGTAGGCTACCTTGTAATTTTGGCAGTCATATTGATTCTTCAAGGGAAGAACCAAATCCCAGCCAGTGTGTCAACAAGATAAAAAACTGCCTTCGGAGTTTCCGAAGGCAGTTGATTTATTTGTGCCTCAGCAATCTTGCTGAATTACCCATGATGCCGATATCGGGCAGGGATTGTGCGGCGGCGGCAAGAACAGGCGGAAGGACGCCAACAGCTGCCAGGGATAATCCCACAAGATTGTAGATGGTAGTAAACGCCAGGTTTGTCTTGACGATCTTCATGGTGCGTATGGCTATTTTCAAGGCATCGGGCACCAAATTCCAGTCTTCGCGCATAAGGGCGATGTGAGCCGCTTCGATGGCGACATCCGTTCCTGCTGCGCCCATTGCCATGCCGACATCCGCCTGGGCAAGCGCGGGTGCGTCGTTCACGCCGTCGCCGATCATGACAACCACATGTCCCTTTGCCTGATATTCCCTGACCACATTGATCTTGTGTTCAGGCAGTAGATTTGCGCGGTAGGAGACGCCCAGTTTTTCTGCCAGCGCGGAAGCCGTTCTTTCGTTATCTCCCGTGAGCAGTTCAATATATCGAATCCCAAGCGAACGAACTTCAGCCAGCGCGTTTGGCACTTCGGAACGCAAAGTATCCGAGGCTGCGAAGACGCCCACCAATTCCTGATTCTGTTCCATGAACAGGAGAGTCTTGCCTTGGGCTTCCAAATCTGTGGCAATGGGCAATGATGCGGCGGAGGGAATCATACGTCGATTTCCAATCCGAATGGTCTGAGCGTTGATAATAGCCTGAACACCATGTCCAGGGATGGCTTCAAATTTTTCAGGCTCGATCAATGCGGCGTTTTCCTCACGAGCCATCACACGCACTGCTTCTGCCAGCGGATGTTCGGAATAGCGTTCGGCAGAGGCGGCAAGACCAAGCAGGTCTGAGCGCGATAATCCATTCAACGAAATGACATCCGTAATCTGCGGCTGTCCGAGGGTGAGCGTGCCAGTCTTATCTACCAACAGAACATCAGCACGCGCCAACAATTCAAGATACTTGCCGCCTTTGATGAGCAATCCGCGTTTGGCGCTGGCGCCCACGGAGGCGAGCATGGCAACTGGTGTTGCCAACGCGAAGGAACACGAACAGGCAACCAATAGAACGGCGGCAGTGGATAATGGATTTCGGGTGAATAGAAAGGTCAGCCCTGCAATCACGGCGACCACAGGCAGATACCAGGCGCTGAATTTATCGGCAATCTGTTGAACATTGGCGCGATGCGCTTCTGCCTCCTCCACCATCTTTACCACGCGTCCGAATGTTGTGTCTGTTCCGATTCGTTCCGCGCGGATGCGCAGACTACCAAGCTTGGCGATCGTTGCGGCATAAACATGCGTACCACTCGCAGCTTCAATGGGCATGGATTCGCCTGTGATGGCGGATTGGTCGATGGTGGCTTGACCGCTGATGACTTCACCGTCTACAGCGATCTTTTCGCCAGGACGAACGATGATTGTTTCACCGACTTTCAATTCGGTAATTGGCACTTCCACTTCCGTTCCATCGCGTTCCACACGGGCGGTTTGAGGAGCAAGGGATGTTAATTCCTTCACGGCACGGCGGGCAGATTCGGTGGTGAAATTCTCTACATAATCGCCGACGCGCATGAAGACGACCACAAGCGCCGCCGTAACCCATTGACCCACGACCAACGCCGCGATGACACCGATGGTCATCAGGGTGTGCGAAATGATCTGACGTTTCAATGTGGCACGAATGACATTCATAAAGACGGGATAACCGCCTACAATTACGAACAGGACACCGAGCGGGAAGGGGATCAGTTCATTGAGAAAATCGAATAAGCCCAAGCCTTCGCCGAAGATCACCACACTCAAAATGATGGCAAACACACTGACCAGCAGGATCGTCAATCGGCGGTTGAAGTCGCCCATCGAAACAGGATCAACTTTGGGTGAGTCTGAAGCGGGCACGTCATAACCTGCACCCTGAACGGCGGCACGGATGGTGGACATGTCCACCTGCGCGGGGTCAAGTCTCACCACGGCTTTTTCGGTGCCAAGGAATACATTTACGGATTGCACACCAGGCAATTTTTCGATGGCATGTTGAACGTGCATGGTGCATTCGGCACAGTCCATGCCTGAGATGGGGATTTCGAGGGTCTGCGGGTTAGCCATTTTTGGCATCCTTGATGGTATAGCGCGTGCATTCATAAACGCCTTTTGCGACATCAGCGAGAAGTTCATCTGCCAGGATCAGCAGTCGCCCCACGCGTTTGTCGCTTAATTCGTAGTAAACAAAACGTCCCTGTTGCTCGGCAGCCACCAAACCGCAATCGCGTAAACACGCAAGGTGATTTGATACATTTGATTGTGTGAGACCTGTCGCTTCCACAATTTCACTTACAGTCAGGGCACCACCATGCAGGGCGCTGAGAATCGAAAGACGGGATGGATCGGAAAAGCCGCGAAAGAGTTTGGCTTGAATATCAATGGATTTGGGGTTGGCAACGAGAAGCATATGGATTCCTCTTATATCATCATATCAGCATGTGGTGATATTACCCCCAGACCATACATTGGTCAAGCATGTATCCGCCTGCAAACCAATTCTCTTGTTTTCTTATTTTGCCTGGATCATTTCTTTTCGATGGGAAGCGTGAAGGCAAATAGACTTCCCTGTCCATCTCCCGCCGACTCCACCCAGATGCGCCCGCCGTGCGCTTCGACGAGGGCGCGTGCGATTGTCAAGCCAATGCCGCTTCCGCCGCCTGCCTGCCGTGAACGGGATTTGTCCACGCGATAGAAGCGGTCGAAGATGTGCGAGAGGTGTTCGGGTGGAATTCCAATACCCGTGTCGCGAATGGAAAATTGGATCTCATGATTGATTCTCTTTGCGGAAATGGTAACTCTACCGCCTTCTGACGTATATTGCAAAGCGTTGCCTGTCAGGTTGGTCAACACCTGCACAGCGCGATCTTCGTCAGCCAGGACAAGTGGAAGGTTAGGAGTCAGTTCAAAGTCCAGTAGGATGCGTTTCGATTCTGCGTGAGGGGAAAGGCGCCTGGTCACCGTTCGCACCAGCGTGGATGCATCCACGGGGCGATCTTCCAGTTGATAAGCGCGGGCTTCCACACGGCTGAGTTCCTGCAAATCGTTTACGAGGCGATTAAGCCGCTCCGCCTCAGCATGGACCTGTTGATAAGTTTCGTCGGTAGCAGGCAGGATGCCGTCCATCAATCCTTCCATCGAACCTTTGATGGCGGTGAGTGGTGTGCGCAGTTCGTGGCTGACGTCACCGATAAGTCGGCGACGCATGGATTCCACCTCATTCAGTTTTTCCGCCATCTGATTGAAATACACTGCAAGTTGGGCGAGTTCGTCATTACCATTGACTTGCACGCGTTCGTCGTATCGTCCATCGGCAATTCGTTGTGTGGCAAGCGACATGGACTGAATGGGAGCGATCACACTGCGACTGAAGAACAAGCTAAGAATGAATGCGGCAAGCATGGCTGCAAGCGTTGCATACATCAGGGCTTCGTTGAAACTGGCACGGAAATCCACATACAGTTGTCCCATCGAATTGTTCATACCCATCCCCATTCCCATGCCGCCATCCATCATTCCATTCATGTGGCGGTTAAAGGATGTTGGCAGGATGAATTGACTAGCGATCACCAATACCAACACCCCGACCACGATAATTACAAGATAGGACAGTAACAGCCTTGCGCCCAAGCGACGTCGGAAATAATCAATCATCATTCCTCACTTACAACGGTTCATCTTCAAATCTATAACCGACGCCGCGCACCGTCGCGATTAAATCTTCATGTCCCAACTTCTGACGGACATGTCCGAGATGCACATCCACGACGCGCATTTCGCCAAAGTATTCGCCGCCCCATACTTTCTCCAGCAACTGCTCGCGTGTGAGTACCCTGCCGCGGTTTTCAGCCAGCGCCTTCAACAAATCGAATTCAATGGCGGTCAATTCAATCTCTTGATCATCGACCTTAACGATGCGTGCGCCAACATCCATATGTAAATGACGAAAGGACAGCACGCTCGTTTCGAACCCTGAACCTGATCCCGTTTGAATGCGCCTGATCGCGGCTTTGACTCGTGCCACCAATTCGCGCGGGCTGAAAGGTTTGGTCACATAATCGTCTGCGCCAACGGAAAGACCAACAACCTTGTCGGTCTCTTCGGTTTTCGCGGTCAACAGAATTACATACACTTCTGATTCGCGGCGCAAGCGTGAGAGCAGTTCAATTCCATCCATGCCAGGAAGCATGATATCCAGGATGATGAGTTCGGGCTTGAAAGCACGGGCAGACTTAAGACCCGACGGACCATCCGTCGCTGTGTAAATCTCATAGCCTTCGGGCTTGAGATAGGCGGTAACAAGATTGACGATGGACGGTTCGTCGTCGATAACCAGTATTTTTGTCATGGGCAACTCTTGTGGCTGGATAATAAACTGAGATTTTTATCAGTATTGTAACTTCCCCTGCATAAAATAAGATGCGCCGAATGGCTTATCCCGGCGCATCTTGTAATTTAGGCTGAACCTTACTCGGTTTCCTCAATGAATGTATCGTGCCAGGTATGCAGGAAGATCTGTCCACTGTAGCCGTTGACGCTCAACATGCCTACGATCTTGCCGTCTTTTTCAAAGTCAAGGGTGTAATAACCATAGAACTGCGCGGGATCGGTCGCGGCGGTGGCGCCTGCGTAATTTGTATCAAGATATTGCTGGGCGTATTGAACAGCCTGGTCAGGTGAGATTGTCATTTCGGCAGTCACATCCAATGGGGCGGCGTTGTCCCAGCCGCTCATCATGCCATTACTGCCCATCATCCCTTGTCCGCCCATCATTCCATAACCAAGGCTGCCCACACCTACGCTTGCGTCAGGTGCAAGTGTCATATTATTGTGGTTGAGTCCGCTGTATTTCAGGTTCCACATCATGTTGGGTCCGTGTTCGGGATAGGCGGTCTGCGAAACGGGATCGACAAGTAGTTCGAAGGCGCCGATGCCCGTGCTGGCTTCCTTGACGACAACATAGCCGTTGTTATCGAAGATCATGATCTCAGTAATCTCCAGATCGGAATTGTTCAGATTCGCCAAATAATTTTCGGCGGCGGCTTTCGTCTGGTCAATAGTGAGAGGGGTGACATTGGTATTGGTATATCCATAGCCGCCCATCATATTGGGTCCGCGACCGTCCATCATGGACGGTCCGTAGTTATTGTTGTTGCTCCAGCCGTAACCGCCCATCATGTTAGGTCCACGACCGTTCATCATGGACGGTCCATAGGCGTTGTTATTGTTCCAGCCATAGCCATTCATCATGGATGAGCCAAACACGTTGGCGCGGGCATACATGCTGCCTGCGAAAAAAATGACCGCCGCCAGCGCGAGGACTGCGAGGATGGTCAGGGTTGTGGATAAAGTTTTGTTCATGGTTAGTCTCCTATTTTTGTCATCACACTGCCGTGTGTTGTTTTATGACACCAGTATAGGATTGACCATTGAAGAGGGTGTAAAGCGACTATAAAGATATGGTAAAGGTTATTTTGGGTAAATGCCTCAAAAACGTCTCGTTTTTCACCTTGACGAAATCCCGACAGGGTCGTAAAATACCCAAATGGTTGAGCAACTATTCAACTATTTGAGATGCCTATGATTACCATTTTAAGAATCTTCCTTCCCATCTACTTCCTGTTGTTTTTCGGTCTTGCCATGTTCTGGCGTTCATACATCGCCTGGAAACGTACAGGCATTAACCCCTATAAATTGGGAAATGGCGATACGGTTCATGACTTCGTTGGTAAACTGTTTCGTCTTACCCTGATCGTCACTGCACTGATCGTGTTCATATTTTCCTTCCTGGAACGGTATTATGAATGGCTTTCTCCCATCATATGGATGAATTCCTCTCCGCTGACGGTTGTCGGAATTGTATTGCTCATTCTTGCTTTGATCTGGGTGTTGGTTGCGCAACTCCAAATGGGCGACTCGTGGCGGATTGGTATCGATGAAAAAAACGAATCCAATTTGGTTCAGCATGGCTTGTTTGGCGTCTCGCGCAATCCCATCTTCCTGGGGATGCTGGTCATGCTGGTGGGTCTGCTGTTCATATTGCCCACCGCCGTCACCCTGACGGTTGCGGCGCTTGGTTTTGTCCTGATCCATATTCAAGTGCGACTGGAGGAAGCATTCCTTTCAGAGAAATATGGAGAGGGCTATCGCAAGTACCAAATGAATGTGCGCCGCTGGATCTAATCATGGTAAAAGATAAGGTCACCCCCGCAGTCGCTTCCGATCTCGCCAACCTGTTCGATGCGTTAAGCGACCCGACACGCATTCTCATTATCAGTGCTTTGCTCGATGGGGAAGTTGGTGTTGGCGAGTTAGTGGAGCGTCTGGGGTTGACCAAATCCGCTGTCTCCCACCAACTGCGCGGCTTGCGCGACAAGCGTCTGATCCGCACCCGTAAGCAGGGACGTAACGTCTTTGTCTGTATCGATGATGACCATATCATTGAACTGTTCCAGCGCGGATTGGATCACGTTTTGCACGGGTAACATGGTGAACACGCTGCAACGACTCACACTGGCTTTTCTGCTTATCCTGCTCCTGATAGGAATTGCTGGACATTTGGTTGCGCCAGCCAGCGGATCGCATCACTTCCTCTCCGAAACGAACTGCGCTTTTCATCACGGCATGAATGTACCCGTAAGTGTACAGCCATCCTGGAGCGAATCGGGGAACGCTCCCGAACCTGCCCAGGACGACACCTGCACGCTGGACATTGTTCTAAACATTCCCCACCCTCCCACCTTCTAAGTCCAATATTGATTCATGCCCTTTCTGCCCATTCCGTTGGGATGGGTGAAGACTGTTTGTCATAAGTCATACATTATTTAATAGGATCACGATATGGAAAAAACAATAGAACTCGAAATCCCCCTCCTGTTGCCTGGTGTGGAAGACGAAAAGGACGAATGCCTTAACCGACTGGAAGGCGCACTTCAAAACCAAAAGGGCATCCTGCGCGCCCATCTCGAACGCGAGAAATCGCCCGTAGACCTGTGCCTGCACTTCGATCCCAACCTGCTCACCCTCGAACAGGTGCGCCGCATGGCGGAACGCGCTGGCGCGGGGATTGCCAACCGCTATCATCATGCTTTCATTCCCATCGAAGGAATGGACTGCTCGGATTGCAGCCTGGTTGTCGAACACAGCGTGGGACGCATGGATGGCGTGCTGAATGTCAATGTCAATTACCCCGCAGAAAAGATGTGGGTGGAGTTTGACGCGCACAAGGTCAATCGTTCCGCCATTGAAAAGCGCGTGCGCTCGCTGGGTTATGAAATTCCCATCGAAGGAATGAGGAGTTGGTACAGGGAAAACCGCGAAGTGTTGTTCAGTCTCATGGCAGGGCTGCTCCTGCTCATTGGCTGGCTCGGGGAAACCTTCTTCGGATTGCCTGCATTCATCGCCACTGCGCTTTATATCGGCGGCTACATCTTCGGCGGCTGGGATATTTCACAACACGCCTGGCACGCCATCAAAGAGAAACACTTCGATACTGACCTGTTGATGGTGATGGCAGCGCTTGGTGCAGCATTCCTCGGTGAGTTTGCCGAAGGCGCCTTGCTGCTCTTCCTATTTAGTCTCGGTCATGCCTTGGAGGAACGCGCCCTCGATCGGGCTCGGGCGGCGGTGCGCGCGCTGGCAGACCTCGCGCCAAAAACTGCCCTCGTAAAACGGGGTGGCAAGGAGCAGGAACTCCCTGTTGAATCACTTCAACTCGATGATATCGTCATCGTCCGCCCAGGTGTGCGCATCCCTGTGGATGGAGTCATCCTGGATGGAAATTCTGGTGTTAACCAATCGTCGGTTACTGGCGAATCATTGCCTGTGGATAAAACAGTTGGCGATAATGTTTTTGCCAGCACGGTCAACGGCGAAGGCGCGCTGGAAGTGAAAGTGACGCGCCTGGCGAAAGACTCCACGCTCGCCCGCGTAATGAAAATGGTGGAAGAGGCGCAGGCGCAAAAATCGCCCACGCAACAGACCGTTGAAAAATTCGAGCGCGTTTTTGTGCCTGCCGTATTGATCCTGACTTTACTGATCATCGTCGTGCCGCCGCTGTTCGGTTTTCCCTTCCGCGAATCGTTTCTTCGAGCAATGACACTGCTCGTCGCCGCCTCGCCCTGCGCCCTCGCGCTGGGCACGCCCGCTACCATTCTCGCAGGTGTGGCGCAAGCCGCACGTAACGGTGTGCTGGTCAAGGGCGGCGCGCATCTCGAAAATCTTGGTCGCCTCAAAGCCATCGCCTTCGACAAGACGGGCACAGTGACTCACGGTCAGCCTGAGGTGACGGATGTGGCGGCGATTCAGGAATCGGGTAGGAAGGAAGCGAACGTACTGTCACTTGCGGCGGGAGCGGAGTCTCGATCCGCACATCCGCTTGCCCAAGCGGTTGTCCGCTCGGCTCAGGGTCTGCCCGTTTCCGTCATGGACGAAGTCGAGTCGCTGACAGGACGCGGTCTGCGCGCCGTCTCGAACGGCAAAACGATCTGGATTGGCAATCGCAAATTAATGGATGAGGCAATGGTGACAATTCCCGCCGATGCGCTTCAAAAAGCAGATACCTTGCAACAATCAGGCAAGACCCTGATGTGGATCGCAGAGGATA
This sequence comes from uncultured Methylomonas sp., assembly GCA_964529085.1. Taxonomy (GTDB): domain Bacteria; phylum Pseudomonadota; class Gammaproteobacteria; order Methylococcales; family Methylomonadaceae; genus Methylomonas. Next base: position 9,096 of record CAZGUM010000040.1, on the reverse strand, counting down.
AAACCGTGATTGGTTTGATTGCGCTGGCAGATACATTGCGCCGCGAAGCCGCGCCGACGATGAAAGCACTCAAGCAAGCGGGCGTGACACACACCATCATGCTGACGGGTGACAACACGCGCTCTGCTTCTGCCATCGCCAGGGAAATCGGCTTGACCGAATATCGCGCCGACCTCATGCCCGAGGACAAACTAACCGTGATCCGCGACCTGGTGCGGGAATATGGGCAGGTCGCCATGATTGGCGATGGCGTGAATGATGCGCCAGCACTGGCAAACGCCACTGTCGGCATTGCGATGGGCGGCGCAGGCACCGATGTGGCGCTGGAAACAGCGGATGTCGCCCTGATGGGCGATGATTTGAGTAAATTGCCCTTTGCCGTTGGATTAGGACGCGCCACCCGTTCCATCATCATGCAGAACCTGTTCATCTCGCTGGGTGTCATTGCTCTGTTGATCATCACCTCGCTGACAGGCATTGTTAGCATCGGTATTGCCATTATCTTCCATGAAGGCAGTACGTTGGTTGTTGTAGCAAATGCGCTCAGGTTGCTTGGTTATAAATCTGCATGAAGTGGCATTGGAGTCTGCTTTTTGCGGGGTTTATTTTATACATCCTTGTTCTGATTCCGGGAGTTCTGCCACACTCCGTGGATGTTGCGGTGATGATATTGTCAGGTATCAGCCTGCTTTCCATCGCCGTATTTGGGTTTGACACGATCCATGTGGATAGAATCCTGGCTGTCCTGATGATCACCCTTAGTCTACTCATGCTTATAGCAGGGATTGTACTGGCGTGGCAGGGGCATGGATATATTCTATTCCTCCTCGCCGTGCCTGCCCTTGGGCTTGGAATGTTTGGCGCGAGAAAATTAATGGATAAGAGAGAAACATGATTAAGAAGAATCTGTATTTTGTTCTGTTTATCGTGACGGTGGTCATTGGGCTAACGATGCTAGTGGAGGTAGTCTTCAGAAAACCCTATTCTTTTCACGGCACGATTATCAACCCTCCATTGCCTGTGACTGACTTCACCCTTCAAACCTCCAACGAAGAAGTTTTCCGATTGAGCGATCAAAAAGGCAAAATCATTTTGCTCTTTTTTGGGTATACCAGTTGTCCCGATGTTTGTCCTGTCACCCTGGCAACCTTCAAACAGGTCTACGATAATCTGGGGGTGGACGCGCAACAAGTTCGCTTTGTAATGATTACCGCCGATCCCGACCGCGATACGCCTGATAAGGTCTCCGAGTATGCCGCGCGATTTAATCCTGAATTCATTGGACTGAGTGGTGATATGACAGCGCTTTATTCGATCTGGAAGGAGTTGGGAGTTTTTGTTGAGAAGCAGGAAACAGGCAGTGCGGCTGGTTATTTGGTGAGTCACACGTCGAGCGTGTATGTTTTGAACCAAAGCGGTAATTTGCTCATGACCTTTCCGTATGGAACCACTGCAATCGAGATGATTGACGATCTGAACGAGCTTTTGAAACAATCCAGGTAACGAAGGTATTGCATATGGAAGTTGATTCTCCTCCCTGCAACGTTGATCGATTTACGAATAGTATCCCAAGGAAGATGGTTGAATGAAAAAACAACTTATCAATTTACCTCTCTCGTTTATCGTCATGCTTCTCGGGCTGTTGGTAGTTCTTGCGGTGGTGCTCATCAATCCTTTCCCGTTTCATGACCATTACCTTGAACCCCCGCATTCAATGGCTGATTTTGAATTGCAAACTGCCAATAGTGAAGCATTTCGCCTCAGCGACCAAAAAGGTAAGCTCATCTTGGTATTTTTTGGATATACAAACTGCCCTGATTTCTGCCCGACGACCCTGTCCAAATTGAACCAGGTGCATGATCAATTAGGCGACGATGCCAACAGGGTCTTGTTCGTGATGATCAGCGTCGACCCCGAACGAGATACTCCCGCAAGAGTCGCAGCCTATGTTGCGCAATTCGATGCTGAATTCATCGGATTGAGCGGCAGTCTTGAAGAACTCCAACCGATCTGGACGGAATTTGGACTGGTTGTGGAAAAGCAGGTTGTAGACAACGCGGGAAGTTACTCCATGAGCCATACCACCAGTTTGTATGTTATTGACCAAAGTGGGGATTTTGTTAAGATCATTCCCTATGATGCAAATGTAACAGATATTATTAACGAGTTGGTTCAAAGAAATAAATAAAACCTGCCCAACTGGAGAAGACAATGAAGAATATTTCTGTACTCTTGATACTGCTAATTGCAAGTTTACTGCTTGGAGCGTGTGGCGGCTCATCCGAGGAGTTGACGATTCAAAGCGCCTGGGCGCGCCCCGCTAGCGTGGGAGCGAACGGTGCTGCTTATTTTGTCATCGAAAACGGTGCGGGAACGGACGACACCCTGTTAAGTGTCAGTTCGGAAATTGCCTCCGCTACAGAAGTTCATATGAGCATGGAAATGGACGGGGGCGTGATGTCCATGCAAATGCAGGAGTCTGTGCCTGTGCCTGCCAAAGGCACAGTGGAATTCAAGCCCGGCGGTCTGCATGTAATGTTCGTCGAATTAACGCAGGATTTGAAGGTTGGCGAAACAATTATATTGGTGTTCAACTTTGAACACGCAGGAGCCAAAACAATCGAAGTTCCGATACGCGAGCCTTAACCAAACTATTATCCAGGGGATTGCCGCCCAAAGTATAATGGTTATGTGGAAGGCAATCCATTGTAAATATGAACAGATCTCATCGTGTTCTCCTGATTGTGACACTGGCTCTTTTTTTGGTGGGGTTGTCTGCGCACGTGTTGCCAGCCGCCCCCCTGTGTGAATGCGTATCCCGGGCTCAGGAGGATGCCAGGTCATCAAACCTGGATACTTGCCTGGTATGTCAATTGCAAACCGGTATTCATTCTGCGCCATGCCTGGCTGACCCAAACCATGAAATCGCACAGCAAGTGAATATTCGACTCAATTTGCGATCATTGGAACGAGTCTTTCCAGTTTTACATCCCCCCATCGTTTAAGTTTTCAATCAAATATTTTGCTGGATCACTGCACCCATCTCGATGTCCGCGCAACGGTTACATCGACGATTTAGCCTTAGCCTGATTTATTTTGGAGCTCCTATGAAAAAAAGAAAGAATCAGAAATCCCCTGTTCCCCTCTTCTTCGCACTTGGCGGCGGGCTCTTGTTGATTGCCGCCGCAATCCTGTTGGCAAATCAAAATGCTCCAGCTGCCCCGACACCTGTTACATCCCATGAAGAAGAGACGTACCCGGAGATTCCACGTGTAAGCTTGAACGATGCCAATGCTGCGCTGGAGGAAGGTACCGCTGTCGTAGTGGATGTACGTTCTGTCGAAGCATATCAAGCTGCCCACGTTACCGGTGCAATCAACATTCCGCTTGCCGAACTTGAAACGCGTCTAACGGAATTGGACCAGGCGCAATGGATCATTACCTACTGTACCTGACCCAGCGAAGAATCGAGCGCCCGTGCGGCGTCCATTTTGCTTGAAAACGGATTCAACAAGGTTACCCCAATGCTCGGTGGTTTTGAAGCCTGGATGAATGCCGGTTATCCCGTCGAGCCATAAAATAAGGAAAACATGGCAGGAGCAAGAATGATTGCAGGATGTAAAACACTTCTGGCGCTGATCAGTATCAGTGTATTGATACTTGTCGCCTGTCAGGCTGAGGAACAGATCGGCATTCAAGCCGATCTGAATGGAAATCCCTACCGGGTGGTATCTGTTCAGGAATTACAGACCATGCTCGAAGGAAAGGATTTCATTATGATCAATGTTCACACGCCCTGGCAGGGTGATATTCCCCAGACAGATTTACGCATCGCGTACGATCAGATCAAACAAAATATGGAACAACTGCCAGCCGAGAAGGAGGCGAAGATCATAGTGTACTGCCTGACTTCGGGCATGGCGAAAAAAGCAGTCGCCACGTTATTGGGTGAAGGCTACACAAACATTTGGATGTTGGAAGGCGGCACGACTGCCTGGGAGGAGGCGGGATTGACCATCGGTAAATAAGATAGGTCTGTAAACAGGATGAAACCGGGAGAATATATCTCCCGGTTTTTCTTCACCTAACCCTCTTGGCTTCTGATCCCGATTATTTGACCACTTCCAGGGTTCCGACCATGCCAGCTTGTAAATGTCCTGGCATGCCACACACAATCTGGTATATACCTGGCTGGTCGGGTGCTGTGAAACTTAAATCCACACTTTCATCAGGTTGGACATCCACATCCCAGTACGCATTGGCGAGATCCTCTTCATCAAACATATCACCGACATCCACACCATATTGCATGATATAAAAGTTATGTTCCACTGTGCCTTTGTTGGCAACGCGGATCTGAATTTCCGAACCGGCGGGCACGGACAATTGCGCAGGGGTGATTGAAAAGTCATTCAACTCCACTGTCAGTCTGGTGGACGGTCCACCAGACTGACAGGCTGACAGGAAAATCAATATCAAAAGGAAAATACTTTTCTTCAACATACATCTCTCTTAACTTGGATATTCAACAAATATCTTACTGGTAATATTTAATCCAAGAACGCTGACTTTTGTCCCGGACTTCACGGTCAGATTATGATCGAACGATGAATAATCGATGATCACGATCTGCGCGCCGGGAAGAAGTCCAAGACCTTCAAGATGGCGGAGTAATTCCGCATCTGCATTCTTTACACATTGGATCTTTGCCTTTTGTTTTGGGCGCAGGGCGGAGAGAGGAGTTGAATCCTCCAATGGCATGACCAGATCGGCGGTGGGAATTAATTCCCCATGCGGGTCGCGCAGGGGATGTCCCATTGCCGCTGCCATCCGCCGTTCAAAATCCTCCGAAATGACGTGCTCAAGCCGTTCCGCCTCCTCATGGACTTCATCCCACGAATAGCCCAAGGTCTGCACCAGCCAGGCCTCCAGGAGGCGATGATGCCGGATAACCTCCAAAGCGGCTTTCCTGCCTTCTTTGGTTAGCGTAACCCCTTGATGCTTCTGGTATTCGACCAGGGCGGGTTGCGCGGCGGCAAGTCTTTGCACCATGTTTGTCACGGAGGCCGGCTTGACGTTGAGCCGTTCGGAAAGTGCATTCGTGCTGGCGTTCCCGCCGCTTTCGGTCAACTCGTAAATGTGCTTCAGATAATCCTGAATGGATATGGTCAAGGACGATTCCATCGGAATGCTCCTATTTGATCAACAACCCAGTGACCCACAACATCATCATACCGGTTAGAACGCCACCAAAGACTACCATTGGCATGGCTTCGCGTTGCGTGTCCTTTTGAACCAGTTTGGCAATCTCGTAGATCACCTGGAATATCGCGCCTGCGCCGATGGCAAGGAAAAGCACAGTCAGGAAGGGTGAAGGAGTGTATCCCCCGATCCAGGCTCCCAGGATGGCAGGTGCACCACCGACCATTCCCATGATCGCCAGTCTGCCAATCCCGGGTTTATCACGCAGGACCGGCGCAATGATACCCAGTCCTTCAGTAATGTTCTGAATGATAAATCCGACAACCAGAAAGGTACCCAGTGCAATTTCGCCAACATTATAAGCAGCGCCTATTGCCAGTCCTTCTCCAAGGTTGTGAATGCCGATGCCAACGGCTATCACAAAGGCAATCGTCAGCCGTTTATCCGCTTCGTTGCCGGTGATTTCAGACTGGCGTTTCGAGATTGCCTCCAATAACAGGAAGGTTGCCACTCCGCCGATTCCAATCAAGCCGATCCCCTGGAAAGCGGAAGGGATCCTCCCGGCAAACTCCAGCGCTTCCGCCACCGTGTCCAGCCCTAGAAAGATCAGCAAACCCGCCGTTGCCGCCATCAGGAAGGTCATGGTCCGGCGTCCCATTTGCCGCAAGGCCGGAAACCAGAAGATTCCCAGGAAGACCGGGATCACGCCGACATACAAACCGATGAGTGTGAATCCCCAGAAGGTGGCAGTGTCCGGTTGAGGCGTTTCGAACGCAACCGGGATGTCCAGTGTGAAGGGAATGGCATTTCCGGTAAAGATGATCAAACCATATGCCTCACCATACGACCACGGATAAGCGATGGTAACGGTGGCGCGCTCCAATCGAGGGATGACTGCATCCGGATGCACCTCAAAAGGCATGACCGCATCATTGACGATGATCTGGGCGATGGTAATTTCCTCCGGACCGGTGTTGCGCACCTGCAATTCGATGCTGCCTTGTTTGAGAACATACCGTTCGACATCCAGATTCTCCACGGGCGCGGCAGAGTCGAGATTCAATCCTCCGCCTGTGGAAAGGAAAAGGACGATCACGCCGACGAGAAGGATGATCGGTATGAGCAGTAGGATAAAGGTCCGGAAGGTGAAGCGATTGGACGGGGTCTGAGTCATGACATACCTCTAAAACTATTCGGTTACTTCGAACATGCCGTTCCAGCCAAGTTCTGCAAATTCGGTCACGTGAGCATGAAACATGTACATGCCAGGATATTTATATGAGAACTCCAAAATGCCGCGTTGGGCTTGACCTTGAATGATCGTGTCCGTGAACTCGGAGGGGGACAGGCTGGTGCCTGTTGGATAATAATGAAAGAAACTGGCGTGCAGGTGGAAGGAATTGAGCAGATCGAATTCCAGGATATTCACAAGATAGATGCGGATCTTCTCGCCGATCTTGATCTGGATGGGATGGTTCTGATAGTAAAACGGTATGGCATTGACCGCATAGAAATCGTTGACATCATCGAAGTCCACATCGAAACCGCTCATGACCATGACCATTTCACGGTCAACGGGTGGGCGACCCTCCTTCGGATCCACAATGAATGTGCCATACAAACCCTTGGCGATGTGGCGCGCCAGCGGAAAGACATGACAATGATAAAGGTGGAGACCAAATGGTTCCGCATCGAACTCGTAGGTGAAACTGTCCCCTGGTTCGACATAACCGCCCGGACCCGATCCCGGCACGCCATCCATCGCCCCCGGATGAAAGCCATGAAAGTGCATGCTATGCGGATGGTTGCTGCCATTGATCAACGTGATGCGAATCAGGTCGCCTTCGGTGCAGCGAATGGTTGGACCTGGAATGCGCCCGTTGTAAGTCCAGGCGGGGTATTCGATGCCGGGCACAACTTCAATATTCTTGTTGATGACAGTGATTTCATATTCCCGTAAAGTCCTGCCATTTGGCAGGGTCGATACTTTTCCGTAATCGAAGTCGGTGAGAATGTCCCCTGGATTGAAGCCATTTTTATCATAGTCAACATCACCCGTGCCTGGGATGACGCCGCCTCCATGATCCATGCCTTGCATGGGAGGCTGATTACGGCGTGTGTGGGAATTGCCATTGGGCTGCATGATGGCAGTCGCACCTCCAGCCCCGATCACACCGAAAGCCCCCAGTTTCAGGAAATCCCGCCGACTCAGTTGGTTCTTCATATAAACCTCCAATACGGATAATGCCGATAAATTTAGTCTAGTCTAAATTAGATTTTAGAACAGAAATAATTAAAAGTCAAGCTGAAGAACCGCAACTATCGGATTTTGTTCAGATCATTGCGATTCTCATTGGCGGCTATCAGTTTGAGGAGACTTGAGTAACGATTATTAGGGCGCCAAGTACATCCAGAACCTATCTCTATTTTCTGCACTCCATCCAGTTAATTTGCCCCAGGCATGGGGGAATTCAAGATCAAACATATAGCCGCAATTTAATATGCTTAATTCAAGACAAACTACATTTCTGGGCAGGGATAACAGCGGATTTCCCGAAGCATAAGCGGAAAGCTTTGCCTGCCTTCCCGACACCAGATTTTTTATCTCACCCGGCGAATGAATGGTGAAGATCATTTTATGTTCTCCTGAGGCATCCACGCAAACAATGGACTGGGTTTCCTGAAAAGCCTCCAGAATTTGCAAACTGGCTTCCTGACCCAGCACCCTGCCAGCCACCTGGCTTAACCACTGGAGCGGATCCGGAACCTGCACAGTTTGTTTCAGGTGTTCGCGCTTGATCTTCAAATCCTGCACTGCCCACAGCACCACTTGTTCCCTCAACCCATCAATTGCCTTCTTCTGGCGGTCATTCCCCATGCTGATCAATGCCCCAAAGAAGATTACTGCAGCCGCTATAACTATTGCAAGAATTATTTCCATGTTTTTTTCCTTTTCGTTATTCGTTGTTATGAGAGTCGTTTTTTGTCTGCGACATCATCTTGAACGTTTCGCCCAGCCGTTCCAAAGCTTTGGGGCGTGGATCCACTAAACTTGCGGACGCAATTGCCATGAATAAACCTAGTAAGCCAATCATCTGCCACAGCGGTAGGGTGGATTGAGCAGGCTCAGGTGTTTTTTCCGGCACAGTAGTAATCAATACCGAAGTCGGCGTCGGCGGTATTTGTGTTGCTACTGGCGTTATCGAAGGCATCAAAGTGCTGGTCGCTGTTGGAGATGGTGTCAGGGTGACGGTCGATGTTGCCACCTCCGGGATCACGATCCTACCCGTATCCTGCCCGCATAATCCATTCACATCACATGCTACTGCCAGAACTGGGTACTCCCCTGCTGGCGCTAGTGTTCCATCCGCGAAGCGCCGATCCCATTTCACGACATAGGAATTCTTGCCGGGATCAAAGTCCAACACCACCTCCTTCCAACGCTTTTGCGGATCACGGATGGTCACCTGGATGCTGGCAATTGGAAAGTGATTGGGGGAAACCTTCAGCGTTCCGGTCTCCCAAATCCACCATCGTTCTGTGATCGATACAGCAGGCGGCGCATTGTCCACAGTCAACGCAACTGAAACCAAATCGTCAGCATTGCCGGCGCGATCCCTGCCGCGCATCTGGATGGTGTATTCGCCATTGGGAACTTCACCGGAATGCCAGATGTAAGACCAGCCATCTCCTGTGTTCATCGAGACTGTCTGCCAGGTGTTTCCTCCATCAGCCGAGACTTCACCGCCTTCCGGACCGGACATACCATCTACCAAACTTCCACTGAGTCGTACATCGCCCTGCACAACCTCTCCATTGGAATGGGAGGTGATTTGAGTGACCGGAGGAACCGTGTCTATGCGGATTACCTTGGATACCGTCACTTCATTTCCA
>CAZGUM010000039.1:9039-27077 GCA_964529085.1 uncultured Methylomonas sp. | reverse complement strand
TTACCTGGTTGGTGGGTTCAAAAACTGCGGCATTATCTAATAATCGGCTTAAAAAATCAGCTCAATTTTTATCCGGGCATTACCTCGCGCAGTAGATCGTCGATCTTTAAAGTGTCGCGTTGCAGGCGCTGCTGATAAATCAAGCTATACATTAATACCGACGCGACATAGCCTCGAGTCTCTTTATAAGGTATGGTTTCTATCCATATGTCGGCCGGTAGCGGGCGGTTTTCCGGCAGCCAGCGTTTGACTTTATTGGCGCCGGCATTATAGGCAGCGGCAGCTAGCGGTACGTGCCCGTTGAATTGTTGCAACAACTTTTTAAAGTAAAACGAGCCGTACTTTAAGTTGAGTTCGGGTTTGAACAGGTTGTAGTCGCTGTCCCAGTTGTCGTGCAAGTCGGCGGCGATTTGCTTTCCGGTTTTCGGCATGACCTGCATCAAACCCTTGGCGCCGGCCGGCGAGTCCGCCAATTCGTCGAATGCGCTTTCCTGGCGGATCAAACCCAGAATCAGGGCCGGATCCAATTGTTGAGCCGAGGCGTTACTTTGGATTTGCCGGATATATTCCAACGGGAAACGCAGATTGACGTCATCCCAATGATTGGCCTTAGCTATCGTGGAAATCGCCAGTGCCGGCTCGTGCCACTGTTGCGCCAATTTAGCGGCGGCCGGTAACAAGCGGTTATCCAGCTTGCCTACTGCGTACCACCATTGCCGCTTGGCTTCTGGTTTACGGTCTATGGCTATCAACTCGGAAACTATCTGAAAATCGGTCTGATTTTGCAGATAATCGAGATCCTGAGCGGGAACCATTAAGGGGCGATCGACCAGCGAGATGGATTGCCGCAGTCGGCTCGCGGCCAAAAAGCCGTAAAAACTGCGATTTTTTGCGAGTTGTTGAAACAGAGTGCCGGCCGCCGCGTTCTGGCCGGTTTCCGCCCAGCCGCGCGCTTGCCAGTATTGCCATTTTTCCCGGGATTTTTCTTCTTCATTCAGGCCGGCAATCGCGGTGGCGACATCTTGCCAGTTTTGCATATTTAAAGCCGCTCTGACCCGCCATTCCCGCGCCGATTCGTCGCTGTTTTCCAGCTTCGACAAACGGGCGTAGGCGCGGTTGTCGCGTTTCAAGGCCAATGCAACAGCTATGCGTTTTTCGATAAAAGCTGCCGTTGCCGGCGGCACAGCGATTTGCGATTTAGTGTTGTCCCAAGTTGTTGTCGCCGCTTCGACGTCGGTTTCCAGCCAGCGATCAATCGCATGCGCAAGTAACTCTCCTGCTTGGTCCACGTATTTACGCCAGCCGGCATCGGTGGCAACCGCTTCAGGTTGCCGGTGCAGTGTTAACCAGGTATTGGCTAGATCGAGTTCCGGACCGCTAAAGAATCGGGTTAAGTGGCCGGCCAGGTTTTGATTGTCGCGATTAAGCGCAGCGTGAAATCGCTGTTTTATCAGCTCGGTATTAAAATATGGCGATGCTTTAAAAATCTCGAACAAGGCATCGCAATTATCCGGCTGCGATTTGCCGCTTAACCACAAGGCGCGGGCTTGATTGAATGCTTCCAAGATTTGTCCGGTTTGGAATTGCGCCAAACCGGCATAGCATTGCAGTTCCGGGTCGTCGCTGCCTTGATAGTTATTCATTAACAGTTGCCACTGCTGCTTTTTACCCAAGGCTAGCAACCACCTCTGCCGGAGCCCGGCCGCGTATCGGCTGGCGGCGTGGTCGACAAGAAACTGCTTGATTTCGCTATCGGCATCCAGACGATTTTTTAGCCACTGGTATTGCAGATAAGGATATAGCGGGTAGCCTTTCAATCCCGGCGCCAGCGCCAGATACTCGGCATCGCGATTTTGGTTCAGCGCTTGCTCCGCGCGCAAAAATTGTTGACGTTGCGTGACTAGCGAGATTTCTTCCGCCCGGGCACTGTTCGGCAAAACGCCGGTCAGAGCGGCAAGCAGTAAAAAACACGGGATAAAATGCATATCAATTTCCACTATAGCCGGCACGAAACGCTGCGCAAGAAGTTTTTGCAAAGTAGGCCGGACCATTATAATCGTTAAACTTCATCGAATTCGTTTCATTACCTTGAAAACATCAAACCGCGCGGCGCAAGCCGAATATTCCTGGCAATACATATACCGCATCGCCTTACAGCATAAAAAACAACTGATCAACGGGCATTTGATTGCAATATTGGCAACGGCAGCCAGCGTACCGGTACCTCTATTGATGCCTTTGTTGGTCGACGAAGTATTACTGCATCATCCGGGTATGGTGCTGCGGAATCTCGATCCCTGGTTGCCAAGTGAGTGGCGGCAACCCATGGTGTATATCGCGATCATTTTGTTGATCAGTTTGCTGCTGCGGTTGTTTGCGTTGGTGTTGAACATTATTCAAACCCGGCAATTTTCCAATATCGCCAAGGATGTGATCTTTCGTATTCGTGAAAGTCTGGTGAAACATTTGCAGCATATTTCGATGTCCGAATACGAAAGCCTGGGTAGCGGTACGGTCAGTTCGCATATGGTGACCGACTTGGACACACTGGATAATTTTATCGGCACCACGATCAGCAAGTTGTTGGTGGCGGTGCTGACGGTGTTCGGTACAGCATTGATTTTGCTGTGGATGCATTGGCAGCTGGGTTTGTTCATAATTTTTTTGAATCCGCTGGTGATTTATCTGGCCAGAGCCATAGGCTCCAGAGTGAAGGAATTAAAGGCCAATGAAAACAAAGCCTATGCGATATTCCAGCAAGCCTTGAGCGAAACCCTGGAAGCGATTCATCAGATCCGCGCCAGTAACCGGGAGGAACATTATTGCCAACAGCTGATAGGCAGTGCACTGGCGGTGAAAAATCATTCTACGGTGTATGCCTGGAAAAGCGACGCGACGGTGCGCCTGAGTTTTTTGACCTTTTTATTCGGTTTCGATATTTTCCGGGCGACCGCGATGCTGATGGTGTTGTATTCCAACTTGACCATAGGCGAAATGCTGGCGGTATTCGGTTATCTCTGGTTCATGATGGCGCCGGTGCAAGAGATACTCAGCATTCAGCAGTCTTTTTACGCCGCCAAGGCGGCCCTATCCAGGGTTAACAAACTGACCTTGTTGCAACGCGAACCCTATTATCCGCATCTGGAAAATCCGTTTACCGGGCGTAAGACAGTGTCGGTCAGCGTAAAGGATTTGCATTTCAGTTATAAAGACGAACCGGTTTTGAACGGCATCAATCTGACGATTCCGGCCGGCGAAAAAATCGCACTGGTCGGCGCCAGCGGCGGTGGCAAATCCACCTTGGCGCAAACCTTAATCGGTCTGTATCCGCCTGGTAGCGGCATGATTTATTTCGATGGCGTACCCTTGGATAGGATAGGCTTGGACGTGGTGCGCGAACATGTGGCGACGGTATTGCAGCATCCGGCCTTGTTAAACGATACGATACGCGCAAACCTGACCTTGGGCCGCGAGATCGCCGACGCGGAACTGTGGCGCGCGTTGGACATCGCCCAGATGAAACTCACGGTCGAGGAGCAGCCGCAGGGTCTGGATACCATAGTTGGCCGGCAGGGTATGCGCCTGTCCGGCGGCCAGCGGCAACGGCTGGCTATCGCGCGGATGATCGTCAGCCAACCGGCGGTGGTGATTCTCGACGAGGCCACCTCGGCGCTGGACAGCGAAACCGAGTACAAACTACATCAGGCCTTGAATACGTTCCTGGAAGGCCGCACGACTATCATCATTGCCCATAGACTCAGCGCCGTGAAACAGGCCGATCATGTGTATGTTTTCGAACAGGGCCGAATTTGCGAACAAGGCAAACACGACACCTTGATCCAACAAAACGGCTTATACGCTAAACTTTACGGTGATTATCAATAGTGTCGGATATATATGATTTACACAGCCATTCCACCGCGTCGGACGGCGCCTTATCTCCGACCGAACTGGTGCTGCGCGCCCAACAACACGGCGTTACCGCGTTGGCTTTGACCGATCACGACACTACCGCGGGTTTGCGCGAAGCCACTCAGGCCGCTGAATGCGCGGGAATCCGGCTGATTCCGGGTATCGAGCTTTCTGCTAGTTTCGAAAGCCATTGCCTGCATATCGTCGGTTTAAATATTGATCCGCAGCATCCGCAGTTGCTTGAGGGTATCGCCAAGCAACAACTGATTCGCGATCAGCGCGCGCAAAAAATTGCCGAAAAACTGGCGAAGAAGGGCGTAGCCGATGCTTATTCGACGCTGAAGGACGTAGCGGGCAATGGCGAAATTACCCGGCTGCATTTTGCCGATTTTCTGGTTAGCCGAGGTTATGCCGAAACCGCGCAGGATGCCTTCGATCGTTATTTAAGCAAGGGTAAGCCGGCTTATGTGCCGACGGTGTGGGCCAGTCTGGCCGACTGTGTCGGCTGGATCAGGGATGCCGGCGGCGTCGCGGTATTGGCGCATCCCTTGCGTTATAAACTCAGTACAAAATGGATAAACAATGCTTTAGTGGCTTTTAAGACGGCGGGAGGCGAGGGCATAGAAGTGGTGACCGGCCGGGCCAGCGTCGACGATATCCGCTTGAGTTATTTACATGCGACTAAACATCAGTTACGGGCATCGGTGGGTTCGGATTTTCATGCGCCCGGTAATCAATGGTTGGAACTCGGCCGGCTGGCGGCTTTACCGGACGGTGCCGCCCCAATTTGGCAATTATTTTAAGCAGGGCGGATATTAAGCGCCGGGATTAAACAGCCGGGCGAATTTGTCGGCGGGTAGCGGTTGGTTCCAATAATACCCTTGGGCTTTGCGGCAGCCGAGTTGTTCGAGTTGATCCGCTTGTTCGCGCGTTTCCACGCCCTCGGCCAGCGTTAGCAGGCCTAGCGTGTCGCCTAATTTCACAATGGCTTCCACGATGGCGGCGTCTTCGGCTTTGCCGGAACACAAATCCCGAATAAAAGATTGATCGATTTTTAGTTTATTCACCGCAAAGCGTTTCAGATAGCTGAGCGATGAATAACCGGTCCCGAAGTCGTCGATGGCAAAGCTGACGCCCAAATCTCGTAATTGGGCGATAGTGTTGATCACCACCTTGGTATCGAACATGAGTACCGACTCGGTCAATTCCAATTCCAAATATTGCGGCGCTAGGCCGGACTCGGCCAGCGCTGTCTTCACCGATGCCAGCAAATCGCCGCGTTTAAACTGCAAGGCCGAGATGTTGACAGTAATCAGCAGTTGCAAGCCGGCATCGTGCCAGGCTTTATTTTGCCGGCAGGCTTCGCGCAACACCCAGTCGCCTATCGGTACGATCAGGCCATTATCTTCGGCAATCGGGATAAATTTGGCCGGCGGAATCATCGGGCCGCGTTCCGGCTGCCAGCGCAGCAAAGCCTCCGCACCGATTATTTTATTCTCGCGAATGGCATATTGCGGTTGGTAGTGCAGCCGGAATTCGTTGTGCTTCAAAGCCAGGCGCAGACCGTTCTCGATATTCATCCGCTCGATCGAAGCCAAGTTCATGTCGTGCGAGAAAAAACGGAACGTGTTGCGGCCCTCGTTTTTTGCCGCGTACATCGCCGTGTCGGCTTTATTCAGCAAACCGTGAAAATTCAAGCCATCGTTAGGATACAAACTGATGCCTATGCTAAACGAGGTGCATAAGGTGACGCCTTCGATCAGAAATGGTTGATTCAACTGGTCGAGTATTTTCAGCGCGATTTGGGTGATGGTCTCGATATCGGGTATATCGGTGAGGATGATGATGAATTCATCGCCGCCTTGCCGGCAAACCGTATCCACTTCGCGCACGCATTGCACCAAGCGCTCGGCAATGCCTTGCAGCAAGCGGTCGCCGACGTCGTGGCCCATGGTGTCGTTGATGTTTTTAAAATGGTCCAGATCCAGGAACAGTAAACCTACCAGGCTGGAATTGCGCACGGCGTGAGCTATGGCTTGGTCGAAGCGGTCACGCAACAAGGTGCGATTCGGCAGATTGGTCAAGGGATCGTGGCGCGCAAGGTATTCAATTTGCGCTTCCACCGCTTTACGCTCGGTAATGTCGGAGAAAATGCCGATGTAATGGCTAACCGCGCCTTCACTGTTATAGGTGACGGAAACGCCAAGCCACGCCGGATAGCGTTCGCCGTTTTTGCGGGTGTCCCAGACTTCGCCTTGCCAATAACCGTTTTCGCGGAGCGCCTGCCAAATGCGTTGATAGTGGTGTGGATCCAGATGCTTTGCGTCCAGCATCGACGGCATTTCCCCCAAGACTTCTTCGGCGCGGTAGCCGGTGATATTGCTATAAGCCCGGTTACTGGATACGACGCGGATGTCCGGTGTGCATAAAAAGATCGCCTCGCCGCTGTTCTCGAACACCTTGGCCAGCAGATGCAGACGTTCGGCGGCGATTTTGCTATCGGTAATATCGGTATGAGTGCCTAGCATCCTTAGCGGCAGGCCGGCTGCATCGCGTTCGACGATACTGCCTATGGACAGTATCCATTTCCAAGCGCCATCGGCGCAACGTTGCCGATATTCCGAACGGTATTCCTTAAGCTCGCCGGCAATGTAGCCTTGGAACGTATCGAGAGCCCGTGACCGGTCATCGGGGTGTAAGCGTTTTTTCCACGCATTGAGGCTGGCTTCGAAATTCGTTGCGTCGTAGCCCAGCATGCTGGCATATTCGGTATTGACGATCAGGGATCCGGTTAGTGGGTTCAGATCGTAAAAGCCTTGTTTGGCGGCTTGCATGGACAGGCGTAAGCGTTCTTCGCTGTCCGCGAGCGCCGATTGGGTACGTCGCATTTCGGTAATGTCATGCGCCAAACCGTTTACCGCAATCACCCGTTGCGCCGAGTCGAACATTGGCGATTCGTTGAGGTTCAATAAGCGCAGGCTGCCGTCTTTACACCGTACTTCCACTTCGTAGTTGGCGGGCTTGATACCGGCCAGGCATTGTGCGGTATAGGCTCTGGCCAGTTGATTGATCGGATTGTCGGTGACAATGTCGAAACAGTTCAGCAGTAACTCATCCGGTTTGTAGCCGAGAATATGCTCTACCGAAGGGCCTAGATACGTGAAAATGCAATCGGCATCGTGAGAGTAAAGAAAGTACTCGCTACCGATACTTTCCACCAAATCACGAAAGCGTTGCTCGCTTTGCTTAAGCAGCTTTTGTTGCTCGATCAGGTTTTGGGTCGTGCGATGCGAGCGCAATACGTAACTGATACGGTGCGGTAGCAGCGGCCATTGTATGGGTTTACCGATAAAATCGGTGGCGCCCAGCCGGAACGCATCTTCGACGGCTTGCGTATCTTCTATCGCCGTCATCATCACGATAGGCACTTTTTGCGACGCGGCGCGCATCCCTGTCAGGCAACTATAGCCGTCCATTTCCGGCATCATCACATCCAGCAAAACCAGGTCCGGTGCGAGTGCGTTAAATATCGCCAGTCCTTCCCGGCCGTGTTGAGCTTCAATTACCTGGTAGCCGTTTGCCAGCAATACTTGATTGACCAGCAAGCGGATCATCGGGTCGTCGTCGACTACCAGAATACGCGGTCTTGCCGTCATGTCATGCGTCGCTGCTTAGCACTAATTGCGAGTCGAATTTCCGCACAAAAGCCGCAAATTCATCGGCCGGCATCGGTCGGTTGAATAAAAAGCCCTGTACCACTTCGCAACCGCTGTCCAATAGAAATTTGGCCTGTCTTTCGTTCTCGACGCCTTCGGCAACCACCTCCAAGCCAAGTGCATCGGCCAATGCCAATATCGCGGCGGTTATTGCCATATCGTCTTCGTTATGCGGCAAATCGCGAATGAAACAGTGGTCCACTTTCAATTCGGAAATTGGTAGTTTCTTTAGATAGGACAAGGATGAATAACCCGTGCCGAAGTCGTCGATGCTGATTTTCACGCCCAAGGCCTGTAAATCGCGCAATGTGACTAAGGTCTCCTCGATATGATCCAATAAAATGGTTTCAGTCAATTCCAGCTTCAGATAGCTAGCTTCCAAGCCAATATTGGACAATAACTCGCGCACATGATTGCCAAAGCCGTATTGGCGAAATTGATTGGCGGACACATTGACCGCCATTACCAAACCTTGACAGAGCCCGTTCTGTTGCCAGACCAAGGTTTGCCGGCTGGCCTTCTCCAGCACCCAGTCGCTGATTTGGGCAATCAGGCCGGAATCTTCGGCTATCGGAATAAACTGCGATGGCGCAATCAAGCCTAACTCAGGATGTTGCCAGCGGATTAAGGCTTCGCAACCGATCACTTTTTGCCGGCGCAGGTTGATCTTGGCCTGGTAATACAGTTGCAGTTCGTTGCGTTCGATGGCGCGGCGCAGACTGTTTTCCATCGCCAGTTTATGAAACGCCGCGACGTTGAGCGATTTACTGAAAAATTGATAATTGTTATGGCCGTGTTCGCTGGCATGATTCATCGCAAACTCGCCATTCTTGATGAAGCTGTCTTCATCCTGGCCGTCGCCGGGATAAACCGCTATCCCGATATTGATGCCCACAAACAGTTCGGTGTGATCCACGGTAAACGCTTGCTGCATGGCATGAAAAATACGTTTGGCGACTTTTACACTGTCGCGCGTGTCCTGGATATGATTCAGCAGCACGGTAAATTCGTTGCCGCCCAGCCGCGATACGGTCATGCCGGCCAATTCGTAATCCGCATTGGTCGAGATATAGTCGCAATCCCTTAGCTCGGCCACTACGCGGTCGGCAAACATTTTCAAGACCTGGTCGCCGATTTTGGGACCCAGTGTCTCGTTGATGCGTTTGAAACGGTCGATGCTGATAAACAAGGTCGACAACACGGTGCCGTGGCGATTGCAATAAGCCATCGCCTGCGCCAGGATTTCCTTGTACAAGGTCCGGTTCGGCAAGCCGGTTAACGGGTCGTAATAGGATAAAAATCTTACCCGTTCCTCGATATGCCGACGCTCGGTGATATCTTGCACCGTGCCGTGGATATGCGTGACCCGTTGACCTTCGAGGATGGCTTCGCCTTGGATATGCACCACATGATTAGCGCCGTTCCCATGGGTAATAGGCAGTTCCAGGCGAAAATTGTGTTTGCTGCGTAGGCACAATTCGATGGCTTGTTGAAGTTTGCCGACTTCCGACGGGTGCACCGATTTAAATAAATCGTGGCGTTTGTGTTCGAAGGTGTGGCGGCTGACGCCGAGAATATTGAACACCTCTTCCGACCACTGCATGTTGTCGGTTGCCACGCACCAATCCCAACTGCCCAGCTGCGCGATTTTTTGTGCTTTACGTAGCTCGGCCTCGCTTTTTGCCAGCTCTTCCAGTGTCGCGACAGCGCGGAGTAAATAGCGTAAGCGGTGCGGCAGGGTCGGCCAGTTGATAGGCTTGGCGATAAAATCCGTCGCGCCCAATTGAAAAGCCTTATTCACGGAATCCAGATCGTCCATGCCGGTCAGCATCACCACGGGCAACATGGCGTTTCCAGGCATGTTTCTGATGGTTTGCAGGCAGTCGAAACCATTGGTGTCCGGCAACATCACATCCAGCAATACTAAGTTGGGGCGTTTTTCCGAGACCAGTTCCAAACCTTGCCGGCCGGTTGCGGCGCAGATAACTTCGAAAGCTTCTCGTTGCAGAATGTCTTGCAACATCAGACGCACCATATCGTCGTCGTCTATCGCTAAGATCAGGCTGCGTGCAGGTAATCGTTCCATCGTTAAGGTCTGAGTTGCGTAAGCCGCTGAAGAATTTCTTTATATTCGCTTTGCAAATTTTCGGCAAGCCGGCTGTCGAATTGCAGGGTATTGTCGCGCGCACTGTTCTCCAGCTTGCGTGCCAGTTCTGTCAGATAAACCGCGCCGATATTGGCGGCCGCCGATTTTAAACTATGCGCGGCTTCACGCACGGCATCGCTATCTCTAGCAAGCAAGGCGCTAGTCAGTTTGGCAATTTGTTGCTCGGCATTGTCGCGGAATAAACGCAATACGTCATTGACTAGTGTGTCGCCGCCGATCTGGCGGAGCGTATTTAACGGCGATGGATCGAGTTTAGCGGTCGGCGGGTTCAGGTCGGGAATAGTCGGCGCGGTGGCCGGCGATTCCGCGACGACGGCAACCAGCGATAGAATCTTTTCGTGCAAGGTTTTTTGTAAAATAGGCTTGCTAAGATAATCGTCCATGCCCGCCAGCAGGCAGCGCTCCCGATCGCCTTCCATGGCATTTGCAGTCAGAGCGATAATCGGTATTCGGCGAAAGCCGCCGACGCGCTCCCGATCGCGGATATGTTGGGTAGCGGTGTAACCATCCATTCCCGGCATCATGCAATCCATCAGGATTAAATCAACCGGTTCGCGGCCGATAATGTCCAGAACTTCGCGGCCGCTATTTGCCAGCAGTAGACTGTAGCCGAGCTGGCGCAGCATGGCGCTGCAGACTTTCTGATTGACCGGATTGTCTTCGGCCAGCAGAATTCTTATGGTTGATGGTTCTGGCTCCCTACAGGCGATTGCTTGCGGTTTTTGGCCGAGCAATGCCAGCAAGGCGTCTTCCAGGGTGCGCCGATGCAAGGGTTTGTTCAAATAGAGATCGCAGTTGCTGTTTCTAATCTTGGCTAGTATCTCTTCTTCGCTGCTCGACGTGATTATTACTATGCGTATTCCGTTAAATCGGCTGTCGCGGCGCATCTGTTGGCTCAACTCCGCGCCGTTCATTCCCGTCATTTTCATATCGAGCACGGCGATGTCGTAAAACAAGCCCAGGCGAGCCGATTGGTCCAGAATTTCCAGGGCATTAATGCCATTTTGGGCAATGCGGGTATACATACCGAAATGAGCCAAGTGGTTCTCGAGAATCTTGGCGTTGGTGGCATTGTCTTCGACCAGTAATACCTGTTTGCCCTGTAGCGAACTGCCTGGCACGGCGCTGGGCACGGTATCCAGGGCTCTGCGCAGCGGGATGTGCAAAGTAAACACCGAGCCGATGTTAGGTTGACTTTGTACTTGGATGTTGCCGCCCATCAATTCACTTAACTCCTTGCTGATGGCCAGGCCCAGCCCGGTTCCGCCGTATTTACGGGTGGTGGAGCCGTCGGCCTGACTAAACGATTTGAACAATCTCGACTGAATGTCCTGGGTTATGCCTATGCCGGTATCGCTGATGCAAAACTCCAGGCAGATATCGCCGGTAGTCCGGCACTGTTGATCTGAAACTGTCGCGACGTGCAAATTTACCGAGCCGGTTTCGGTAAATTTAATGGCATTAGACAGCAAATTGGTCAATATTTGCAACAGGCGATAGGGGTCGCCTCTGACATCCCTGGGGGCTTTGCTGTCCACCCGGCAAATCAACTCTATGTTTTTGCTGCTGGCGCGTTCGAAGAACAGGGCTGTGAGTTGCTCGGTGAGATTGATCAAATTAAAGTCGATTTCTTCCAGTTCCAGCTTGCCGGCTTCGATTTTCGAGAAATCCAGAATGTCATTAATCACCGTTAGCAGGGAGTCTGCGGAACTGAATACGGTTTCCGCGTATTGGCGTTGGGTAGTATCCAACTCGGTACCCAATAACAATTCGGTCATGCCCAGCACACCGTTCATCGGCGTGCGGATTTCATGGCTCATGGTGGCCAAAAATTGAGATTTGGCTATGTTCGCCGCTTGGGCTTCGGTAACGGCCATGCGGAGATCGGCGGTACGCAGGTCGACTTCTCGCTCCAGCGTGCCGCGCTGGCTCTCCAGTTCGGCATCGCGCTGTTGCACCCGTTCGATCATCTGGTTGAAGCTTTTGACCAATTGGCCGATTTCGTCTTCGCCTTCGCCTTTCGCCCGCACCATATAATTATTATCGACAGAAACCTGTTTGGCTAAGGACGATAAGCGTATCAGCGGCGCGGCGATCGATTCCGCCAAGCGCCGGCCGAACCACACAGCCAACATAAACGATACCAGCATGGCCAGAAAAATTTGGCTAAGACTGATCGTCACCATGCGCCACATCGGCTTTAAGTCAATCAATAAGCGCAGCGTGCCGACGATGTCGCCGTTATCGTCGGGCAAGGGATATAGGATCACCTGACTAAATATCATCAGCCCCTGCCGACTAAGCTGTTGCTCCGCGTCCGCCAAAGTTCGCGGAAAACTGGCGGGATCGGCCTTGGCCGGATAGTGGGCAAACATTTCGCCATCGTTTTTATAGAGTTGCGCGGAGATGATTTCCGACTTGCCGCGCAAGGTGGCCAGAATCTCCGTGCCGGTTTTGGTATCGCCGAACAGCAAGGCCGCGTTGGCATTGAAACCGATCATCTTGCCCAGTGAGCGTACTTCAAGGGATAGTTCGCCTTTTTCCTGCCAGATATGAGTGAAGCTGGTTATCAACAAGGTAAATAGTAAAGCCAAGGCTAGGGTGATGGCCTGCAAGCGTTGCAGCTTATAGGTCATCGGCAGATTGGCTAGTTTGTCCCGGATCATGGGCGATTTCGCAATATCATCGGAATGGCGCTGTTTATTTGTCGGTGACGATATTTTTTGCCAGCTTCAGTAACTGGGCGCTGATACGCGTGTTGCCGGAATTGGCGATGTCGAGATTGACTTCGAAGCTGAGCCGGTTGCCGTCTTGAATTAAGCCTATCGTGCCGCCCTGGTTAATAAACCCGGGTTTATCGCTGACGGTTACTATCGGCATGCCTTTTAATTCGCGCGCATAATCGCCGGGATTGTCGGCAATATCGATGAATAAAATATGGCAGGATTTTAGATCTTTGGCGGAAATATTGCGGATTATCTCCAAGGGTTTGCCGTTCACTGCTTTACCCTCCAACATCAATAAATGATCGCCGAAATCTGTATGGTTGCTCAGGCATAAAGTGTAGCGGTTTTGACCGGTAACGGTTTCCGGCCATTCAATAAATTTAAAAAAATTGTAAAGAAACGCCACTTTTACCGCCGCTTCACTGGCCGCTTCGGCAAAACAGAGTGGGCTGGCAAGTAGCAAGGGCAATAACAGCAGCTTGCTAAAACGGGAAATAGCAAAGGTTGCCGCCGATTTGCGCGATTTCAAACATAAGGTGCCCGTTCGACCGAAATAGCGGTAAGCACTGCGCAGCACAGCGCAGGCTTCTTGCAATAGTCGGAGCGTGTTCGGCATTTGCATGAGGTTTCGTTGCCGCCTAGAAATGCCAGCGCAAGGTGCCGTAAACCTCGCGTTGCACGGCCGTGGCCGTCGAAAACATATCGGCGCCGTATTCGAAGTGACTGCTATTCAGCAGATTGCGGCCGACCACGCCAAGTTCCACACCCGCGCCCATATCCCAGGCGAGACGGGCGTCCAGTTCTTGGTAAGCTCTCGTTTGCGTACCACTGATACCGATGGCGTCGGAATAACGCCAATTCAAATCCAGTTTAAGTTTCGGCGTTAGTTGATGCATGGACCAAAGCATGGCTTTATGTGCCGGATAACTGTCGCCCGATGTCGTCGTGGTATTGGCTGGCGCCATTGGCGCCAGCCGAAATCGTTCTTCTTCATGGCTGTAGCTGGCGCGGAGTTTCCAACCCTCGCTAGCCTGCCAATCAACGCTGACTTCTCCGCCATAGACTTGCACATGCCCGTAATTGTTGTAGTCCAAAGTCATGTAGCCGGAGAGGGCATGAAGGTTAGGCGTCAAACTGGAGTAATCGTCGTAACTGTAATGGTACAGAGCCACGTCGGCGCTAAGTTGGCGATGCAATTGACCGCGCCAGCCCAATTCGAAGCCGATCATTTTCTCGGCGGAGACGTCCGGGTTACCGGTCAAGCTGAGGAGCACGGGTACCGTGTTACCGCCGATTATCTGCGGCCGGATTTGCAAGCCGTAAGAAATATTTTGTTCCACCCAATTGGGTGTGCGTACCGAGCGCGATATCGAACCCCAGAACGAATGTTTGTCGTCGGGCGTCCACAGTAAGCGGGCATTGGGT
This sequence comes from uncultured Methylomonas sp., assembly GCA_964529085.1. GTDB lineage: Bacteria > Pseudomonadota > Gammaproteobacteria > Methylococcales > Methylomonadaceae > Methylomonas. The sequence goes on along the minus strand of CAZGUM010000039.1, from coordinate 13,131 downwards.
TGCACTTCGAATTGCGTGACCGGGTTGTGCTCCAGTTTACTGCCCAAAGTCAGGTGCCAGCGCTCGGGTACCAGCGTGATATCGTCCTGGGCGAACAGGCTGTAGATGCGGTCGGTGCGATTGTTTGCACTCATCGCAATCTGCGTACTATCCTGGAAGTTATTCAAATTGAAACGTATGCCGCTGCCCCAGACCAGCATATGGCTATCGTTTAGCCTGTAGTTGTGCTGAAAATCGACATCGATATTGTCTATCTGATATTTGGAATTCAGATAAGGCGATTTCCGGCTATGTCTGTCCCAATACATGCGCAATACCGTGTTGGAGTCGGCGTTTTGATATTGCTCCCAGCGGCCCTGTATAAAATGACCGGAAAATAGCTGATCGGTGGGTAATAACTGCGAGTAGGGCGGCGCCGATACTGGCGTCATATGGGATGACAGTGACGGAAAGCTTTGTAGGGCGCCGTCGCTTTCGCCAAGAAATGCATCGCCTTGCAGCGTCAATTTATTGGTGATGTCTATGGCTTTATCGTAACGAAAGCCGATTTTACTCATCTCGCCAGCGTCGGCGGCGGAATTGGCCGAGCCCTGCGTTTTCGAATCGTTGTAGTTTGAGTGGCGACCGTAGAGTTTTAGATAGGCGTCGTTGCCGAGATCGGCGCCGTAACGCAAGCCGCCGCCGTAACGTTGGTTGCCGATATTGCCAGCCAGCAGACCGCCTTGGGTGTCCTTGGCGGATTTGGTGAGGATGTTAATTACGCCGTTGACCGCGTTGGCGCCCCACAGACTGGCGCCGGGGCCGCGGATCACTTCGATGCGGTCGATGTCGTCCATCATCACGTCCTGCTGATCCCACCATACCCCGGAAAATAGCGGGTTATAGACGCTGCGGCCGTCTACCAATACCAGTAACTTATTCGCAAATTGGCTGCTGAAACCGCGCATGGAAACAGCCCATTTATTGCCGTCCACCTTGGCAACGTGCAAGCCGGGTACCACGCGTAAAGCCTCGGGAATGGAGGTGGCGCCGGTCCGGCGAATTTCTTCGTTGCTTAGAACATAAATGGCGGCGGGAACTTGATTGACGTTAGTTGGGACTTTCATAACCGAAGTTACGTCCAGCGTCATCAATTGTTCGACGCTGAGATTGGTCAAGTCGGGTAAGTTGTCGTTCTCCGGCGTTTGATTGGCGGCATGTAAAGCGCCCTGAGCGAGGCATAAGGCAGCGCCCAGGCAAACAATCCAGGGTTTTGATTGGTGGAACGCTTTGCTCATGATCGTCACCTTCTAATACGTCAGTTGCAATTTCAAACGAAACTCCCGGCCGTTCATGTGCAATAAATCATATCTATCGCTGTTGACGAGCATCTCGTAATGGCTGTCGAATAGGTTGTAAACTCCAAACGAAACATCCAAACCGTGCAGTAATCGATCGGAGCTCAAATTAAGGTTGACCAGATTGTAGGCATCGGCCTTGCCGCTCTGAAAAGCCTTGCGGTCGCCGATATAAATATTTTCGATACCGAGTTTGACAAAGTTATCGAACAGCGGCTCGGCATAATGCAGTTTGAATATGTTTTGCGGCGAACCGTAAGCCCAGATGCCTTGCCTGGCTTCGTCGGTAAACAGACTATAGGTATAGGACGCCTTGAACATTCTGCCGCTGTCCCAGCGTTTTTCCGCTTCCCATTCCGCGCCGTAGGCATGGTATCTGCCGACGTTGTCTAGCAAATAGGTGTTCGGATTGGCTTGCAATAATTGCGAAATGTCGTTGTAAAACAAAGATGTCAATATCTTCAGACCGCCGTGCGAATGCCATTCGACGATGGCTTCGTAACTTTTGATTTGCTCTTCTCGAAGTGTCGGATTGAGCCCGTAGTAGTAATTGTTGTAGTCCAGATTCCAGGCATGTGGCGCGCGAAATGTCGAACTATATAACAGCTTGAATGTGGTGCTGTCGAGCGGGTTCCAAATCAGACCCAAGCGCGGATTGAGCTGTAGACGTTTGAGCATATGAGTCTGATCTAAGCGCAGACCGGCGCTGAATACCAGATTGTCCAGTACCTGAATATCGTCTTGGGCGTAAAGTTCGACGCGATGGCCGCTAAGGTCGCTGTCTTGGTAGATTTGATAAGGCTGGGTAACATAGCCGAATTGGCGCTGAGTTTGGTCGTATTGATATTCCAAACCAAAAAGTAGTCTATGTCTATCGAATACGCTAGTCGTTAGTTGCGCTTCGCCACCCCACCAACGGCCGCTGCTTTGGTCGTGATAAATGTAATTGCCGAGATTGTTGTACGGATCTTCGGCCATGTAGTCGTAGCCTTGGTAAAAGCCCTTGGCCATAACCATGGTTTTTGCGCTCAGGGCTTTTTCATATTTCAGATTGGTGAAAAACTGTCTGTCGTAAGTGTGAGATCTGGGGTCGTTGAAAATGGAGCCGTACGCCGCTGTCGGTACGCGCTTGTATCGATCGACAAAACCGCCGCTCAGGGTAAACTCTTCGAACTGCATCCTGCCGAACAAACGGTCCGAGCGTTCGGCGTCCATGTTATGGGCGATGCCGTTATTGGTGTCAGGCGCGTCGAAAGCCGGGAAATACAGGTTTTCGACGCCGCCGGTATCGTAATGCGATGCCGAAACCAGTACGTCGGCGCCGTTGTCGAATTGTTTGCCGTAACTAACCCGGCCTTTATAGGTGTCGAAACTGGCAACCTCACCGGCGAGTTGCGCCCCATTCACCGCTTTACCTTTCTTGGTGATTACGTTGATCAAACCCAAAAATGCGTTGGCGCCGTAAATGGTGGAGCCGGAGCCAGGGATAAATTCGATACGCTCCACCAAATCCATATCCAGCATGAATTCCTGGCCGATATTGGCGGAGTCGAAGATGTTTTCGTTCATGCGTTGGCCGTCGATCATGAACAATACGCGTGAATTGTAATCGCCGGGTTGAATGAAGCCCCGTACGCCGACGTAACTATAGTTGCGGTCGTTGCTGGTAAACAAGCCGCGCATGCTGTTCAGCGCGTCCGCCAAGGTCCGCCAGCCGAAAGTGCGGATGTCGCTGGCGGTTAATATTGAAACCGAACTTGGTGCCTGACTGGCTTTTTGCCCGAGCCTGGAGGCGCTAATGATCTCCAGGTTTTGCAGTTGCTCGATGGAAAGATTGGTTAAATCCTCCGGCGCTGTTTCGCGAGCCGCTACCGAAGCGCAACATGCCAGCAAAATGGCCGAAATGCTCAGCTCACGCATGAAGAATACGGGCGGTGGATAAAGCTAGATACGGCACGATGAGGACTTTGTTGATGGAGATTAAGGGAAATTCTATTAACTATTTAAATTTTGCTGTCGAAAGCTGTGGGCTGTCATATTATCCATTATTACCATTATGGTAGTGACGAATAATCATCGCGGATTCGTCAGTCCTGCTTTGCCAATACATGGGGCGTCGGCACGATAAGCAAAGCTATAGCCTTCTAGACGGCACTGAGGCGGGAAGCAGTCTCAATTTTACCTAAAAAACGCATCGTAGCCGGTTTTTAAGATCAAACATCCGACCACAACTACAAAAATTCGTCGCACAAAGGACGGGCCATGTTTTAACGCCAAGCGGGTTCCAATCAAACTGCCGGTAATATTCGCGCCGGCCATGATCAAACCCAGCTGCCACCAAACATGTCCCTTACTGGCAAATAGCAGCAGTGCGGCGCCGTTTGCCGCCACATTCAGCAACTTGGCCGCCGCGGAGGCATTTAAAAAGTCGTAGCCTAAAATGCGAACGAACAGGAAAATAAAAAAGCTGCCGGTGCCCGGCCCGAAAAATCCGTCATACCAACCGACGATAGCGCCGATGAGGCAGGCAATCGCTATCTCGCGACCGAGGGGATGAAGCGGGGCATGTACATGACCTAAGTTCTTTTTTGCCAGCGTATAAATAAAAACCGCTGATAACACGACCGGTAAAAAGCGCCGTAAAAAATCGGGATTGACTTGCGTCACCGTCCAGGCGCCGCTAAAGCCGCCAACTAGCGCGAATAGGGCGGCGGGAATCAGCACCCGCCAGCGCATATCAACGCGTCGCGCATAT
>CAZGUM010000039.1:2022-8939 GCA_964529085.1 uncultured Methylomonas sp. | reverse complement strand
GCGCATATCAACGCGTCGCGCATATTGTAGCGTGGCAATACTGGTACCCCATACAGATGCGCATTTATTGGTACCGAATAGCGTGGCGGGAGGCGAAGACGGGAAGGTGGCAAATAATGCCGGCACCAGAATCAAGCCGCCACCGCCGACGATGGAATCGATTAAGCCGGCAAACAGCGAGGCGATGGAGACAATGAGGATTTCCATATCAGTTCAGTCGGATCTTGTCCTTAAAATTGGTCCACGATAGCATGAATTGGGTGGATGGGATTTCATCGTTCGCAGGACGCGGGGATGCTAACTGCGCCACAAATGCGACTGGCGAGGTCAATTTTGACTGCCGAAAAGGTATGCGGACAAGCTACTATGGGGAGAAATTGGATTACATTTGCGCCAATTTGATTAAACGGAGCGACGTTATTTTGCCGTAGCGTCAGCGATCCCCAATAAATAAAGAAAAAGCGCACGTTGAGATACCTATCTGCCTGATCGGCAGGAGGGTGTAAGAATTTTTGTGTAAACGGCCCTGAGGTAGGAAACTACCGATTCTGATAAGGAGGAAACCATGACCGTATCATCAAAAGCCATACCGGATGACCTACTCGACGCCTTGATGTCGCACTCTCAAAAACCCGAGGACCTGATCGGTGTCAATGGCCTGCGGAAGCAGTTGACCAAAGCGATAGTAGAACGGGCCCTGGAAGCGGAAATGACCGCGCACTTGGGCCACGGTAAACATGAGGCGGTGACCAACGCCAGCAGCAATGCCCGAAACGGCAAATACCCAAAGGGCACAAGAGCCGGAAAACGCTGAAAGGTGACTTCGGCGACTTGCCTATCGAGATTCCCCGCGACCGTCATGGCGAATTCGAACCGCAGATCATTCCTAAGCATCAACGGCGCTGGACCGGTTTCGACGATAAGATTATTTCGTTATATGCCCGAGGACTGACGGTACGGGAAATCCAAGCCCATTTATTCGAGCTTTACGGCACCGAGGTATCCCCCACCTTGATTTCCTCGGTGACCGACGCGGTACTCGAAGAGGTGGGCGTCTGGCAAAGCCGCCCGCTGGATCCGATTTACCCGATTGTGTACCTCGACTGTCTGCATACCAAAGTGCGCGATAGCGGCAGTGTGCGGGTCAAGGCCGTCTATCTGGCCATCGGCGTCAATCTGGACGGCCACAAAGAAGTGCTGGGGCTATGGATTGCCCAAAGCGAAGGCGCCAAATTTTGGTTGCAAGTGGTCACCGAGCTCAAGAACCGTGGCGTCAACGACATCTTTATCGCCTGTGTCGATGGTCTGAAGGGGTTTCCGGAGGCTATCGAAACCGTGTTTCCCAAGGCGGCCGTTCAACTGTGTATTGTCCACTTGGTCCGTTATAGCCTCAACTATGTCAGCTACAAAAGGCGCCAGTCGGTTGCCGACGACCTCAAGCGCATCTATCAATCCGCCACCGCCATGGAAGCCGAGCAAAAGCTGACCGAATTCGGGGCCAACTGGCTGGAGACCTATCCCACGATCGCCCCCATCTGGCGACGAAACTGGGGGCACATCATCCCGTTTTTCGACTATCCGCCCGAGATTCGCAAGGTGATCTACACCACCAATACCATCGAATCGGTGAATCGAAGCCTGAGAAAAATCATGAAAAACCGCGCGGTCTTCCCCAGTGATGACGCCTTGTCCAAACTGCTCTATTTGGCGTTGCGCAATATCAGCCAAAATTGGACCATGCCCGTCTACGATTGGAAAGCCGCTTTGAATCGGTTTAGTATTCAGTTCGAAGATCGCTTCCCTAGCCATTAAACCAAACTACCGTTTACACAAAATTTGGGACCTCCACTTACAAACAATCTCGGCGGGAACGTAAGAAGGTCGAAATGCTGTTTGCTCATCTCAAACTTATCTTGAAGATGGACAAACTACGTTTACGAGGATTCAGTAATGCCAAAGATGAGTTTCTATTGGCGGCGACAGCCCAAAATCTAAGGCTAATGGCCAAGAGGTTGGCAATAGCTGAACCAGTAACCCAATTGATACCCGCATAACGTCATACCCGCATAACGGCAATAGAGGTCGTATTCATGCACCAAAAAGCAAAAAACTCACCTGCCAGCTTTTGAAAAACAACGGCAATCAATCAAAACGCCCTTCCGACTTCCTCCTCTCAGAATACCGCCTTTTTCAACACAATCGATCGATTGCATTCTGTCGGCTGCGTCCGGAGGCGGCTCGTTCAAAACGTAACGGATACTAAGACGAGAACAAAAAAGCCGGTTTTACCCGGCTTGATGGTTAATGAAGATGCTACGTCTTAATTACTGATGTTAAAAAGCATAACCAAAACCGGCTCTTACAGTGGTGTAGTTTGTTTGGCTTTTGGGTTCGTAGTAGGCCGAAGATGGGCCGGACATCTCGGACTGACCGTAATCAAATCCTATGTATTCTGCTCCCGCGTTAACATGGAAGTTTTGGTAAAAAGCATAATCCAAGCCCAAGCCTACTTTATAGAAAACCGAACTGCCAAGGTGAAGCGTCCCGGCTCCTCCATCGTTACCAATTGCGCCAACGGCGAAATTATTAATGCCGGAAGAGGCCATGGTCGATGAAAACGTACTTCCAACCATAGCATTGGCAGTCAAAACCAGCTTGTTGATTGGTGAAAGCTGAAACATTGAGCCGAATGCGTAGTAATAGTTATTGTAGCTTTCTCTTGAAACAGTACTGGCAGGTGCTATTGTGAGGATCGGAATTTCGGAATCGATGTGTCGTTTCCAGTTGTGATGCCCGACTTCCACAAAAGGCGTAATCATAAAGGAATTGCTAAGTTCAAAACCCTTACCAAATCTGCCGCTAAAATCGACCAGCTTGGCATCATTTTTTTGAGTTAGACTCCCATAAGCGCCAAGTGTTGGGCCAAGAATCACAGGCACGGGGACGTTACTAGAACCTACGTAATCAGTCTCGCCATGCAACTGGCTGAACTGAAAAGCAAAGTAAGCGTTATCGACTATTAAGTTCTTCATGACGGATAGTGAAATTCCAAACCCCGGAACAAAACCTCTTTCAGTATCTGCCTTTATTCCTTCTTTAGAAGTTTCTGTGTAATCGAAATCCGTTGTGACAAATTGTGCCCCAATCTGGCTATTGGAGGAAACTATGTCGGCCACGTCCGCGTTGGCTGACTGCGATAACGCCCATGCCGCACCGCCTAGTATCAAGGCGAAGTTTCTGAGCGAGTTTTTGTAATTATGATTTGAATAATTCATGTACGCAGTTTTTAGAAGTTGATAGGCAGGTGTAAAAAATATAGCAGCAAATTAAAATTATCCCCATCGCCGGTATGATTTTAGCTATCCCATGGTATGGGTTGGAGTAGGTTTTGATGAAAAAACGCGCGATAAATCGGATGAGAGTCCCACGAAGGGATTAGGACGCTGTGCCGGACAGTTTAGCGGTGTTAAACCTTTGTGGAGTGGACTGAAAACTAAACAGCGGATTCGACACAAAGTTCCAGTATTGAAATGCGTCTAATATTGGCAGTAGCCTGTTTAGCTACTGCAATTTGTAGGGGTTTTTAATTTCAATTAAATCAAATGGTTGAAGTATATATAATAACGGCGGCCCCGTTACCGGACAAATCAACGGCTTGAGACTAACGGCCTCGGCGCATTTTGCGCTTTACCAGATTTTACTCAGAACAAACACACGGCATGAAGACACGTGCAATATTGATCATAGCAATACTGTCGGCAATATCGGCAACTTCCTCGGCAGCCCAACAAAAACGCAGCGAAGCCGCAAAAAACGCTTTTAAACATGCCAACCCTTGTCCTTCCAATGGAAGAAATTACGGGGCCTGTCCGGGCTACGTCATCGATCACATCATAGCTTTAGCGTGTGGCGGTGCCGACGATCCCAGCAATATGCAATGGCAAACCGTAACGGCGGGGAGAGCAAAAGATGAATGGGAACGGAAGGGTTGCAAAAGCTCGCCAACCCCAACCACATTCAATCGCCGTTATTCTTCGCGACCCAAGCCCGGCTATTACCTAGGTCCCAAAGGCGGGTGCTTCACCTATTCGGCTTACGGCAAGAAAAAATACGTCGAACAGGCCTATTGCAGTCGATGAATCCACTAAATACCCGTCTTATGGTGAAAACTTAATCCAGGTTCGGAGTTAGGCTTAACCGTTCGCAAAATGCGTCATTTGTTTACCGCTATTTCGACCGCCGGCCAGCCCCCGCCCAACGCCTTATAAAGCGTGACGGTATCGGCAAGGATTTGTTGCCTGAGAACCGAGAGGGATTGCTGAACTTCCAACAGCCGACGTTGCGATTCGAACATCTCCAACTGCGTAATCAAACCCTCCCGCAATTGATCTTGCTGTTTTTTGACAACCAAACTGAGATTTTCGAAGCGTACCTTCAGTGTTTCCTGCTGAACCTTCCGATTAGCCAAACTGGCCAAGGTATTTTCCACTTCCTCAAATGCGGCGATGACGGATTGTCGATACTGTTCTTCGGCGATTTTCGCTCTAGCTTGATTGATCTCGACTTGAGCGATCAGGTTTTGATCGAACAGCGGAATGTTCACAGCCGGCCCCATGCCGTAAGTCCAGACTTTGATAGCAGTGGACAGCAGGTTACTCATGCCGCCGTTGGCACTAGCAGAAATGGTTGGCAGCCGTGCCAGACGGGCTTGTCCAACCAGATTGTGCACTTCCAGTACCCGGTATTCCGCAGCAACGACATCCGGGCGTCGCGATAACAAATCGGATGGCAGGGCTGCCGGCACCACCGGCAATTTTAGGATTTGTGTAGCAGTATCGTATGCCGGCACACGCATCGATCCGGCGGGCATGCCCAACAGACTGGCCAAGCCATTTTCGGATACTGTGCGCCGTCTTTCGAATTCCAGCATGCCTTGCTGCAAGACCTTGTTTTCGGCTTCCTGGCTCAAAACCACCGTGATCGGAATAATGCCTTCGGCGGCCTGGTTACGGTAAATATTTAGAATGAACTGATTGCGCTCGATGGCTTGTTTTTGCTGGACTATCTGTTCGTCGATCTGGCGGATGAAAAAGTAGAGTTCCGCCACATCGGCTGCGGTTTTCAACCATGTCGCACGCCAATCGGCTTCGGTCGCATCGTGGCTGGCCTGTTGCGCATCGACGCCCTTTTGAATTTTCCCCCAAAAATCGATTTCCCAATTCAAATTGGCTGAGGATTTGTCGGCCAACCCGGATTGCGAAACGGAATAGGTATTGCCTAAATCCCCCCCGGGATATACCTGCCGCGTATAGGTGTGTGGTGCGGAAAATCCGAAATACAAGGTGGGCCACCAACCTGCGCGAGCCCCGTTGAGGATAGCCTCGGCTTCCTCAATGCGGTGGGCCGCAGCCCGTAAGTTAAAGTTGCAGGTGACGGCTTTTTCCATAAGCTCATTAAGATAGCTGTCGCCGAAACTCTTCCACCATTCCCGGTCAACTATTTGTTCCGTCGGTGTGTTAGCGCCTAACCATTCGGCTTTTTGCGGTATGTCGGGACGCTTGTATTCCTGGGTTTCCAACAGAGAACAGGCGGCAGTCGCCAGTGAAAGCAGGGCAGTAAGCAACATGCTCCGGCACGATAGGCGACGCCGGCCCGGCGAGATTGGGCTTCCTGACCGGAAGCAGCAAACATCGGCAGATAATGTCGATTTTTCGTAAGGGCTGGACATTGCTTTTCTCGAATCAAATGGCGGAATGTGGCCGCCATTGAGCCACCAAGTCTCGCAAGCGGCCTATGAGCTATTTCACTTCGCTATAAGCGCTCGAAATGCAGAATAACCTTAAGACAAAAAATCCGTTAATTTGCAAGGTTATTGCTTTGCAGGGTTAAATGGTTTCTAATTTTTAAAAATTTGTTGGGTTAAAGTGGATATGGTCTGAATAGCACGCTACTTCCCGATAGTCGCGTAGGGAAGTCCTGTAGCTCGGTTTTCCTTCCGGAGATCGTTCAAATCGACAATCACGACAATATGGAATTGCATGAGGTCTAGTTTTTCGATAGGGGTAGTAGCATTGTCGCTGGGGTTGTCGGTGAGCGACGTCCGGGCGCTGGGTGGAGCTGAATCAATGGATCGTCCGAGCGCAAGACCCTTGCTCTTTCCCGAAGATAAGCCTGACAAAGCAGATGAGGTGTTTAGCCTGCCGCCGATAACAGGCTTGCAGCCGCGGACAGTCGATAGCCGCAAGGTGCCGATTAAGCGCATTTTGCTCGATGGCAACACCGTGTTTACGGAGCAAGAACTCAACGTTTTGATAGAAAACTATCAGAATCGCTTGGTCTCGATTAGCGACATTGAGGCGCTGCGGCAACGACTGACTCAATATTATATAGACCGCGGCTATATCAATTCCGGTGCGGTAATCGCCGCCGACGCACTGCAAGACGGCGAACTACGCATTCATCTTGTGGAAGGCAAACTAAGCGAAGTTAGAGTCAGCGGTGAGGAACGCCTGCGCGAGAGCTATATTGTCAACCGGTTACAGGCCGATGACCAAGCACCGCTTAAGCTCGACGAATTGCGCGATAGGTTCCAGACCCTGCTATCCGATCCGTTAATAGAACGAATGAATGGCCGGATGTTACCCGGTAATAGTCCCGGCCAAGCGATTTTGGATGTTGAGGTAACTCGCGCTCGACCCTATCAATTAAGTTTATTTGGCGACAATTACAGGCCGCCGTCGATCGGCGCCGAAGCGTTCGGTTTGAACGGTTGGGTGCGCAACCTGACCGGATTGGGCGATGTACTGGATTTTAACTTTATCGACAGCGCCGGATCGTCGCGTTACTTCGGTGGTTTCAGCGCGCCGGTCACGGATAGCGGCACACAGGTTTTCTTTCATTTCGACGAAGGCGATTCA
>CAZGUM010000039.1:0-1922 GCA_964529085.1 uncultured Methylomonas sp. | reverse complement strand
GCCGGTCACGGATAGCGGCACACAGGTTTTCTTTCATTTCGACGAAGGCGATTCATCGGTGATCGAACAACCGCTAAAGTCCTTGGATATTCAAAGCAAGGTGCATAATCTCGAAGGTGGGTTCAGTTATCCCTTGATCAGCAGCTTTCGCAAGCGTCTCAGTGTGGGCTTGACGCTGGCGGTGCGCGAGAATCAAACAAGTTTACTGGGGTTACCGTTCTCGTTTACGCCGGGTCAAGCCGGCGGACGCAATCAAGCGACGGTCTGGCGCATTTTCCAGGATGGCTTATGGCGCGGCGAGCGTCAGGCGCTGGCGGCGCGCTCGTCATTCAGCGTTGGCATGAATGCGTTGGGCGCCACTGCCAAAACGTCAGCTCGTTATCCGTCCAGCGAGTTTTTTTCCTGGCTAGGGCAAGCGCAATACGCGTACCAGGTGTTGGACGATGGCAGCCGAATTGTATTGCGCGGTAATGCTCAGTTCAGCGATGCACCGTTACTACCGCTCGAACAAATAGCAGTGGGCGGAGTGAACAGCGTGCGCGGCTACCGTGAGAATCATTTGGTAAGAGATAACGGCTACAGCGTATCGTTAGAATTTCATTATCCCTTGTTTAAAGAGAATGGTACCGATACCCGGCACCGCTTGAGCCTTATTCCATTTTTCGACTACGGTGCGGCCTGGAACGATGCCAAAGTAGTCAATAACAGGCGCGATGCGCTTTATTCGGTCGGATTAGGGCTCAGTTGGCAATTCAGCCGTCTGTCCGCAGACTTTTTTTACGGGTATGCGCTGAATCGTAGCGATATTGGCAGTCGCGGCGACTTACAAGACGACGGAATACATTTTCAGGCCCGTTTCGATGTTTTTTGAGCGCGAGGAGTGGCAGCCGTGTCGGGCTATCAGAGATTTAATCTATCGCTAAGGATGTCGCTGGCAATATTCTGCGGCTGGTGTTTACTCAGCGCAATAGCCAAACCGAGTTTTGTTTATGCAAGCTTTGACAATGATTTGGCTCAGGGCAAGGCCCTCTTACGGCAAGGCCAATTCAATCAAGCGCTGGATTTCGGGATCAGCGCCGGGAGCGCGGCGGCGACAGCCGAACAAACCGCGCAAACTGACGGTTTTCTCGGCCTGGTGCATTTCCAAATGCGCCATTATCAGCAAGCCGACACACTTTTGCGCCGTGCGCTTACTACGGAAAAAGGTCCGGACGCAGATCGCGCGCGATGGATGGCTACATTGGCCAATCTGGAATTCAATCGCGGTCGCCCCAAAGATGCCAGTCACTTATATGCGGACGCCTTAAAGTTGGCGCACAACGATCAGGCTTTAACGGCCAATATCCGCCTGGGTCAGGCCAATCTGCTGTCGCCGGTCTTGCGTTTGACGGAACTGCAAAGCATATTCGACTTGCTGCCTAAACTAAATAATCCGCCCGAACAGAGTCGTTTTCTGATTAACATCGGTAGCCAGGCCGCCAGCCTCGGTCAAGCAGGCGTCAAGTTGGCTTACAACGCGTATCGGCAAGCAGAGCAGTTGGCTACGGGACAACCGCACTTGGCAGCGGAAGCTTTGGGCGGCCTGGCGCAATTGTATGAAGACGATCAGCGCGGGGAAGAAGCGCTGCATCTAAACGATCAAGCCATCCGGTTTGCGCAAACGGTCAATGCCAGGGAATTGTTGCTGAATCTGGAATGGCGCAAGGGGCGGCTGCACCGCGCTTTGCATGAATCCGAATCCGCGCTGGACGCCTACCAACGGGCCGTCGAGCATATTGAGGCGCTACGCCTGGATATTCCGGTCGAATATCCCGATGGCCGGTCTTCGTTCAAGGAAACCTTACAGCCCATTTATTTGGGGTTGGCGGATTTGCAAATCACCCTGGCGAAGCAGCAGCAAGGGAAGCTGCGCACCCAACTAT
>CAZGUM010000038.1:0-27267 GCA_964529085.1 uncultured Methylomonas sp. | reverse complement strand
CCGACTTAAAACGCTGGCGTTATTTTGCGCAACGGCCAAGAAAAAAGCTCGGTCTATGCGGAAAATGACTGGAATAGATGGCGACCGGCCAAGAGCTGACCTTGATTTTTCCAAAGCCATCGATCTTTAAATGGCAGTTATCGAGACTAATTTTTCGAGATCGGTGAATTCTAAGTTTCGGCCAAAAAGCGGACGTTGAGTTAATATCTAGTTTTATCAATGAGAAGGAATAAAGTTAAAAATGCTAACGTTACTATACTGATATGATGGTGTCGGTATATCTAAGAGGATCATTATGTCTGTTTATTATTTAAAGCCTATTGTCTGGAACACCGAGAGCTATCTAAGGCCAAGTGGGTGGCCCTTTACATCTGGTTACCCAATGGAAAATGGTTATGGTCATGAGGAATGGAATAACGTTCCAGAATTCACGTTTGAAGAAATGAATAAAAAATATCGTGTTTTTCATTCAGAGGGCTTAGGCAAGCAATCTTTGGATGATTTTGCGGGAGAAATATTTGTTTTCATGATCGCATCTCATAATGGTAACCAATATCTGGTTGGAGTAGCGGGCGGAGCTAAAAGCTTACATTCTGACCAACATAGAGAAATGCGAGAACGCTTGGTTAAGCGTTTATCTATTAACGAAAGATGGCAAGAAGCATGGGCTATCAATAATGTTCAAGATTGTTATAGTCATGACCAAAAGAATTTTCTTAAACATTGGAAAACGGATCTTCATTGGATACCTAATTGGATATGCCCTGCACACTTATTCTTATGGTTAAATGAACCGTATCTTATTGATCCTAAAAAAATAAATGGAAGCAAACGCGTAATAACGATGTACAGTAGTTACCAAAAAATCAATAGAAGAAACGCTCTTGATATACTTAACAATATAGATCGCTTGAATAATGATTCAGATATTCTGAAAAACTTAATAACCCTCTGCTCTACGGATGAATTAGACGCCATTACTGATATTCATCAAATCGAAAATAGCAATAGCCTTGATATAACAACAAAAGAGTCTTTAATTCAAGCGAGGGTCGGTCAAGGTAAATTTCGCCAAGATTTAATGAAAATTTGGAACTCATGTGCTATTACCGGCAGTTCTGTTCCAGAACTTCTTCGTGCATCTCACATTAAACCGTGGCGAGACTCAACAAATAAGGAACGCCTTGATCCTAATAATGGCTTACTATTAGAAGCTAATCTTGATGTGTTATTTGACTCAGGGTTAATTGCTTTCGAAGATGATGGCGTTATGTTGGTCTCAGCAAAATTATCAGAAACAGAGCGAGAGAGACTACGAATTCCATCTCGCCTAAGAATTAGCCCGAACCAAGAACTTTGCAAGTATCTAAGCTATCATCGCATTAACGTTTTCAGTAACCAGTAGAATAAATTAAGAGTTACCTTCGTTTTTTCAATGGCTGCTTTGGGTCGGTTTTACTCCTTCAATTCTGACAGAGCAAGTTCGTCCATGACTGGTTGATCGTGAATTTGTTTCAATGGCTGTAAACCAGCTAAAAACTATCCATAATGACCAAATAAGGAGTTTATCTCGTTCCGATGCGCCGCGTTGGAACGCCGGGCTTGACCGCGCGGCGGTCATTATCACTACGTGCCAAACGCGATAACGTGCGCTAAATCCAGGTGACCAATAGGATGCTGCCGTTGGCGCATCGTTCGCGACTTTTGCGCCTCTTCGCTGGCTCGGCACAACCCATGAATGCGCATCTTATTGCGCTCGTAAGTTAAGAACCTGTTCCTCAACCCGCTGCGGATCAGTTTTCACCAGCCAATTTTAGAACGGTGGCGATTAAATCGGGGCTGAGGTAAACATCCGATTGCTCGATTTGTCCGAGCAATGGTGCAACGACCGGGACTAAGCCTTTGGCTTTGGCGGCAAGCAAGATGCCTAGCGAGCCGACGACATCGATTTGGTTGATCTTTGCCACTTTGCGGCCTCGCCGGTCATCGATCAATCATTTGTCTGCCGACAGTTGCTTGTAAAGCACCATGGCCTCGGTTTCTCCAGCGTCGGCAAAGGCATCCAGAAACACGTCATTGCGTAAATCAACTTGATGAACCTTGCCCTGCAAAAATTGTTTGAGGGCTTGTGCCTCAAATGGTGGTTGACTGCTTTGAACCCGTCCAAATCGATAAACATGCGCGCCCAAGTACTGAAACCATCGCGATTAAGGGCTAAATCGCACTACGATCAACTTTACCGTTACTAGCTGCGCCCTATGTCAACTTCGCCATGCAGCGCTTATTGCCGTTCAACCTGATCAGCCCGGCTGCTGCCCTGCAAACACCAAGGAAACAAAAGCTTCCGGAAACTGGTGCTCAGCAAGCAATGCACTGTTAATCGCCTGCTGAAATTCATAGCGGCCCGTCAAGCCATAGACCGGACTTCACCCCGAAAAACCATTTACGAATAAAGGCCTTAGAGAATTAATCGGCCCCGCGCATCCGCCATTGTCAAGCCTGCGGCAAATCTGGCACGGCTCGTGCAACGTTAGAACGCAGCAGCATTAACCAAAGCCGATTTACAGCAATAAACGCCCGCCGACTTGGCGCGGAACAGCAAGGAATACGGCGTTTTTACTTATGAAATGGGGAACATCGTAATGAGCAGTCCTTTAGCCACTTTTAATAAATTTGCACCGGCGGGCGCTCCCGCGGACTGGGAGCCGGCTGACGTCGTTTCGCTGAAACCGTCCGCCGGCCTCTTGCCAGAGGCCGCTGCGCCGTCGCGTCTAGCCGTCGCATTGGGAGATTTTAAGTACGTCAGCGAAACACGCGATCACAAACTGGTCGATTATCTATTGATTGGGGTATTGACGATCTTTATCCACAACACGGTGATCGATCATTTTAGCGGAGCGGCTTTTAATCAGGAAATCGCCGAACCGATCAAACCGGAGACCAAAATCCAAATCACGCTAACTCGGCCGCAACCGAAACCGGTACCGCCGCCACCGCCGCAAGTTAAACCGCAACCACCCAAACCCAAGGTCGTGCCGTTAAAGCCACCCAAAATCCAGCCCGTGCCAAAAGTCGTGGAGGAAGCGCCGGCGCCGGTTGCCGGACCCGTGGTCGAAAACGCGCCGCCGGCTCCACCCGCGCCCCCTGCACCGGTCGTTGAAGAAAAAATCACCGAACCGGTCGCCGATGCAGCTTACCTGCACAACCCGCTGCCCGAATATCCGGAGATGGCTCAGGAACGCGGCTGGGAAGGCAAAGTGGTGATGAAGGTACACGTGCTGCCCGACGGCACCACCGATAGCGTTACCGTCAGCAAATCCAGCGGCCAGAAAGTCCTGGACGATGCTGCCGTCAAAGCCGTTCTTAAGTGGTCCTTCGTACCGGCCAAACGCGGCGATACGCCGATTGCCCGCTACACCACGGTTCCATTCACTTTTAAATTGTAATTATTTTTTGAGGATCAAAAATGTCTGATATCGCAACCAACGTCATCGTCGATGGCACCCTGAACACCTTAATCGCCGCTTCGGTCGTGACCTGGGGCTTAATCCTGATTAAAGGCGTGCAACACATCCGCATTTCCTATCACAACCGCCGCTACAACAAGGAGTTTTGGAGCGCGCCCAATATCCAGGCGGCGGCTCACCTGGAGAATCAGGATGGCCCGGCAGCCAGGGTCGCCGGCATCGGTTTTTCGACATTAATCGAAACCGACGGCGGCGCCTCTACTCACGATTTGGAACACACCTGGGACAGACAGGAATTGCTGGACAGACGTTTGCGTCAACAAATGCAAAAAGAGCGTGGCTCGCTGGAAAGCGGTCTGGCGGTGCTGGCGACCATCGGCAGTATTTCCCCATTCGTCGGTCTGTTCGGTACCGTATGGGGCATCATGGGCGCGTTGACCAATATCAGCAAAACCGGTTCTGCCAGCTTGGAAGTCGTTGCGGGCCCTATTGGTGAAGCGCTGATTGCTACGGCAGTGGGTATTGCGGTCGCGGTACCGGCGGTTGTGGGTTACAACTTTTTCATCCGCCGCAATAAAGTGGTTTGGGCATTCCTGGACGACTTTGCCATCGATTTCGTGCACTTGGCCCTGAAAAGCTCGTTCATCATCGAACGTGCAGGCAGCAAACCGGCAGCGGCGGCAGCTTCCGCACGTTTGACCGATGTCAGCGGCGGCAAAAAATCCAGCATCAAAGACACCCATGAAGAATTAATCGCGAAAGAGGCGCATGCATAATGGCATTCAATACTAAAGACGACGGCGGCGATGACGTAATGGGCGAAATCAACGTTACGCCCCTAGTGGACGTGATGTTGGTGCTGCTGGTGGTGTTTATCGTCACCGCCCCCTTGTTAACCCAGGCCGTACACGTCAATCTGCCGAAAACCGCGGAAACCGCGCCGCCGGACGACAAAGCGGCCTCTTACTTGAGTGTCGATGCCCAGGGCAAAATCTATATCGATAAACAAGAGTTTCCGTTGGAAATTATCGAAGGCGAGTTGAAAAACCGCCTGGCAGCCAATCCGGAGTTCGCGCTGAATTTGAACGCGGACGACGCGGTGCAATACGGCATCGTTGCCAAAGTGATGTCATCCATCGAACGAGCCGGCGTGACCAAGTTGTCGGTTCTGACAGTACCGCAATAAACCTTGGTCTAGCCGGGTAACAGCGTTGCCCGGCTAGACCACCGTGGCGCCATGCACTGCGGTACAAGCTCAACCGGAATAACACAATGCGGCAAAACCAAGGATGCGGAGATTTCGCGTCCGGGTTTTGTTTGCGTTTACACATACACTTTTTCAGGAGACAGCCAAGATGGCGCGCAAAACCGCTCAAGACTTTCATCCGGAAGCCTTACAAGCTTTTGATAAATATGTACACGGCGATATTTCCCGTCGGGATTTTTTATCGTCGGTACCCAAATACGCCTTACTCGGTCTAACCGCGGAAGCCTTGCTGGAAGCGTTGAACCCGCGCTTCGCCGAAGCGCAGCAAATCGCCGACAACGATCCGCGCATCAAGGCTACTTACGTCGAATACCCCTCGCCCCACGGTAACGGCAAGATTCGCGGCTACTTGGTGCAACCGGCCAAAGCCGCCGGCAAACTGCCCGTGGTGCTGGTGATCCACGAAAACCGGGGTTTGAATCCACATATTCAGGATATTGCCCGTCGTCTGGCCTTGGATAATTTCATCGCCTTCGCACCGGATGCCCTGTTTACCTTGGGCGGTTATCCGGGCGATGAAGACAAAGCCCGTGAATTGTTCCAAAAACTGGACAAAGAGAAAACCCAGGCCGATTTCCTGGCGGCAGCCCAAGCCATTAAAAAATTGCCACAGAGTAACGGCAAGCTCGGCGCGGTAGGCTTTTGCTACGGCGGCGGCATCGTCAACTTCCTGGCGACCCGGCTACCGGATCTGGCGGCTGGCGTGCCGTTCTACGGCGCACAACCCGCCGCCGATCAGGCCGCAAAAATCAAAGCACCCTTACTGATCCATTACGCCGGGGTCGACGACCGCATCAATGCCGGCTGGCCGGCTTATGAAGCCGCATTGCAAAAAGCCGGCGTCAATTACGAAGCCCACACCTATCCGGGCGTACAGCACGGTTTTAACAACGACACCACCCCGCGCTACGACGCCGCCACCGCCAAACTGGCCTGGGACAGAACCATCAGTTTCTTCAACGCTTATCTGCGCGACAGCTAAACCACCGGGAGGATTTCAATGAAAGTGGAAGTGCATATTTGGGATTGGCCATTACGACTGTTTCACTGGTTGCTGGTAGTGGCCGTGGTTGGCGCTTATGTCACCGGCAAACTGGGCGGCAATCTAACCGACTGGCATGCCCGCTTCGGCAGTTTGATTCTGGGCCTATTGGTATTCAGATTGATCTGGGGCTTTATCGGTACCACTCATGCCCGTTTTGCCAATTTCTTTCCGACCTTTTCCCGGCTAGCGGAATACGTCAAAGGCGAATGGCAAGGCGTTGGCCATAATCCGGCCGGCGCGATAGCGATTATCGCCTTACTGGCGGTATTGAGCTTTCTGGCCGTCACCGGTTTATTCGCCAACGACGATATTGCTTTCGAAGGCCCATTGTTTCATGCCATCGATAAAGAGTTCAGCGATAAATTGAGCGGCTGGCATATTTTTGCGGTGAATATCCTGCTGGGCTTGGTAGCGGTGCATGTCACCGCCATTGTTCTTTACCAACGCCTGAAAAAAACCAATCTGGTCGGGGCGATGCTGACCGGCAAAAAACAATTGCCCAGATCTTTGGCGCCCTCCCCGATCAAACCGGTCGGTCCGATCCGTTTCGCGATTACGCTATTGATCGCGGTATCGGTGGTCTGGGGGGTATGGAGCGGCGGTTTTGCGAATTATCTGGCGCCTTTAGCCAGCTTCCAATCGGCTTCGGCCAATCCTAAATCCTAAACGTTACTTTTTCTACAACACCACAAGGAGTTAACCCCATGAAATTGAAACTGATAATCGCACTGGCGCTGGGCGCTGCCACATCGGCGGCCGTGGCCGGCGAAGTGGAAGACCAGATCCGCTTCCGCCAATCCGCCTACTCGTTCCTGGGCTGGAATACCGCGAAAATCAAAGCGCAGGCAGCCGATCATCCGGAAACCTTTAATAAGGACCAGGTAATCGCCGCCGCGAATGCCGTTGCTGCCACCGCCAACTCCGGTCTGCTCAGCCTTTACGGCCCAGGCACCGACAAAGGTACCGGCTGGAAAGCGACCCGCCTGAAACCCGAATTTTTCGAGAAACAGGATGAAGTAAAAGAAATCGAAGCGACATTCATCAAGGAAGCCAACGAATTGCAAAAAGTGGCGGCCAACGGCGATGTAGCCGAGATTAAAGCCCAATTCGGCAAAGTCGGCGCGTCTTGCAAAAGCTGCCACGATTTGATTCGGGTTCGCGAATAATCCGTGCGCTTGTCTGATTAGTCCGAGGCGCTGGAACGCCGCGTCCGGTAGCACATCCGACAAGCTTGCTTGGCATCTCGCCTTCGCGAATAAAGCATCAACCGAACCGTTCGGTTGATGCTTTTTTTATGGCTTGCGTTACAGTAGCGGTTTGAGATCGCGCCCGTTCAGCGTCTTATCTTATTCAATTCACTCTGCGGAAGCTCATCGTATGAAGCTCTTGTTATGCCTTACTTGCCTATTGTTCTCGCGCCAAGTTACGGCGGAGGACCAGTCGATTGCACTATTGTTTGCGCGGGCGGGCGTGACCGGCACCATGGTGATCGAATCCTTGCGCACCGGACGGACTTTTACGCATAACGATAGCCGCGCCGCCCAACGCTTTTCCAGCGCCTCGACATTCAAGATATTCAATACGCTTATCTCGCTGCAAGAGCGGGCGATACTGGGGAAAGACGATCTGATCGTATGGGATGGCAAGATCCACGAGGGCTATGCCGATTGGAACCACGATCAGACCTTGGCCAGTGCCTTTAAAGTGTCCTGCGTCTGGTGCTACCAGGAATTGGCACGGCGGGTTGGCGCGGACAAATACCGCCAATATATTCGCGATGCCGGCTACGGCGAGTTAACAGAACCGTTTGCTCTGACCACCTTTTGGCTGGACGGGGCGTTGACGATTAGTGCGCAAGAGCAAATAGCATTCTTGAAAAAAGTCTATAGGCGCACGCTACCCTTTAGTTCGGCGAACTATGACACGCTAAGGGAAATCATGCTGGTGGAAAACACCCCCACTTACACGCTGCGGGCTAAAACCGGCTGGGCCGGATCGACTCAGCAAATCGGCTGGTATGTAGGTTATGTCGAAACGGAAGAAGATGTTTGGTTTTTCGCGACGAATCTGGATATCGGCAACAATGCTAATCTGCCGCTACGCCAGGAGCTGACGCGGCAAGCCTTGCAAGGTGCCGGCATTCTGCATTGATGCGGACCAGCCTTTTTTAGGCAGCATGGCGACCGGGGCAGTTTAAACCTGCAGCCCAACAATTCCTCATGGACTCCGCCTAATGCACACTGCCTTGCTTATGCCGGATCTACTGGTAAATTCCGGGTGCAGCTAAGTTGGTCCTTTATAAACGTTCCACCCTCGAATGGGTGATGTTTAGCCCAGGTTCCCTTGCACTGTGCATAGCTAACGGTTTCGATAAAGCCGCAGTTGCGAGGGAACTTTTTTTACCTTATACGCAGTCGAGGGTTGCCATGGCGTCATATAACAATTCACCGCCTTCAGATAACGACTGGCAAGGCAATGCACACTTTGCTGAAGGTCTGCCAAAAACACCGGCGGCGGACAAATTAATTTCCATCGCAGACAGCGGCAAATGAGCCTGGCACACGAGTTTATTTTATTTTACGACGGCCATTGCCCGATTTGCCGACGCGAAGTGGCGTGGCTGGCTTCGCGAAATAAACAGGGCAAACTGGTTCTGCAAGACATTCATCAGGCTGAATTCGACCCTGCTTTATACGGCAAATCGTTGGACGAGTTGATGGCGGAGATTCACGGCGTGTATGCCGATGGCCGGCTGATCAAGGGCGTGGAAGTGTTCTGCGCCGCTTATAGTGCCGTAGGTTTGGAATGGCTGGTCGCACCCATGCGCTGGCCCTGGCTTGCGCCGCTATTCGATAGTCTGTACGCTCGGTTTGCCCGTCACCGCCTGCGCCTTGGCGGCCTTATGGGCGCTAAGGGCTGTCGGGACGCCGGTTGTCGTCTTCGCTCGAACCGTTAAACACAGGCGTTCCGCATCAAAGCCCTTAACCAAGAAAAAACCGTTAGCGCGTCCTGTGAGTTTGACTCCGGCCGGTGAACACTGCCATTACGCCCAATTTCTCGGCTCAATTTCCCGGCTGCAAACTAATCTCCACTTCCCGCTGCCGGCCGTCTCTTACCACTTTTAACTTCACCACATCGCCGACTTCCTGGTCGTCCAAACGCGCAAACAACTGCTGCAAGGAATCCACTTCTTTTCCATTCAGCGCCACGATAATATCGCCCGCCGTAATTCCCTCCTCGGATATGCTCACCCCAACCAAGCCAGCCTTTTCCGCCGCGGAACCCGGCTGCACCCGCAATACCGCAACGCCAGCAGTACCGGTCAGCTCGATTAAGCGTCCGTTGACCTGTTGGTCTATTTCGATACCCAGGGCCGGGCGGATATATTTGCCGTTTTTGATTAACTCCGGCACCACCCTCATTACCGTATCCACCGGCACCGCGAAGCCAATCCCGGCCGACGCACCGCTGGGACTGTAGATAGCGGTATTGATACCGATCAAACGCCCGGCCGAATCCAGCAACGGGCCGCCGGAGTTGCCGGGATTGATGGCCGCGTCAGTCTGAATCAAATGTTCGACGGAAGGCCCGTCCTCGCCGGCCAACGAACGGTCAAGCGCGGAAACGATGCCGTTCGTCAAGGTCCAGTCCAAGCCAAACGGGTTGCCGATGGCATAAACCTTTTGCCCGACCTTCAAATCGTGACTGGTACCGACCGGCACCGGCGGTGGCCGCTTGAAACCCACGCCTATTTTCAGAACCGCAATATCATGTTCTCGACTCGCCCCCACCAGTGCAGCTTTGTAGTCGCGACCGTCGGCAAGCTTAACGGTCGCGGCATTCGCACCCGCGATCACATGAAAGTTGGTAACCACATGCCCGGCTTCGTCCCAGATGAAGCCGGAACCGGTACCCTTGGGCACCGAGAACACGTTGCGGGTCCAGGCATCGCGAACCAGAGCAGCCGTGCTGATATAGACCACGGAATCTCGGGATTTTTCGAACAATTCGATGGTATTCTTTTCGTCGGCGGCCAAATCGCCGCGCGCGGTGACTGTTCTTATCTGCGGCGCACTCGGCGAATTCCAAGACTCAAGCCATGGCAAGGCCTTCCAAAGCAACATCAAAGCGCCGACTACCGCACCAAGCGCGACGACTCGTTTAATAAAAGGATCTGATAGATTACGTTTAGGTTCGATCTGCATAATGACTCACCTGAAATAGATTGCTTGAGTGGAGGCTCCATATGCGGTTGGCACGAGAGCCGGGTGCTCCTGATGCAGACCGTAACATAGAGTTAAATGCGTTGATTTTCAATGGCCGGCTATAGGATTCGGCAAACGAAACGCGCACGGCTTTGTCATGTTTCTGTCATCTACGCACTCTAAACTGGCTACACATTTTAGAGTTAACCGAAGGTATCGTTATGCTAACCTGGATTAAACAACAGGCCGTTTCCGGCTTTGCGGCCACCGCTATCGACGATGAAGAACTGCACCTTGAATTAGTACTTCCGGTCGAAATGCAACAATTTTTGTCGGGCAAAAACGACGCATTCCATAAAACCAAACCCGGCTGCAACTTGGACCGCGGGCAGTTATTGCTGGACGAACATGAGTTAGCGCTCGGCTAAGACATTAACCAATCCGCAGACAATCCGCTTTATTCGAGTATTTCTGACGTCCCGGCGCGCCAGCGTGATAGACTATGTCTCGAACGTTCATAGTCACTATGTAATTCCCCAAGCTCCCGGATAGCCGCACCAATCGCATTTTCGGTAGTGTGCTACTCCCGCATTTTTTCCCATCGAGACCCTTAATGCCATTTTCCAATCTCGGTTTATCCGAGGCTTTATTAAAAGCTATTGCCGATTCCGGCTACACCACGCCAACGCCGATCCAACATAAAGCCATCCCGGCAGTGTTGACCGGACGCGATTTATTAGCCGCCGCCCAAACCGGCACCGGCAAAACCGCCGGTTTTACCTTACCGATTTTGCACCGTTTGGCGCAGACCAGCCAGGGGCGCAATCGCCCGGTGCGCGCACTGATCCTGACTCCCACTCGCGAGCTGGCCGCACAAGTCGCGGAATCCGTCGCCAAATACGGTGCGCATCAACAGCCGCGTTTAAAATCCGAAGTGGTTTTCGGCGGCGTAAAAATCAATCCGCAGATGATGCGTTTACGCGGCGGCGTGGATATTCTCACGGCCACACCGGGACGTTTATTGGACCTGGTCAGTCAAAACGCCGTAAAGCTGGATAAGGTGGAGATGTTGGTACTGGACGAAGCCGACCGCATGCTGGACATGGGCTTTATCAAAGACATCCGGAAAATTCTGGCGCTGTTACCGAAAAAAAGGCAGAACCTGTTGTTTTCGGCGACTTTTTCCGCCGACATCCGCAAACTGACCGGCGATCTGTTGGTGAACCCGGTAAAAATCGAAGTAGCCGTGGAAAACGCCGCCGCCGATACCATAGACCAACGGGTGTATACGGTCAGCAAAACCGCGAAAACCGCCTTGTTGACGCATCTGGTGAAAACCAAGGACTGGCAACAAGTGCTGGTGTTTACCAGCACCAAACATGGCGCCAACAAACTCACCGAAAAACTCAACACCGCGCATATTAAAGCTGCGGCGATACATGGCAACAAAAGCCAGGGCGCCCGAACCAGCGCGCTGGCCGGTTTTAAATCCGGTGAAATCCGGGTGTTGGTAGCAACCGACGTCGCGGCGCGTGGCATCGATATTGCCCAATTGCCGCATGTAGTTAATTTCGAATTGCCACGTTCCTCAGCGGATTACGTGCACAGAATCGGCCGAACCGGCCGCGCCGGCCAAAACGGCCAAGCGGTCTCGCTGGTATCGCAAGACGAATATCAAGCTCTGCGTCTGGTGGAAAAATTGATAGGTATCCAAATTCCGCGCGAACAGATCGACGGCTTCTCGGCGGCGTAAAACAACTGCTGTTTGCGGTTTGGCGATCCACCACACAGGATTGCGCACTCAACAACTGCCCTTAACTCGAAACTCCGAGTTATGGACGATCTTCTCAACGGTTTACCCTTGAGAAGATCGTCCATATCAGCCTCAACACTGGCCCGACAAACGCCTATACGACCAGTGTCTAGCGGCATTGCCAAGGCAGTGTCCGCCAGACTTTCTAATGTAATAGACACTAAAATTAGCGCCCGTCCTTGCTTGTCGAATTTCGACTGGTACATCCCGATTTGCAGTGCATTAATTTCATTATTTCCTGTTAACGCTCCCGCGGCCTCAACCAAGCAACCGAGCGCATCGTTGCAGAGACTGTGGGAGCGTTTTAACCGTTCATGACCAAGCAGGGTATTATGCCGCTCACTCGCCAACCGCCACCGCCACGCCCCGGCTGGAATTACCAAAGCTATTTTTTAGCGCAACTGCAGAAGCACAAGCAGTCCGGGACCGAACCGACTTCCCGAATCAAGGGCTAACCCGACCGCGTGACAGCTAATTTGGCTAATGCCTCAGCGGATTCCGCTGCCGGAAACGCATCGATACTCAACTTCCGTATCTTGTCATGGAGAAATCGATTGAAATGAATTTCGTTGTGGGTAAGATGCTTCCGCTAAACGATTCACGGAAACCGATATGAGCGAATGCGCCATTTCCTGCAACTTGCACGATTACCTGGAAATTGCCTGCTTGTATGGCTACCGGGTTAAACTTTCGCTGAACGGCGGCGAAAAAGTCGAAGGCAAAGCGCTGGACCTCCAGACCATAGACAAACGCGAATATTTGCTGATTGAAGGCAAAACGCCACACAGGATCGAATTGAATCAGTTAAAAAAACTGCAGGTGCTCACGCCGAACGCCAAATTTACCGAAGTTAATTTCTAGGATTGTCGCTTGCCGCGACATCCGGCCGTAACCCTGCCTCATCCACTGCCACCCCACACCCTTATGTTAGAAATATACTTAGATAGCGCCGATTTAGCGGGTATCGCCAAATTATCCCTTGCCCTGCCCCTGGCCGGGGTAACCACCAATCCCTCTATACTGGCAACGGGTGGTATCGGCTTAACCCCTCTATTGACGGCGCTGACTGAAATCTTAGGCCCGCTGGGCCGTTACCACGTCCAGGTAGTCTCTAACACAGTCGATGGTATGCTTGCAGAAGCACACGAACTCAATGCCTTACCGTTTGATATTGTCGTGAAAATCCCGGCTCATAGTGCCGGGTTGACCGCAATCAAACGACTCAAAGCAGAGTCTATTCCGGTGTTGGCAACGGCAATTTATAATGTGCAACAAGGCATGATGGCCGCTTTAAACGGCGCGGATTACCTCGCCCCTTATCTAAACCGTATCGACAATCTTGGGTGCGATGGCGTTGGCGTGATTAGCGATCTGCAAACATTCGTCAACCAATACCGACTGCCTAGTAAACTTTTGGTCGCGAGTTTCAAAAACGTCAATCAGGTTTTGCAGGTGTTAAAGCTCGGAGTGTCGGCGGTAACCTTGCCTTTGGACATAGCCCAGCAGATTCTGACGACGCCCCATACCGACATGGCCGTGGAAAAGTTCAGCCAGGACTGGCATGCGGTTTTTGCGAATAAGCTATCGTCTGAAACATGAGCTATTCCGCTAGCCCAATCACGCTGCTACCTCATTAAGGCGTTCTCGCTGACCCCTGCTATTTCACACTACTTACCCCGATAAGCCGCGAGCGTAGCTTGAATCTTTCCGGACAGAGCGTCTATGCCATGCCTGGTTATTTGCGGATGATTGCCTTTCAACTCGATGTCGTAACGCGCCACTGCTGCCTGCTTTTTCACGTCGATCAGATACACCCACAGATACGAAAACAAGAAGCTGGGCTTGCTGTGCTGACTGACCAAAATCCAATCCGCGCCTTGCTGGCGGCCCAACTGCGCAGCCAGATCGTGAAATCGAAACAGATAACCGAAGCCGGCGTTGGCGGCTTTCTGACTGTCGGTATCGACAGCAGCAATTCGATAAACGCCAGACTGAGCCAGAGCCTCCATCAATAAAGGCGCCATGGTAGACGTACGCCTTAATTCCGCCGGCGTATTCGGCATCGACGTAATGTCGTTCAACTCGAAATTCAATACCGCTATCCGCGTTTCGGCACCGGCAGAGGCACCGAATAAAATCGCCAAAACCAACATAGCTGCGGTGGATTTAACAATATTCATGCCGCCTCCTCTGCCAAGCTTAAAATCCGCAAGGTACCGATGCTGTTACCGATGACCAAACAAACACTGATTGCTGGCATCCACCAATGTAAAACTTCGATGTCCGCTATCCCCGCACGAACCCGCGCAACCGTTATCGGCATGGCTATACTCACTTTCACTGATTTAAGCATCACATAAACTCCGGATTTAGCTGTTTAAGAAGACATCAGCGTAAACTCCCGGCAGCCAAAGGTAAGCCGAAAATAGCCCGGCGAACTCGGGCAAATTGCCCGTGCTTCGCCGACTGGCTTTGCAGCACATCCGCGACTACCTACAATGCCCAAATGCCGAACCGCTCCGGCTTTTATGCACCCGGATAAACCGACCATGAATCTAAAATTGCATTTATTGTCACGTGTCTCAGCAGTCGCATTTTTATGCTTGCTGGCCACGCTGGCTTACGTGCTGCATCACAGCGCGGCACAATCGGCAACACTTGCGCAAAACACCTTGGCTGCGTTGAGTAAACAGTTGGAGATTCAGCTACTGCGGGTCAGCGCCGGAGAAAAACCCGCCACTCCATTCCCGGATTTCGATTTATGGAAACAAACCGGCAGCGAACCCGGTATTTGCGCCAGCTATCTAGCAATAGACGGCGCAACGGTGCGCAATTATTGCAAGGGGATTGATTTATCCGCCCATGGCTATCCGCAAAGTTTTGCCGTACTGTACCGGCTACTTTTCGAACCGGATATCGCATGGCGGCGGCCGATCACTTTCAACAGCCAGGTTTACGGGGTATTGACCGTGTCGGTCAGCGCGGAAATGGTCATAGCCCAAGCGTGGGAAAATATCCGCTATTTGCTGGCACTATCCGTGATGACGATAACGGCAGTTTGCCTGTTGGTCTATTTAGTAGTCAGCCGCGCCCTGCACCCGGCTCAGATCATCGTCGCCGGCCTGAATCGCCTGCGCCATGGGAATTTGGCTTACCGTCTACCCGATTTCGAATTGCTGGAATGGCGGCAAACCGTGTCGGCGATCAACCAACTTGCCGACGATCAGCAACAGCTATTACATGAGCGACAAAAACTGGCGGTAATGCTGATGAATTTGCAAGAAGAAGAACGCCGGCATCTGTCACGGGAGCTGCACGACGAACTGGGTCAATGCCTAAGCGCGATTCAGGCCGTCGCTGCGGGCATGGCGCAAACCGCGCAACAGCGTTGTCCGGAATTAACGGTGGAAGCCGAACAAATCAGCCGCTTTACCCAGGCCATGCAGCACAGCGTACGCGATTTATTAAGCCGGTTGCGACCGGCGGAACTGGATGAGTTGGGTTTAGACGCCAGCCTACTTAGCCTGACGGCGCGTTGGAACCGCTTAGGCCGGACTCGTTTTGCACTACGCATCGTCGGAGACTGTAATTTAATTCCCGGTCCGCTCGCCATTAACCTGTTTCGCATCGCTCAGGAAGCCGTCAATAACATCGCCAAACACGCCTCCGCCGGACAAGCCGAGATCACGCTCAGCATTGCCGCCAACCAAGTTTCGATGACGATACAAGATGACGGCAATGCCGCCCGCTTGCCGTTTGCGACAGGCCCCGGCATCGGCCTGCTTGGTATGCGCGAACGTGTACTGGCTTTGAACGGCAGCTTCGACTTGAGCATCGCCAGACCGCACGGCTTGATCGTCGACGCCCGGCTACCCCTGCCGCAGCCGGAATCGGGCCGATGAACGCTCGGCAAACAATCGGCATCTTGTTGGTGGACGATCATGCGATAGTTAGGGAAGGTTACCGTTCCCTGCTCGGCAAACAAGCCGATCTGCGAGTAATCGCGGAAGCGGCGAACGGCGCAGATGCCTATCGCTTATACAAAGAACACCGACCCGATGTGGTCGTCACCGATTTGACCATGCCCGGCTCAAGCGGCCTGGAGTTGATTGCCCGCATCAAACAACGCGATAGTAAAGCCAGGATCCTGGTGTTCAGCATGCATCAAAACCCCAGTTTCGCCCACCAAGCCTGCCGCGCCGGTGCCTTGGGTTACGTCAGCAAAAGCAGTGTGCCGGAGATGTTGCTGCACGCGATTCGCGAAGTCTACGCCGGCCGCCATATCCTCAGCCCCGACATCGCTCAAGCCCTGGCTTTGGAAAAACTCGGTAGCGAAACCCTTGCGCTGGACAGCTTAACGACCAGGGAATTCGAAATATTGCAGTTGCTGGTTCAAGCCAACGCGCCCGAGGATATTGCCAAAACCCTGAATATCAGCCCGAAAACGGTGAGCAATTGTCATTACCTGATCAAACGCAAATTGGGTGTAAATAGCGATATTGAACTGACGAGATTGGCGATTAAGTTGAATGTACTGAGTCTGTTGGATCTGGCGGATACGGCAAGTACATTAGAGCCAGCTGAGTTCGACCCCGTTTACTTTCTCAAACTTTAATCAAGTTGCGCCGTGACTGTCCCGAAACAACGCTTTCTACGTCTAACACACCCAGTCATCGATCAGTTAATCGCATATTGCTTTGGTGTCGCCAGAGACTCTACCAGCGCCAAATGCCCGGCAGCGTCGAATAATATCCGTTGTTCGGTGAAAAATTCGGCGGCGGCATCAATGGCGTCCAGCATCACGGCAACGACAAAACGCTCCGCATGCGTCGATGCCACCATTTTTTCCGGGACGGCCGATTCAATCCGCAGGGTTTGCGAGGATTTATCGAACGAATGCAAACGTAAACCTTCGAAGTCGGCTTTTTCCTGGCGGCTGGGCAATAAAAAAGTTAAGTCCAAAATCGGCGCTCTTTTTTGTATCGGTTCGTCGCGCAATCCGGCTAAATCGATGGCGGCTTTAATGATGGCTTTACCGATTGCACTTTCGTCAAGTGCGCGGTCCGGCATCATGGATGCAATGTGTATAGTCATTTCAACCTCGCTAAGTAATCCGTGTTTTAGATTACTTAGCAAGACTTGTTCCAAAGTTTCCGTTTAACGCTAAATAACAGTACTAAGGCGCAAATCAGTATATTGACCTGTGCGGGCAACGAATTGGCGTCCAAACCAAGCGATAACGGGCAATGAAAAGTCGGTTATGCTGAAAACCGGGCTGGGAGCGTTTGTTGTAAAGTTAACAAAGCCGGCAAATCAACCTGCGATACAAGCGATCACTGACAAAGCGGCAAAAACCTTACATCCATATAGTTACGCATCCCAATTCGTTTCGCCGCGCCTTGAGATAAGTTGCTGAGTCGGCTACTTTTGTCTGCAAGTCACACCGAGAGTATCGGCTACCGTGGAAAACAAATGTCCTTTGTTAATGAGCATTAACCCCAAATGAATGACGACGGTAGTCGGTGTATGGGCGATGTTCAGTAAGTTCGCGAAATGTAATTGACTCTGGCTCGGACAATTCAAACGGTGGCAACATGAAAAATTAAGGTAGCGCGTTAACATTGCCAGATTAACCTATGTTTTTAAAAACTTATCACTATTCTTTTACTCCCGGAATAAGTGTACAAAGAAATGCAGCGTCAAAAATAATGCAAAAACATTTGCGGTGCTACACAAAAATATTAGATAATGGACCGGTTATTATCGCTGTTTAATAATGCGGGAGTGGATTAGACTTCGGATTCGAAGAGCACTAACTTAAGGAAATTTGGTAGAAATCTACTTAAGTTAGTAAGCATTGCTGAAGGAGCGTCTCTATTGAGGACTCATGCGCCAAAAGCGCATTGCTAACTCAAACCCTCTTCCGCACTAAATTAAGTCTTGACATTGACTTGAATCTTAACGATAATAAGCGGCTCAGATAAGCGCCCGTAGCTCAGCTGGATAGAGTACTCGGCTACGAACCGAGCGGTCGGGAGTTCGAATCTCTCCGGGCGCGCCATATCGAGAATGCGAAAAATATTAATCCCCTGTAGCTCAGTCGGTAGAGCGGGTGACTGTTAATCACTAGGTCGGCGGTTCGAGCCCGTCCGGGGGAGCCAAATAAATTAAGGACTTACAGCGATGTAGGTCCTTTTTTTTTGCCTGTTTGGGACACTGGCGGGACACTTCAAAATAAAAAGCCACAACACGCCGCAACAGAAAAGACCATATTTTCATCAGAAATCACGGCTGCCCCGCACCAGCTAAAACCGCTAAATTTACCCAAAACCACCAACACCAGATTGGCTAAAAATTAGCCCAAACGACTGCTTTTTGTTTTCAACTGTCCCTAAATTGTCCCATTTAGCAGATTTTTTGTCTTAATGTGCCGAAATTACTAGATTTAATAGCAATAGGTCGAGTGATTACTTATCACATGTTGCTGTTTTTTGGTCTTTGTTGTAGACTTTTAACGAAGCAAAAAAACGGGCCTGGAAGTGCTACCAACACAGCCAGACCCTAACCACCACTTAACAGAACGGGTTAAGCAATGGCTACCGCAGATTATACCGGCCATTGCCCCAAGGGGTTTATATGGCAACCATCGAAACACGCACCACAGACACCGGCGATAAATCCTATCGCGTAAAAGTCCGGCTGAAAGGCTACCCGGCGCAATCCGCCACATTTGACCGGCTGACCGATGCTAAGAAATGGGCAGCGGCTACAGAATCGGCAATCCGAGAAGGGCGGCACTTCAAAACCGCCGAAGCCAAAAAGCATACCCTTGCAGAACTGGTAGAGAGATACATCAAGGATGTATTGCCGACAAAGCCCAAGCAAGCAATAAAACAAGCGCAGCAACTTGACTGGTGGAAAGAAAAAATCGGCGCTTATGTCTTAGCCGACATAACCCCGGCCATGATTGTGCAATATCGGGACGAACTAGCCGGTGGCGAAACCTACAGGGGAACACCACGGAGCCCCGCCACAGTTGTTCGATATATGGCCGCGCTATCCCATGCCTTCACTATTGCCGTGAACGAATGGCAATGGCTTGAAGATTCACCGATGCGGAAAGTTAAAAAGCCGAAAGAGTCTCGCGGGCGGGTTAGGTTTTTGGACGAAGACGAACGCGAACGCTTTTTAAACGCTTGTCAGCAATCCACCAACCAACAGCTTTATCTGTGCGTCATTCTGGCGCTGTCCTCTGGTATGCGGCAAGGTGAATTGATGGGCCTGAAATGGCAGGACGTCAGCCTTAAAGATGGCTTCATCATCCTACACGAAACCAAGAACGGCGAACGGCGGCGGGTTCCTTTAGCCGGTCATGGGCTGGAACTATTGCGGGAACATGCCAAGGTTAGGCGGCTCGATACCGATTTGCTATTTCCTGGCACCATCCACGCACATAAACCGATTGATCTTAGAAAACCCTTCGAAAATGCCCTGCACGCGGCGCAAATCAGCGACTTTCATTGGCATGACCTAAGACACTGCACCGCGTCTTATCTAGCCATGAACGGCGCCAGCCTGGCTGAGATTGCCGAAGTATTGGGGCATAAAACCTTAGCCATGGTGAAGCGTTACGCCCACCTATCAGACGGCCATGTTTCCAACGTGGTTGCCAGTATGAATGCTAAGATTTTCGGTGGCGTGTGATGCAAACAGATGAGTCAGTGAAAATCTCAGAGCAAGAATTGAACAGGTTGAATGGAACCGCACAAATAAAAGCTTCACGTTTACTAAACTCAGAGCAATATGAAAGGGTTGATGTACACAGTCTGATTCGTGAGGATTTGCCGAACATGGCGGAGCCGTTGGCATTTGAACACCGCGTAGAGCTTTTCTTTTATTTGAGATTACTAGACGCAGAAAAAAAACTTGTACTTCAACAAAGTCCTTGCGAATGGCAGGATAAACGGCTAACCCAGATAGCGGAAAAACAAGCTGAAATAAAACATCGTCTTGGGATGGGGGGCCACGATATACCAAAAGGCAGGGAGACGAAGCGAGCGGCCGTAAAACATGACGATGACGGCACCGCTAGAGAGGAGGAACCATGGCTAAAACAAAATCCAAATGACCCGAATCCAAAGCTCCGTTGGTATGTTCCCGCACGCTATTTTGCCCGTCAACTTGTCAAAGATGATTCAACTTTGCTACTAAAGCGTAATTTATTGGCGGCGAAAGTCGCTCAATCTCTTGAGAAAGTAGGTATTAAAAAACGTGGAGACAAAAAGCCCTTTCAGCCCTCCACGATATTAAAGGCATTCAATAACGTAAATTTTCGGTAAAAACTTTCAATTTTTCAATGAAAGTTATATTTCAAATTCTCTTCAAAGCCCCAATCCGAAAGGCTTGCAGAAAACTTTCGTCGTTGGTTGTAAGCTTTTAACGCCCGTTCATCATTTACCCAAGCCGCAAACCACAACAGCATGCGGCGATTCACTCAACTTGAATATCAGGGGTAATTTATGACCGCAACTGCGACACCGACGACTAACCAAACCGCAAATCGATTGATTCCCGTCCCTGACTGGAATCAATACCATTCGTGGCCACCGCAGGGCGGTATGCGCCATTTAGTGTTTCATGAGAAGACTAACGGGTTTTCGAGCGCGTTTAAACGCGTGGGCCGCAGGGTTTTGATTGATGAGGCTGAGTTTTTCGCGTGCATAGACCGGCAAAACCAAGGCGGTGTGAAATGAGTTTAACCAAACAACAATTTGACGCTGGAAAGGTGCTGTTTGTTCGCCCGATCCCCCGTGAGGAAATGGGGATTATCGCCGAAAGCCAAAACTGCGATGATTTTGTAACGGGATTGCGGCGTCACGGTTTTCAACTGCCATTAGAGGTGGTGGAAATTCATGAAAAAAATGGCAGCGTTGTCTTCGTTGGGCTCTTTAGCTTTACGTCCGCAGACCGTAAGCTTTTTTCTGAGCTGTCACAGGTGCCGCAATCTGAGTCAGACAATCACACGACTCAACAAAACAGCTCAGAGAAGGCCAGAGCATGGTGTTCAAAGGGTTATCTTCCCCGTATTGCTAAGGAGTTTACCCGTTTGGCTGCATGGTTAAGCGTGGCTTGGGGGTGATATATGCAAAGCAACTATCTCGCGTCATACACTGACGCGGGGTTGGCGTTAGTGCCAATCCCACCGATTAACGGCAAACCCACCAAAGGATCTCGCGCCAAGGGCTGGAACAAGCCGAAAAGCTCAGAAAATCCCGGTGGCTATTCTGCTAATGCTGACGACTTTATAAATGCCATCGGCTATAACTTTGGTTTGTATCATGGCGCGTCAAATACCTTGGCACTCGATTTGGACAATGTGGAGCTGGCGCGGCGTGTCTTTGAAGAGTCCACCGACTTAGACTTGTTAGCCTGGCTAGAAAATGATGCCCGTGTTGAGGTAAAAAGCCCGAAAGCGAACCGGGGCAAATTATTGTTTAAGTTGCCGGCTGATTTTTCCGGCGCTGGATTGCGCCAGTTCAAGCATAACGGCTCAGTCATATTTGAATTGCGATCAGGGAATTGCCAAGACGTAATTCAAGGACAACACCCGGAGGGAGGCTTTTATCAATTTATCGGCAATCCCGCAGAGATACCGCCCGCACCGCCTGTTTTACTGGATATGTTGCAACACTGGGACGATTGGAAACCGTGTCTTGAGTCGGTTCTGGATTTTGAAAAGACAGCGCCAAAATTAGTGCCACGACGACCACAACAAGGCGAGAATTTACCAGGCAGGTGTGACCCTATAGCTGAATTTAACCAGGCTGTTGGTGTGGAGGAAGTGCTTGTTCGAAACGGCTACACACCAGCCGGGCATGATAGATTCATCCGTCCCGGTAGCGGTTCAGGTGCTCCCGGTGTGGTCATAATGAGGAACTGTGCTGATGGTTTAGAAAGGGTTTATTCTCACGGCGGCGATGTTTTGAACGATAAATATGCACACGACGCTTTTGATTGTTTCCGGCTTCTGGAGTGTGAGGGCGAATTTAAAAAAGCGCTACAGTGGAATTCCGAAATCACAAAACACAATCAGCGGCTCTACCGGCAGGAGCAGGCGAAAAACCTGCCAGAACCGCACAAGCTCAACGATGACAGCCATGGGCCGCCATCACCAAAGGAAAAGCCGTTATTCCCGCTAATTTCCGCACCATGCTTGACAGCTAAACCGGTTGCTATTGACTGGCTAGTAAAGAATATCATTGAACGCGGCAGCTTGAATCTATTGTTCGGTGAACCCGGCGCGGGGAAATCGTTGTTTGCTCTGGAATGGGCGTTCTGTATGGCGGCGGGTATCGATTGGAACGGCCATCGCACCAAGCCGGTAGATGTGGTCGTGATTGCAGGCGAAGGCTTTGCAGGAATGGGACGGCGGACAAAGGCGCTCGAGTCAAAATACCAGATGCAAGCGCCAGCCCGGTTATTTATTAGCCAACAACCGGCAAACCTGATTGATGCGACAAACGCGCAATGGATAGCCGATACCATTAAATCGACTTGTCCGAACCCCGGCCTAGTGATCGTCGACACGTTGCACCGAAACATGGACGGCGACGAGAACAGCAGTCAAGACATAGGCCGATTTATTGCCAATCTTGACGGCTTTATCAAACCATTGGGCGCGGCGGTATTGGTTGTACATCACAGCGGTCACGGCCCTAAAGACCGCAGCCGGGGCAGTAGCTCAATCCGGGCGGCAATGGATGGCGAATTTTCAGCGACCAAGGACGACGGCGGAATTGTCTTGGCCTGCCATAAAGCCAAAGACTTTGAAGCCTTTCAACCGCTGCAATTCAGTCTAAAACCGATTGATTTAGATTGGTGCAGCGATGACGGCGAACCGCTGACCAGTGTTTATTTAGAATATGACGGCGAAGGCAAAACCCGCACGCAGAAGCGTAAGTTATCTGCGCGGGAGGATGCCATTTTAACCAGTCTGAATGAAGCCATTACTGCGCATGGCGTGGAGCCGACCACCGAGATAAAAGCCAAGTTTGGTGGTTTTGATTCCCTGGTTCGTAAGCAACAAAAAATTGTCAGTATCGAGCATTGGCGGGAGGTGGCTTATAAGGCGATTGTCGTGGATGCCAATACAGAAGACGCCAAACGGAAGGCGTTCAAACGATGCCGTGACAAGTTATTAAATCAAGGTTTTACGGTCGAATATGACGCTTTCGCATGGCCGATTTTCGAATGATGGCGGACGGACACGGACAGGACTGGACAAAATCAAAAATTGTCCGGGGTTATAAGCCGGACGGACACGGACACACTTCTATAGAAGTGTCCTGTTGTCCGGTAACCTGCCCCCTTAAGACTGGCTAAAGATCGATAATCCCCGTCGAAGCGATAAACATGGATCGTCAAAATGAGGCCCCCCGGTGCCCCCACCTACCACCGGAAACACCCTACCGCTTAAATATAAAGAGGGCTGGCCTCGATAGTACCGATAGATGCCGAAAAAAATTTCAAAAAATTTTCAGCACAGTATGATTAAACAATGTTCATTATTCTGATAAAGCAAGCAGGTAACAACCATGACTTTTCAAAAAGGTAAATCAGGTAACGCTGCCGGTCGACCTAAAGGCCAAACACCCGGCGCACAAATCAGAAACGCCATTGAGGCGCGATCTGAAGATATTTTGAAAGCCGTTATTGACGCTGCGGTCGGCGGCGATATGGCGGCATGCAAAATGCTTTTAGACCGTATCACGCCAAGTCTTAAAAACGTCGCACCGCAAATCAACATCAGTGTGCCGAAAAGCGGCGGCTTGTCTGAGAAAGCTGAAGCGATTATTAGCTCCGCTTTTACTGGCTCAATTCCGCCGGATACGGCTTCACAATTACTGGCCGCATTGAGCGCCCAATCAAAAATCATCGAGGTCGATGAATTGGCAAAACGTGTAAAAGCGTTGGAGGAAAAAGCATGAGCAGACTAGAAACCCGAATTGGAAAACTGGAAAATCAAAGTCCGTTAGATGGCGAATATCGACAGTTTTTGATTGATATTTATTGTGCTACGCATCCCGGAGAACCGGTGCCGACGTTTGAAAATGCCCCGAAAATAACCATTCGCGAGTTCTTTGCTTCTTGTACGGTGCTTAGGCCCAAGATACCTGGCTACTTTGATCAAAATGGTGATTTGAAAAATGAGCAAAGGTAATTTGTCGATACGCAGTTTTTTGGCTTAGATTTAAGTTTTATGGCCCTTTGTTGGATTGTTCCTCAGACCATGACCCTGGCCCAATGCCATTACATCTTAAGAAGGTATGCCAACCTACATCGTTTGCCATGCATTCGGGATGGGAGTCCCAATATTTCTGTTTTCTTTGTTCTTTGCTGTTTTTTGTGGCTAATTGTTTATCGTTAGATACTTGGGATAGGTCTGGATTGTCATTTCTATCACTACGACTGGTATTCTTATTTTTCAATGACAGCTTTGGGTTATTTACTGCTTTGCGTAATGCATCGGCGGCTTTCATACCGTCTTTCATATAGACATCAACTTGGGCAAGTACTTTATTAGCTATTGGGCCATCCTCACCCAACACTGGATACTTTGCCACTAGTTCTCTAGCGGTATTTAAATATTCATTTTCTTCCAATTCGGTAGTTGAATCGTTATTGGAGCATAACATTGAAAACTCATAATATGATCCGGATTGATTTTCAGTTTCAACAGCGGGGGTTAAAAAAAATCGAACCAGAGTTGAATCAGTTGTGGCCATTGGCTTTGTGGATGAATATGTAAAGCTTTGATTTGTAATAGTGCGACCGAAACCATTGCCTGTAGTATCTTGCCATCTATGGTTTTCTGATATTGCGTAAGCGTAAATTTCTTTGTTATCGGTTTGCAATCCGGTATTTACTTTTGAAAGTGGGGCAACCGACCACCATCCGGCTGTAACCCAGTCTGTCCCATCAAAATAGGTAATCGAAGTTGATATGGATTCCGCTTTGCAGGCATTATTGATTTGAATACTTCTTTTGATCGTTTTAGCCGTAGCACTCTGATTGTGTCCGTATTTATTTGCCGGGGGATTCCCTGTCGGAAGTGCTGAAGATAGTTCTTCCCACTTAACTTCTTTAGGTGTTGGTTTTTGCATGCTGTATTCCCCGTAGACTATCATTCCCAGGAAGAACCAAGTTGCAATGGTAAAGCTACGTTTCACCAAAGGCTTTTCTTTTTGCCGACGAAAGATATAAAAAATCGCTGTTACAACAGTTGCAATCAAAGAGGGGGTGACTAACCGAAAAAAGAGAAAAAGTGGCGCATCTGGTCCTTTAAGGCCAGCGGGGTTTGGGTATGTAATATACGCAACTAGCAACAGACCCAAAAAATTGGCTGCTATAGCTTTCCATGAAAGATCATTTTTTTGGTTGGGAATTTCATCGATCCAACTCTTTGGCTCTCGAGGCTCTTCGGTTTTCGATGGTTCTCGGCGTTCGTCTTCTCGGTAAACCCCGTGATCGTTAGCGTTGTCGGTTTCACTATATTGCCCTTTCTTGGCTTCCTGTTCATCTATCCAGCGGTCATGTTCAGCACGTTTAACAGGATCGATCAATACGTCAAATGATTGATTGATAATTTTGGTTATCCGCAAGGCTTCATGCTCAGGCCCTTCAAATTTATCCGGGTGATATTGCTGGATTAAGGCTTTGTATGCAGCCCGGATTACTGCGTCGGGAGCTTTGCGGGCTACTTTGAGATTGTCGTAGTGGGTGCGGAGTTTGGACATGCTGAGGCGATTGGTATCTTGGGCTAGGAAAATATGTCACTGAGGTTAGCAGCAAGATGAGAAAGCAACAATTTATAGGCCAAGTCTCTCCATAAGACCTATCATAGGGTTGGCTGAGCCTTAGCTAGTTTCCGGCGTGGTATATACTTGATGTTGATTTCTATTTCCAATAACCCGGTCTCGATATGAATCATTCGGAAAACAACATTCACGATTTACTAACTTACCTCGAAAGCTTAGCGACTTGCGAACCGAAACTATCCGGAGAAGTCAGTAAAAAAGTACTCGAACTCTTAAGCGAATGTTGGCCGGTTTTGAGTGGTAGTGATGATCAAAGCACAACGCCCGATAAAGTCTGCCGAAGCGAAAACCTGAAATGGAAATCACCAATTCTGTCTTTTCAATTAGAACGGCATGGCGGCACTGTAAAGGGTTCAACCAGAGCGGCGCTTCACCATTGGGAAGTAAACCTAGAAAAAGGAACGGCGACCATTGCTAAAACTGGCTCTCGCCAACTTCAGAAGCAAGATTTGCGAATGGATACCAAGGTGCTTGCCCGAGAAACTGCAGATCGAATTTTAAATGGTGAAAACCATTTTTCGTTGAAGTGGAGCGGTGATAGATCGAACGTTGTGCTCGCTATAGGTGAAATTATTCCCGAAACGAATGCCAAAACCACAAGTGACAGACGAAAACGTTATAAACAGCAACTAGATAGTATTATGAGTGAATGTGGTTGGAGCCGACATGATCAGGGCAATAAAGTTGGTTTTGCGTGCTCAGCCAACATCGAGATATAAACAAATAATCATCTTATGTAATTTGAACTAACCATTCCCAACATGATATTTCATTTGATTTTAAAGAAATTTCACAACGTGTATTCTATCAAAGAATGAAAGACGGTGTGACTTGGGAGATAGGCCTATAGGCCTGTGCAATACAGAAGTTTAAGTCAGTGAGCGCGAAAATAAAGTAGGACCACTTTCGCGGTTCGTTGTGTTATTTGCTTTAGTAGTTGGACCATCTTCGAATCTCAAAAAATAAATAGTTTGAAATTATGAGCATAAAATGCATTCTGGGGTTAGTAGCCTGTCTTAATTATCATGGTTCTTCCATTTCAGAGCAGGATAGCGAAAGTATTTTAGAATCTTGTGAAGATATTAAGAGCATACCGGTCAGGGAGTTTGTTTACAGCGGAGCTGAGTCTATTTATGGGGATGGGGCAGTTCGAGCTGATTTGCTGTACGATGCTGGCTTAAGATTTCACTATCCAGATCATCCAACACCGGAGCAAAAAAAATCTACAGTCCTAAAGGCCTGCAGTGAATTCAAGGCGATCTATTCGAATGATGCAAATTGGAAAAATCTAACGAAATGAACTATGAAACTTACAATGGTAAAGCGGAATAGGTATTATGAATTGATTGGCTGCTATTCAAATTAAGTGACCTAGCCCCGACCCAGTATTTTGTAAGTGACTCGAGGGACACTGGCGGGACACTTGAAGATAAATAGAGGCAGTAAACAGCAACAAGCGACAAACAAAGAAACAGGCTAATAGATTGATTTAATTGTTATTGTTTGTTGCATTATCTTGTCTGTTGTTGATTTTGTGGGACTGTTAATCACTAGGTCGGCGGTTCGAGCCCGTCCGGGGGAGCCAAATAAATT